>NZ_CAMXWW010000005.1:0-144729 GCF_947252745.1 uncultured Lawsonella sp. | reverse complement strand
TGGTGCGCGATACTGGGATCGAACCAGTGACCTCTTCCGTGTCAGGGAAGCGCTCTCCCGCTGAGCTAATCGCGCAAGTTTTAAAAAAGAGAGGTGGAGACGGGAATCGAACCCGTGTGCACGGCTTTGCAGGCCGTTGCCTCGCCACTCGGCCACTCCACCGCAGGTGCTTCCACCATGGAGCGGATGACGGGATTCGAACCCGCGACCCTCACCTTGGCAAGGTGATGCGCTACCAACTGCGCTACATCCGCACTGCAGACTGTGAACTCGGAACCGAGAACCTTTGGGATCTCGCTCCGCTCTTTGAGCTTGCTCCGATTACATTAGCGGACAACTACCCACTCTGCAAAATCGCCTGTTCACAGGCGTGTTGCGCGTTGTTTACGAGAGTAGTTACGCCTGTCTCGCGACGCGTGTGGGAAAAGTTCGGATGTAGCGACCGCGGGATGGCAGTCATTGTGGTGAATATGCCTGTTTTGGCCCTATTAGTGTCCGCTTGGACAAATTAGGCGGCGGTCTGCTAGATTCTTTTCGTTGCAGTTAGCACAGTTTCTTTGCTTTGACGGGAAAGTGTCTAGCAGGCAAACGGTCCCATGGCTCAGTGGAAGAGCGTCCCGTTCACACCGGGGAGGTCGCTGGTTCGATCCCAGCTGGGACCACTTTTTGTATTTTGGGGAGGAAAATGGAGTGCCGTCCTGCTACGTGGAATATTGTTTCATCTTCGCGCTAAGATGAGCAGGCAACGTCGGTAGCTACCAGGTATGTAGCACCGCACCACAATCAAGGAGCACATCCTCGTGTCGAATGACTCATCTTCTCAGCAGGCCGCCCTCGTAGCGGCCGATCTTGTATTTTCCATCCCTGCCGGGACGCGAGCCGGTACTGCATTGCGAGACACCGAACTGCCCACCAAAGGTGTCAACGCTATCCTGGGTGTGCAGGAAGACGACGGCACTATCCACGATCTCGGATGGGTAGCCGAAGCAGACACCACCGTTACTGCAATTCCCGCAAATACAGAAGATGGGCGCACCATCATTCGGCACTCAGCTGCGCATGTCATGGCACAAGCGGTACAGCAGCTTTTCCCGGATGTGAAGTTCGGCATCGGTCCTGCCATTGAGAATGGTTTCTACTACGACTTCCGCGTCGCGGAGCCATTCACTCCGGATGATCTCAAAGCTATCGAAAAAGCTATGCGTAAGATCGTCAAACAGGGGCAGCAGTTCCGTAAGCGGTCTTTTGCCAGTCTTGCCGAGGCAGAAGAGTTCCTCGCTGACCAGCCCTACAAGCTTGAACTCTTGCGAGAGAAATCAGCCGGAGCGACGTTCACCGGTGACGAATCCGCAGATTTGGGTGACGGCGCAGTGACGGTGTACGACAATGTCAACCCGCGCACAGGGGAGGTGCTGTGGAGTGATATGTGCCGTGGTCCGCATGTCCCAACCACCAAGTTTATTCCGGCATTCCACTTGACTCGTTCCTCTGCCGCCTACTGGCGTGGCGATCAAAAGAACGATGACCTACAACGCATCTACGGCACCGCCTGGGAGTCTCAGGAAGCTATGGATGATTATCTCGATCGAATGGCCGAAGCTGCCAAGCGCGACCACCGTCGGTTGGGCACAGAACTGGACCTTTTCAGCTTCCCCGATGAAATTGGCTCAGGGTTCCCGGTGTTCCATCCCAAAGGCGGAATTATCCGCAACGAGATGGAGCAGCATTCCCGTCGACGCCACATTGAGGCAGGCTACCAGTTCGTCTACAGCCCGCACATCACCAAAGGTGACCTCTTTAAGACTTCCGGGCACCTCGACTGGTATTCCGACGGCATGTTCCCCCCTATGCACCTCGATGAGGAACTAGACGAGAATGGCGACGTCCGCAAGGCTGGACAGGACTACTATGTCAAGCCAATGAACTGCCCAATGCACAATCTCATCTTTGCCTCACGTGGGCGGTCTTACCGTGAGCTTCCTCTCCGACTATTCGAGTTCGGCACGGTCTACCGGTATGAAAAATCAGGTGTTATTCACGGGCTTACCCGTGCGCGTGGTTTCACCCAGGATGATGCTCACATTTACTGCACCGAAGATCAGCTGGAAGCTGAGCTCACCGACGTTCTCACGTTCATTATTTCGCTGCTCCGCGACTACGGACTCGACGACTTCTACCTTGAGCTGTCGACTAAAGACCCTGAGAAGTTCGTGGGTTCGGATGAGATTTGGGAGAAGTCGACGGCTACTTTGCAGCGGGTTGCAGAAGCCTCTGGTCTGGAACTTGTGCCCGATCCAGCAGGTGCAGCATTTTATGGACCAAAGATCTCCGTCCAAGCACGCGACGCAATCGGCCGTACATGGCAGATGTCTACTGTGCAGCTGGACTTTAACCTGCCCGAGCGTTTCGGCTTGGAATACACTGCACCCGATGGCACCAAGCAGCGCCCAGTTATGATTCATCGTGCACTCTTCGGCTCCATCGAGCGATTCTTTGGTGTGCTGACAGAACACTATGCCGGTGCTTTTCCCGTATGGTTGGCACCACTGCAGGTCATCGGTATCCCAGTTGCTGACACCTTTGCCCCGTACCTTCAGGAAGTCATTGCCGAGTTGGCCTCCCGCGGTATTCGTGCAGAAGTAGACTTGAGTGACGACCGCATGCAGAAGAAGATTCGTACGCACACCACTCAAAAAGTGCCGTTCATGCTGTTGGCAGGTGCTCGCGATGAAGAATCAGGAGCCGTGTCCTTCCGCTTCCGTGATGGTTCGCAGGTTAATGGTGTACCGCGTGCCGAAGCCCTCGACCTCATCACCGAGTGGGCCCGTTCTCAGCGCAACGAATCACCAACTGCTGAGCTGATTGAGGACCAACGTGCCGAAGACTGAGTATGTGGATTCTGGGGTAGGGGTGCCTGACAAGCTTGAACGTTTGTGGGCTCCCTACCGCATGTCCTACATCACGGAAGAGGCTGCTCCCGTGGAGGAGACGGAGACTTCCGCTAACACCTGCACAAGCTCTCGTGATCCCTTCCTCAACTTGCCGAAATGCAGTGATGAGGAGGGACTTATCGTGGCCCGTGGTGAACTCTGTTTCGTGTGTCTCAACCTCTACCCTTACAACCCGGGGCATTCCATGGTGATCCCCTATAGACAGGTCGCCGATTATGAGGATCTCACCACCGCGGAAACCATGGAACTAGCTCTGATGACTCAACGTCTTATTAGGGTGATTCGGGAAGTCTCGCATCCCGATGCTTTTAATATCGGGTTTAATCTCGGTAATGGTGCAGGTGGTTCCGTCTCAGAGCATCTCCACCAACATGTCGTTCCGCGCTGGGTAGGGGACGCTAATTTCATCACCCTCTTCGCTGATACCAAGGTGCTTCCGCAAACACTGCAGCAGACGCGCCGCCTTTTGGCAGAAGAATGGGTACGTCAAGTTGCCGCAAGCGATCATTCGGCATAAGGAGAAGTAGTGATCGGAAAGTATCTGCGCCCGGGAATCACAAAAGTAATTAACCCGATTGCCCGCGGACTCCTCAAAATTGGGGTCACGCCGAATATGATGACCATCTTCGGCACGGTGCTCAATGTCACGCTCGCCATTGTGCTTATTGCTATTACCGAGCACGTCACCATTGGTGCGATCCTATTGGGACTCACCGTGTTTGTCGACCTTATCGACGGTGCTATGGCTCGTCAGATTGGGCACGGGACGCCCTACGGTGCAGTGCTTGATGCAACACTCGATCGAATTGCCGACGGTGCCGTCATTGGATCCATCCTCTGGTGGGAAATCAACAATCGCCCGGATGATACCTGGCTTCTCATCACCACCATTGTCACTCTCGTATTCTCCGAGGTTATCTCGTATGCCAAGGCTCGGGCGGAGGCATCCGGAATCCCGGTCAACAACGGATTGATCGAGCGGCCCGAGCGGCTCATCATCGGACTCGTCGGCATCGGATTTACCGGTATTGGCCTCTACTTCGATGTGCAGTGGATGACCTACTTCATCAATGCCGCTATGTGGATCCTGGCCATCGGTAGCATTATCACCGTGGGACAGCGCCTGCACGTAGTGTCACACGCTCCCCATGCACGCGAAGATTTTGACGTTCAACACTAGCTTTTGAAAGAGTCAGTGGCTCTGGTCACCGACTTCTGCACGAGGAGATACACCCCATGGCAGAACAGCCGCCAAGCCGCATGACAGTACTACGGGAGAACCTGTCCGACAAGGGCTACGCGCTAGGCTGGGCGGTCGTCAAAGCTCTGCCCGACGCTGTGGCCTGTCGTCTATTTGATGCTGCTGCCGATGTGATCGCCAAGCATCGACCCATGACCCAACTCCGCAAGAATCTTGCAAGAGTGATCGGGGTGGCGGGTCCCGCAGACGTTCCCGATGAACTCGTGCGAGCCGCAATTCGCTCCTATGCGCGGTACTGGCGGGAAGCTTTCCGACTGCCATCCATGAACGTGGATACTCTCTTCCCACAGTTAGATGCCTCAATTGAGGGGAAACACCACATTACCGACGGCCTGGCCAAAGGAAACGGTGTGGTGCTGGCACTACCACACTCAGGAAACTGGGATATGGCTGGTGTGTGGCTCGTCCATGCGGTTGGTACCTTTAGTACGGTTGCCGAGCGGCTCAAACCAGAGAGTCTCTATCAGCGTTTTGTTGACTACCGGGAAAGCCTCGGTTTTGATGTGATTCCATTAACCGGTGGGACAGTTCCCCCCATGCAGCACCTTAAGGAAACACTCAAGCGCAATGGCGTTATCTGCCTTCTTGGTGAACGTGATCTGCGCGCGCGTGGAGTGGAAGTAACCTTCTTTGGCGAACGAACTCGTATGCCCGCTGGCCCCGCGAAACTTGCAACTGACACGGGTGCGGTGCTGTGCCCTGTTCACTGTTGGTACACCCCGGGTGGCTGGGGAATGAAGGTGGGGGATCCCATTGACACCAGCGGGGGAGTGGCGGTAACCACCCAGCTCCTTGCTACTTCATTCGAGGACGCTATTGCTCAGCATCCCGAGGATTGGCATCTTTTGCAACCTCTTTGGTTGAAAGACCTGTCGGCTGGTCATCTCGCCCATATCGAAGAAGGTGTGAAAAAGCTCGCTGAAGAGAAGGAGGGCTAGTTCGTGCGTATCGGTATGATCTGCCCGTACTCTTTCGATGTTCCGGGCGGTGTACAGACGCATATTCTGGAAATTGCGGACGAGATGATCGCACTTGGCCACTATGTCGAGGTGCTTGGTCCGGGAGTGAAAAAAGATGATGTTCCCGCCTACGTGACGCTAACGGGGCGGGCAATCCCCATTCCTTTCAACGGTTCGGTAGCACGGCTGAGCTTCACTCCCCGCCATTGGCGTGCAGTGCGGACCTTTATCGAAGATGGGGACTTCGATGTCCTTCATCTCCATGAACCGGCCTCTCCAAGCCTAACCATGTGGGCCACGTATCTTGCCCAAGGGCCGCTTGTCAGCACCTTTCATGCCTCAGGTAAACCGAGCCTTCTCGTACGGATCTTCCGTTCTTTTTTGACGAAACGGATGGAAGGTATCAGCGGCAGAATTGCGGTATCTAATATGGCGCGACGGTGGCAAATGGACGGTATCGGAGGTGATGCTGTGCTCATCCCCAATGGGGTGCGCGTCTCGAAATTCCGAACGGCCCAGCCTCTGCCCGGTTACGAGCGCTTAGACCATCCCGTGTTACTTTTCCTCGGCCGCTACGACGAGCCACGCAAGGGAATGGATGTTCTGTTGGAGGCCCTACCTACGATCCATGCCGCATACCCGAATGTCGAGTTGATGGTTGTTGGCGACGGTGATGCCACTGAGCTGCGGCGAAAAGCCGTAGAGAATGTCGGTACGCTGACGCTACTAGGGCATGTGTCAGAGGCCGACAAGGCAGCGGCGCTCCGTTCCGCAAGTGTGTACGTTGCACCCAATACGGGCGGAGAGAGCTTTGGCATTGTTCTCGTTGAGGCTATGTCGGCAGGAGTGCCGGTTGTCGCCAGTGATATTCCCGCTTTCGCCGCCGTGCTCGATAAGGGAGAAGCAGGCTGGCTCAGCCCGGTAGGAGACGCTGCAGCCCTGGCACAGACAATTCTCACTGCACTACAGGAGCCTGAGAAAACGACCGCCAAAGTGGTTCGAGCCACGAGTGTCGTCGCGCAATACGATTGGTCGGTTGTGGCACAGCAAGTACTTGCGGTCTACGATACCGTCACGCTGGGGGCCGGAAAGGTGCACCTCAAATGATTTCTTTACCGATATGGGCTGTCGTCCTCATTAGCATCGTGGCAATCAGCATTGTTGTCACCGCTACCTGGGCCTATCTGACAGCGCAAAGGCTACACCGTCTACATAAGCGCTGCGAACAAGCGGCAATCGCACTGGAGGGAACACTAGACCGCCGTGCTCTTGCTGCTCGGATGGTCGCCAGAGCAATGCGTCGAACTGCTACCCACCTTGGTATGGATACAGCGGAAGCTGCCGAAATGACTCGTGAGGCGAACACCATCAGCCATACAGCCCATATTGTGGAAGCTACTGCTTGCCCCCAACTTGTGGATCTGCGTAATCGGGAAACGGTGGAGAACGACCTCACACTCGTCTTGCGACGCTCCGATTTCTCTCGAGTTGACCATGAAGATCTGGCGGGACTTCAAGAAGCGGCGTTGCGAGTTAATTTGGCCCGACGCTTCTACAACAATGCGGTAAACGAAGCTCTCGCCTTGCATACAGCCCCTATGGTGCGTTTTTTCCGCCTCTCTGGACATGCCTCACAGCCGTATTACTTCAATATTATTGATGAATCCTGGTTGGAGATGGACGCCGCCTCCTACGACACAGAGAGGCCCGTGGCAGAACCGGCGCCATCGTTGTCAATGGAGACGAATTCGATGCACGCTGTGCAAGATTAACCCTCCTTTAACCGACGTGGTTTAAGCTGTTAGGGATAATTACTATTCCCACCCTTTTCTAATGGTGTTGCACATATTCCCTTCGCACGTGTGCCTGGGGGATATGTGCGTAGAGACTAGGAGTCATTGTGACCAACGAGAATCAGACGGGTACCTACCGCGTCAAGAGCGGCATGGCCGAGATGGTCAAGGGCGGCGTCATTATGGACGTTGTAAACCCTGAGCAGGCTCGTATTGCCGAAGATGCCGGTGCGGTTGCCGTTATGGCCCTCGAGCGCGTTCCTGCCGACATTCGTGCACAAGGTGGCGTTGCTCGTATGTCCGATCCGGACATGATCGAGGGCATTAAGGAAGCCGTCACCATCCCCGTGATGGCGAAAGCTCGTATTGGTCACTTCGTGGAAGCCCAGGTGCTGGAAGCTATCGGTGTCGACTACATCGATGAGTCCGAAGTTCTCACCCCAGCTGACTACAGTAACCACATCAATAAGTGGAACTTCACCGTCCCCTTCGTGTGCGGTGCCACCAACCTGGGCGAGGCCCTTCGTCGTATTACCGAAGGTGCTGCCATGATTCGTTCGAAGGGTGAAGCCGGCACCGGTGACGTCTCTAACGCCGTCACCCACATTCGCTCCATCAACGCTGGCATCCGCAAGCTGCAGGCAATGGATCCGGATGAGCTCTACGTTGCTGCTAAAGAACTGCAGGCACCCTACGAGCTGGTCAAGGATGTGGCTGAAAAAGGCAAGCTCCCTGTTGTCCTCTTTACCGCTGGTGGTATTGCCACTCCCGCCGATGCTGCGATGATGATGCAGTTGGGCGCAGATGGCGTGTTCGTTGGTTCTGGCATCTTCAAGTCCGGTGATCCTGCGAAGCGTGCTGCCGCCATTGTGAAGGCCACCAAGATGTATGACGACCCCAGTGTGGTTGCCGATGTCTCCCGCAATCTGGGGGAAGCCATGGTAGGCATCAATGTGGATGACCTGCCGGTCGACCATCGCCTTGCTGATCGCGGCTGGTAACAATCACCTAGCAAGCCGGCATTAGCCCCATAGGCGCAGGGCAAGTGGCGTCTGACGAGTGATTAGGAGCTCGCTGATGACGTTGCCTGCCCTGCCGCTATTTGGGTAGAACTCACTGTACCCACCTATCCCGACGAGAAAGAGCATAATGACTGCTCCGCTTATTGGTGTCTTGGATGTCCAAGGTGCTGTCACCGAACATGTTGACGCAATGCACGCGTGCGGCGTGGATGTACGACGTGTGCGTCTTGCCCGCGACTTCGACGGCATCGATGGACTCATCATCCCCGGTGGGGAATCGACAACCCTAAGCAAGCTCCTCACCATTTTTGACATGTGGGATCCTATGGCTGAGCTCCTTTCTGCGGGCCTTCCCGTGTACGGCTCATGCGCTGGTATGATTCTGTTGGCCAATGAGGTGCTGGACACGCGCGCTGACGCACGTAGTTTTGGGACCATGAACATGACGGTGCGGCGCAATGCCTTCGGCCGGCAGGTTGACTCGTTTGAAGCCGACCTTCCCATCGCAGCGCTGGGAGACGAGCCGTTCCGTGCCGTCTTCATTCGCGCGCCTTGGGTCGAAGAAGTAGGCGAAGGTGTTGACGTTTTGTGCAGCGTTACTGACACACAGGGAAGGACCAATCCAGTGGCAGTACGACAAGGCTCCGCACTTGCAACATCCTTCCACCCGGAACTCGTCGAGGATCGACGCTTCCACCAGTACTTCCTGTCAATCGTGCAGGGCACCGCGTAAATTCCGCATGCTCGGCAGCTAGGCAGTAGATTTTAATTAACTCACTAAATACCTTAAATATCAGGACACACGTGAATGACTGTGGAAGATTGACAACAGCGCACGTGTACCACGTAGAGGGAAAGGACGTGACACCATGAGTGGCCACTCCAAATGGGCGACGACTAAGCACAAGAAGGCTGCCATCGACGCCAAGCGCGGCAAGATGTTCGCCAAACTTATCAAGAATATCGAAGTAGCAGCACGCACCGGTGGCGGTGACCCTGCCGGTAACCCCACCCTCTATGACGCTATTCAGAAGGCTAAGAAGTCCTCTGTCCCCGCCGATAACATCGACCGTGCTGTGAAGCGTGGATCCGGTGCGGAAGCCGGTGGCGCAGATTGGGAAACCATCATGTATGAGGGCTACGGCCCCAACGGTGTCGCCATCCTCATCGAATGCCTCACCGACAACCGAAATCGTGCTGCTGGCGAAGTACGTATCGCCATGTCCCGCAATGGGGGCAATATGGCCGATCCGGGCTCCGTGAGCTACCTCTTCAATCGTGTTGGCGTTGTCGTTGTCGAGAAGAAAGACGGCATCAGCGAAGACGACGTGCTGATGGCCGTACTGGATGCCGGTGCCGAAGAAGTAGCGGACCAAGGGGAAGCCTTCGAGGTCACCTGTGGTTCCTCCGACTTGGTTGCAGTGCGCACTGCGGTGCAGGATGCTGGCCTCGACTACGAATCCGCTGAAGCCGAATTCCGTGCTGATGTGCAGGTACCACTGGACCTCGAGGGTGCCAAGAAGATTATTCGCCTCGTCGATGCACTCGAAGATAGCGATGACGTCCAGAACGTGTACACCAACATGCAGATCTCTGATGAGGTAGCAGCAGAACTTTATGGCGACGAGGAGTAACTCGTTGCCGGCGCGGTCGAGGGCAGATGCTCCTCGTCCCATCTCCTTGACGAGTGAGGAACGGAAGTCATGACCCAAACCTGTGTTGTGGGCATCGACCCCGGCCTCACTCGTTGTGGTATAGGCGTTGTTCGGCGTTCCGGTGGGACCGCGGTCAAGCCCCTTGCCGTTGACGTGGTTCGCACCCCCGCCGACACCGATATCGCTCAGCGCCTGCTCGCTGTAGCGGAAGGAGTCGCTGCGATTCTCGACAGATACCGCCCCGAGGCAGTCGCCATCGAACGAGTTTTTACTCAACACAACCGAAATACTGCGGCGGGGACAGCAATGGCAGCAGGGGTTGCCGCAACTGAGGCAGCCCGACGCAATGTTCCCGTCACCTTTTACACTCCTAGCGAAGTAAAAGCAGCTGTATCCGGCAATGGTAGAGCCGATAAGTCGCAGGTCACTGCTATGGTGACGCGTATCCTAGGGTTAGTTGAACCACCCTGCCCCGCAGATGCTGCAGATGCTTTAGCCATTGCTATCTGCCATCTATGGCGATATCCCCTGCAACAGAAGCTACGAACGACACAACCCACCTCCTCACTTGTTGATCCTGTGGGAGTTCATCCTCTACCGACTAGTAAGGAGCCGTAAATGATCGCCTCTCTGACTGGTACTATCGACCGAATTTCGCTTGATAGTGTGATCATCACGGTAGGGGGGGTGGGATACCGTGTATTCGCGACACCAGATACGTTGGCAACCTTCAGCCGCGGCAGCACCGCTACTGTGCTGACAGAATTGGTCGTGCGGGAAGATTCCCTGACTCTTTACGGATTTGCTCAGCCCGATCAGCAGGAACTCTTTTTGCTGCTACAGAAGGTTTCTGGCATTGGTCCACGAATGGCGCTGTCTATTCTCTCGGTGCTGCACCCGCGAGAGCTGTGCGCAGCACTGTCCCACAGCGATACTGCGGCACTGCAGAAAGTGCCAGGGGTGGGGAAACGAGTTGCCGAACGTCTGGTCGTCGAATTAAAAGATAAGGTCGAGTCAATAAGTAGGGACGAAGACACAACGCTAGTGGCGACGACCCACTCCAGCGTTGCTGAAGAAGTGAGCGAAGCTCTCGCCGGGCTAGGCTTCTCGCAACGAGAAACTGAAAAAGCCATTGGAGCAGTGCTTCGGGAAGCTCCTGATGCGGAGGCTGCCGCCGTACTCCGGCAGGCACTCTCGCACTTGGGAGGGCGAGCATGATCGAATTCACAGAGGACGATTTCGTCCCTTCCCGTTCCTCCGCGGGTGACACTCGTCCAGCAAAGGGAGTGTTGTCAGGCGCATCGCTGCAGGGGGAAAACGAAGAGTTGAGTCTGCGTCCAGCAGACCTCACCACTTTCATTGGCCAAGCACGAGTACGCGAGCAGCTTGAGCTGATACTCAGTAGCGCTCGTCACAGGGGAGTAGTACCCGACCACATTCTCTTTAGTGGTCCGCCAGGGCTTGGGAAAACCTCCTTAGCCATGATTATTGCTCAAGAATTGGGGACAACCCTTCGGAGTACCTCCGGCCCTGCGCTCGAACGGCCGGGTGATCTCGCCTCAATTCTGTCGAACCTGCAGGAAGGCGATGTTCTCTTTATTGATGAAATCCATCGCATATCACGCCCTGCTGAAGAGATCCTCTACCAAGCTATGGAGGATTTCCGTATTGACGTAATGGTGGGTAAAGGCCCAGGCGCCACCTCTATTCCCCTCAGCTTGGCACAATTTACACTGGTAGGAGCCACGACCAGAGCAGGCCTCTTGACGAGTCCATTGCGAGACCGCTTCGGTTATACCGGTTACATGGACTTCTATGATGTCGAGCAGCTAGAGGAGATTATTCACCGCTCAGCCAACATCCTCGACATTGACATTGAGCCAAGTGGGGCAGGGGAGATTGCATCCCGGTCACGAGGCACACCACGAATCGCCAACCGACTTCTACGGCGAGTTCGAGACTATGCCGATATCCGGTCCCAAGGCCATATTGACCGTACAGTAGCACGTGCTGCGCTCGCTGTTTATGACGTCGATGAGTTAGGCCTAGATCGTCTGGACACGGCCGTACTCGACGCGATTATCCGCATGTATAACGGCGGCCCAGTTGGTCTTTCCACCATCGCGGTGGCCGTGGGTGAAGAACCCAACACTATCGAAGAAGTCTGTGAGCCATTCCTCGTAAGGGCTGGCATGCTCTCGCGTACTCCGCGTGGGCGAGTAGCCACTCCGCAAGCATGGGAGCACCTCGGGCTCACCCCACCCTCGTCGTCTCTGGTAGGTAAAAGGGCCGAAGACGACAATCAACCAGGGCTATTTTCCAATAATCCTGGCACACTGTAATGGTGCAGACATGGTGGGCAGATGAGCAAAAGCGCTTTGATGCCGTTCTGCACTAGTAACCCCGGCGCGCTGCGCCATTGAGAAGGAGAACACATGACCGGTTCAATTATGCTCATCATCCTTGTCGTTGCGATGATCGTTTTCATGCTGTTTGGCAGCCGCAAGCAGAAGAAAATGATGGAACAGCGCTATAACATGCTCACGGAACTACTGCCCGGTGATGAAGTGTCCACCACTGCAGGCCTTTATGGCACAGTCGTCAAGGTCTCTGATACCAAGATTGACCTCATGATTGCTGATGGCATTGTCACTACCTGGGATCTTAACTCAGTGCGTGGCAAGGTAGAAGCTACTCCCAGCGAGCTCGATGAAGAACTTGAAGCAGCTGCTGCTGGTGACGCACCTGACAGTGATACCGATTCTGCACATCCCACTTCCGCTACCGATTGGAAGGATGCGGAGACTCCCGAGATTCCTGACACCATTGAAGGTCTGGAAGACCTTGATGAGGGCAAGGACGACCGTCCGACTGGTTCTCCCTCTGAAAATTCGGATAAGTAGCCAAATGGCCGTAATCTAGAAGGGCTAATGGCCTTTCTGACCGAAACGTCACTAAAAGGAGTCCGACGACAGTGGCTGCTAACCGCACGACCGTGACGCCATCATCGAAGAAATCCACTCAATATGCTCTCTTGAGTGTCTTCGCGATCCTCGTCATCCTGATGTACTGCCTCATTTTCTTTACAGGAAATGGCAAAGCGACACCGAAATTAGGTATCGACCTGCAAGGTGGTACTCGCGTTACCCTTACTCCTTCCGGTAACCCATCTGAAGATCAGCTCAAGCAGGCCCAGACGATCCTCATGAACCGTGTCAACGGCATGGGCGTGTCTGGATCAGAAGTTCAGATCGACGGTCAAAACCTCGTCATCACCGTTCCCGGTACTAACGCTGAAGATGCTCGTAACCTTGGTACCACCGCGAAACTGGTGGTTCGTCCGGTCATGGAAGCACTCGGTCCCGATGCCACCCAGGTGGACGAGCAGCCCAAGGCGAAAGCTCGCCAGAACGAAACCTCTGTTGAGGTTCGTGCACGCGAAGTTGAGGCTCTGCGGGAATTCCGCCAAGCCCCGCTCAAGGGAGAGAATGGCAAACCGCTCGCAGCCGGCCAACAGCTGCGTATCCTACGGGAGAATGCCACCAAAATGAGCTGTCAAGCGGCAGACCGTTTTGCTGGTAACGACGACCCCGCAAGGCCTCTCATCACCTGTGACTCCCAGGGACAGAAATACATTCTGGGCCCAGCCCCGCTAATTAATCCCGACAACCCCAACGGGCCGCGCCTCGACGGTTCCTTTATCAAAGCAGACACCGTCGAAGGTGGCTTCAATAACCAGCAAGGGCACACCTACGTTTCCTTTGCTTTTAAAGGCAAAGGAGTGGATACCTGGGCTCGGGTAACGACCACCTACAACGAGCAGCAGGTCGCCATGGTGCTTGATTCCAGTGTGGTGTCCGCTCCCACTATCCAGGAACCCATCAAGAATGGCAACACCCAAATCACTGGCCCCTTCAATACAGCAGAGGCTATCTCCCTAGCAAATAACCTCAAGTACGGTGCGCTGCCGCTGAACTTCTCCTCACCCGACGGAACCCCGGGTGGCAAGGTAGATACGATTCCTGCGACGCTCGGTATCGCCTCCCTCAACGCAGGTCTTATCGCCGGCCTGGTCGGGCTTATCCTTGTCGCCATTTTTGCGCTCGTGGTCTACCGTGCACTGGGGATCGTCACCATGCTTTCTCTGGTCGCCACAGGAGCCATGGTCTACGGCAGCCTTGTGCTGCTGGGACGGTGGATTGGCTACACTCTTGACCTATCCGGCGTAGCAGGCCTCATCATTGGTATCGGCACCACAGCCGACTCCTTCGTGGTCTTCTTTGAGCGCATTAAAGACGAAATCCGTGAGGGTCGTTCTTTCCGCTCAGCGGTACCGCGCGGCTGGGCAAAGGCGCGCCGCACTATTGTCACTGGCAACGCTGTCACCTTTATCGCCGCTATCGTGCTGTACACACTGGCTGTTGGAGAGGTGCGTGGCTTCGCCTTCACTACTGGTCTGACCACCGTCTTCGACCTCTTGATCGTCTTTATTGTGACGTCCCCGCTTGTGCTCCTGGCCTCTCACTTGAAGCTCATGTCTAAGCCTGCCTTTAACGGTTTGGGCAAACTACAAGAGATCACTGCGGAACGTCGTGCAGCCGCTGCCCGCCTCGTCCAGCAGCGCAATGCTATTCCGGCTGCCCAGGCTACGGCTGGAGAGGAGAACTAACATGGCAGAGAATCTTGCTCCTATCGACGTCGACGCCGAACAGTTCGATGAGACCTACGGTGTTGCGAACGACCCTGCACAACAACGTCACTCCCTCCTTACACGTCTCTACACCGGTACCGGCGCCTTTAACATCGTCGGTAAACGCCGTAACTGGTACATCGTCAGCGGTGTCATCATCGCCATCGCTATTCTTTCCATCATCATTCGTGGGTTCTCTTTCGGAGTTGACTTCACCGGCGGTTCGAAGCTCAACATGCCGATTGGTGCAGAGAAAGTCGATACCGCCCACGTAGAGGAGGTTTTCACTAATACCCTCGGATTTGAACCAGCAAATGTCTCCATAGTCGGTTCAGGCTCCGGGCGTATGGTGGAAATCCAGTCCCGCCACCTCAACAATGACCAGATCGCGAAGGTCAAGATGCAGCTCGGAGATACCTTTGAGCCTGTAGACGCATCTGGGCATTCCGGTGCTACCGCCATTGGTGATTCCACTGTATCCAACACGTGGGGAACCACCGTCACAAAGAAAGCGTTGTTGGCTCTCTTCGTATTCCTCGTCATTGTGGGTCTCTACATCGCCGTTCGCTTCGAGCGCGATATGGCGTTTGCCTCACTAGCATCACTGGTGTTCTGTACTGTCACGACAGCTGGTGTCTATTCGCTCATTGGGTTCGAAGTCACCCCTGCTACCGTCATCGGCCTCCTCACCATTCTCGCGTTCTCCATCTACGACACCGTCGTCGTGTTTGACAAAGTGCAAGAGAACACTGATGCGGCGCTTCGCCACAAACGGCACACCTACGCTGAAGGCGCCAATCTAGCTATTAACCAGACCATCATGCGCTCGATTAACACCACGATCATTTCCGTGCTGCCGATCATCTCACTGATGATCGTCGCTGTATGGATGTTAGGCGTTGGTACACTACAGGATCTTGCATTGATCCAGCTCGTGGGTGTCGTGACCGGTACATATGCATCTGTGTTCCTTGCCACTCCGCTGGTTGTCGGTATCAAGAACCGTTTCCGTACTGAGGTACAAGAACACGATAAAGCTGTCCTGGAAGTACGAACGACAGACTCCGTTACCGATGCGGTAGCTGCAGCTGCCCACTAGGACTGCATAATGGCTAGCACCATTCTCCGCCGTTGCGGCATTGCCGGTGCCATCTTCTCACTTGTTGTTGGCCTCTCCGGTTGTACCACAGGTGGGCTGAGCGGAGCTGTGGGTTATGCCGTAGATGGCCCCATCGTCGACTACAATGCTGCTACGGTCGCAGGCTATACCGGTGGGAGCCTAGCGGCCTTCCCTCGGGTTAATATCGGTTTCTCCTACTTGGATGGACTTGGTAATCGACTAGCTGATACTGAGTTCGGTACAGTCCAAGTAAAACTTGGTGCTCCTGTCCGGGTTGAAATGCATATTGATGACCACGCCGAATTCTCCGACGGAGAGCCAATCACCTGCGATGACGTTCTTTTCAGCTGGTTGGCACGTCGTCCCCAGCACGGTAGTCCATTTAACGCAATGTCCATGCCTGGGCTATCCGAGATCGGCACGATCAACTGCAGTCCACAGTCAAAGCATGCCGAAATTGTGTTCCAATCGGGCCAGCTGCCTCGAGATTGGTTGGCGCTTTTCGGTTCCGGAACTATTATGCCTTGGCATATTGCCTCCCGAGCAACGGGAGTAAAAGATCTTCGTGAGATCCTCGCCGGTACCAACCCGGAAGGACTTGCACGAGTCGCTGCCTTCTGGAATAAAGGGTGGCGTTTTGATCGTCCGTCATTGGATCTCTCCAGGTTTGTCTCATCCGGTCCCTATAAAGTTACGGGGATCGATGAGGAGGGTGCCATTACCCTGGAACGCAATGATAAGTGGTGGGGGGAGCCGGCGCGCATTGGGCGAGTCGTTATCTACTCGACAGGCACGAACGTCAAACAGCACATCGAAGATGGTGATGTACAAGTAGGAGACATCGCCTACGACGACAACAACCCGGCAGCACCCGAAGGCGCTACCAGCGCTGCGGTGTCTTCCGAAAACATCATGCAGTTTCGGCTCTCAACCCGTGGGCTATTCGCTGACCCGCAAGTTCGCCGAACATTCCTTTCCTGCGTCCCGCGCGCCCAGATTCAGGACTTTGTCGCCAAAGACAAACAAAGCGCAGCTGGGACGCCTGAGGTGTTGGGACGGCCCGCCGTCTCAATCCTTCCGCTCGGCAATGACCCCGTTGCACGGCAAGTATCCGAATGGACCCACCTCAATACACGAGGGAATTTACGCAAACTGCCACGGAAGCAACGGGTTAATATCGTTTATCCAGCAGCCTCATCGCGTGCTAAACACGTCATCGAGATGATGGCAGATGCATGTAAGAGTCGAGGGTTTACGGTGATAGGTGCCCCGGCAGAAACGTACACCGGAGAGATACTCGTATCAGGAAATGTACAGGCTGGCCTCTTCGGTACTGCTGGTGCAGTTGGTCCCGGTGGATCCTTCGATGTGGCTAGCGGCCTGGTGGGTCTGAGCCCCTATCGTCTTCCGGACTTCCGTAAAGGTGATGCACGGGAGCTGTTTGTGCGGGTGGCCCGGCTCAACAACATCCAAGGCGAAAACATGCCGATTCAAAAAGATGGTATCGATCGTAATTCAGTCTTTGCCCAGACAGTGACCAACTTCCAGCAGTACTTGTTGGATATGGGCTACGCTTTGCCTCTCTATGTGCAGCCACGCTGGCAATTCGTTAGCCCTGGCTTACAAGGTGTAACGCAAGGCCGTTCCTCCGCCAGTGTCGGCTGGAATATGGATCGCTGGAATTCTTAAAGGAGCAGTTCATGGCAACCACGCTCGCGCAGAGCATCCACGATAGCATTCGCTGGGTCGCGGACTTCCCCGAAAAAGACGTTCATTTTGCTGACCTCACTCCGGTCCTCGCTGATCCTCAGATTTTTAACGGAATTATGAGGCAGATGGCGGACTGGGCTGAAGATGTTGACATTATTGCTGGTCTAGATGCGCGTGGCTTCCTCATCTCTGCTGGAGTAGCTGTGCTTAAAGACGTGGGAGTCTTAGCGCTGCGTAAAGCTGGGAAACTGCCTCCACCGGTCCACCACGTTGACTATGGGCTCGAATACGGTGAGGCCGCTTTGGAAATCCCGGCAGAAGGATTGGATATCACCGGAAAACGTATCTTCATTGTCGACGATGTCATGGCGACTGGCGGTACCTCCCAAGCAGCACTAGAGCTCATTGAAAAAGCCGGGGGAGTGGTGACAGGTTTCGCCACTATCCTGGAACTCACAGAATTGAATGGACGATCTAAACTGGCAGACCTCCCGGTATTCTCCATCACAACGGCGTAGTATAGGGCATGTCTAGCTCCTAATTTGCAACTGGCGGAGGTGGTTTCAATGGCCGATAAAGACAACCCGTCTGTTGCTCAGCGGGGAGGCTTCTCTTCCCATAGTGTGCGTGCTCGGTTCGCCCGTCGCATGATCGGTAATCGCAGTACAGTACCCCCCGCACTTGAGCCACTTATAGCTGTCCACCATGGCTTCCATCCCGGTGGAGACGTTGATCTTCTCGTTCGCGCGTACACTACCGCAGAACGTCTGCATGAAGGGGTGTACCGGAAATCTGGGGACCCTTACATTACTCATCCATTAGCGGTTGCCACGATCGCTGCTGAAATTGGCATGGACACGGCAACACTCGCAGCAGCTTTACTCCATGACACAGTTGAGGACACCGAGTACACGCTGGAGCAACTCACTGCGGATTTCGGTGAAGAAATCGCTGCGATGGTTGACGGTGTCACCAAACTCGATCGGGTAGCTTTGGGCTCTGCCGCGGAAGCGGAAACGATCCGTAAAATGATTATCGCAATGGCGCAAGACCCACGAGTCCTCGTCATCAAAGTTGCGGATCGCCTCCACAATATGCGGACTATGCGTTTCCTACCTCCTGAGAAGCAAGCCGCAAAAGCACGTCAGACTCTCGATGTCATCGCTCCTTTAGCAGCGCGACTCGGTATGGCTGCAGTCAAATGGGAACTTGAAGACCTCTGCTTCCGCATACTCTACCCACGCCAGTATGACGAAATCGTGCGGCTTGTCAGCGAACGGGCTCCTTCACGCGAGCGCTACCTAGCGCAGGTCATTGAGGAGATTGAAAGTACGCTCAAAGCATCAAATATTGAGGCGAATGTTTATGGACGCCCCAAGCACTATTGGTCCATCTACCAGAAGATGGTGGTACGGGGACGCGAATTTAACGATATCTACGATTTGGTAGGTGTCCGCGTCATCTGCGATGACATCCGCGACTGTTATGCCGCTGTTGGTGTCATTCACTCCCTGTGGCAGCCCATGCCAGGTCGCTTTAAAGACTACATTGCTCAACCGCGTTTTGGCGTTTACCAATCCCTGCACACCACAGTGGTGGGCCCAGAAGGTAAGCCGCTCGAGGTACAGATTCGTACCCAAGAGATGCACCAGACTGCAGAGTATGGCATTGCAGCGCACTGGCGCTACAAAGAAACTAAGGGAAGCCACCGTGGCGACTCCGGGGAATTGGACCGTATGGCGTGGATGCGTCAACTGCTTGACTGGCAGCGAGAGGCAGCCGACCCCGGGGAATTCCTCGAATCTCTGCGCTACGACTTGGCTGTGAAAGAAATTTTCGTCTTCACCCCTAAGGGTGACGTCATCACCTTGCCTGCAGGGTCCACCCCCATTGACTTTGCGTATGCTGTGCATACCGAAGTAGGCCATCACTGCATTGGGGCGAAGGTCAATGGAAAACTCGTACCGCTAGAAAATAAACTGAAAAACGGCGACGTCATTGAGGTCTTTACCTCGAAAGACCCCAGTGCGGGGCCGAGTCGAGACTGGGCACAGTTTGTCGTTTCTGGGCGTGCAAAAACGAAGATCCGCCAATGGTTCGCTAAAGAACGGCGTGAAGAGAATATCGAAGCCGGCAAGGAAGCCATCACCCGCGAGATTAGACGCGGAGGTTTGCCACTACACCGTCTATTGAATAACGACTCGATGGCGCAACTCGTTCAAGACCTGAATTTGGCTGATGCTACGGCGCTGTATAGCGCTGTTGGTAGCGGAAATATTACAGCAGGGCACGTTGTCAGCCGTTTGGTCGCACTCTTCGGATCCGTGGAGGAAGCAGAAGAGACTCTGACTGAGCGTACTGCGTTTCGCACCTCTCATCGTGCCGTAAAAACTACCGATGACGCCGGTGTACTGGTGGACGGTATGCCTGGTATCAGCGTAAAGCTGTCGAAATGCTGCACACCGGTGCCGGGAGATGCCATTGTCGGCTACATCACTCGAATGGGCTCTGTGTCTGTCCACCGTGCAGACTGCCCCAACGCCAAGCATTTGCTGGCAAGCAACAAGAACCGAGAAATGACCGTTTCGTGGGCCAACGCCTCCACGGCTGTATTTCTCGTGTGTATACAGGTGGAAGCCCTCGATAGGCAGGGACTGCTCTCCGATGTGACGCATGCGCTATCTGAGGCGAAAGTCGACGTTATCTCTGCGCAGGTACAAACGCTGGATGACCGGGTCGCGATTTCTAAATGGGCATTCCAAATTGGAGATCCGCAGCGACTGAGCATTGTTCTCAATTCAGTTCGCAAGGTAGAAGGCGTCTATGACGTCTACCGCATCAATAGTGTCTAGTAGCCAGGGACCGAGGTAGATCTCGGAGTGAGATTCGTGATCTCCGTGTGAACGCTCACATCCTGCTGAGATGGTGGGTTTTGGTGTGAAGGTGCGATGCGTCTTGCATAATACAGGGAGGCAGTACCGATAGGTACTGCCTCCCTGTATCGTGTCTGACGTTAAGAGGTTGCGCGGGTAGCTAGCGCGTCCTCTTTAGTCTTTCTTTTTGGGTTGCTCGACGCCAACGGTCTTCACAACACTCCAGGACTTGATCTCAACCGGGGTAGCGGGAGCGCCGTCAGTAATCTTTCCATCAGAGGGAGCGACAGTGCCCGGAGCGAGTGTGACGCCGTAACGCTTGATCTTGTCGAGAACCGGGAAATCCTTAGCGGCTACGGTACCAATTACTGTGTAGTTCGGGGGAAGCTGTGAATCAGCAAGAACGATGAAGAACTGGCTACCACCGGTATTGGGGCCGGAATTGGCTACTGCAACAGTACCCTTGGGATACGTCACCATCTGTCCTTGTATACCGGCGTCTTGACCAGCAGCAGTAACAAGATAGTCAGGATTCTCATCAACAGAGTAGAAGCCAGGTCCACCCATACCGGTACCGGTGGGGTCGCCACATTGGATGACGTTAAAGCCCTGTGAATCAGTCATGCGGTGGCAGGAAGTTTTATTAAAGTACTCAGCCTCAATAAGCTTCTTGAAGGCAGCATCGTTGCAGGCAGCATGCCGGTGGATCAGATCCACCTGCAGGTCGCCAGCAGAGGTCTTGAGTGTGGTGATGGTCTTGCCTGTACGGGGGTAAGTACCGTTGACCGGTGCATCGACTTTTCTGCTCTTCGTGTCGAGCAGATTCTTCACCGTTGGAGCGTAGGCAAGCTGAGCATCAATCTGTGCCATACGTTCGTTGTATTGTTTCCGCGTTTCTTCCTGCTGGGTAGCGTCCTGCTGTGCCAGCTGAGACTGCATCTGCTTCCACTGATCTTCCAGTTGCTTCTTTTGATCGGTGTACGCCTTAATGAGATCAGGTACCTCTTCGGAAGGACCCCACTGGCAGCTAGCCCACTTGGCAGCCTCAGCTGCTTCCTCGCGAGCCTTATCATCCTTCACCTTGTTCACGATGAGGACGATTGCCACGATGAGGGCAATAACGACCACAATCGAGGTGATGATGAGGGCAACATTGCGGCGGCGGCGACGCTCAGCAGCAGCATCTTCTGCGATCTTCGCTTCGAGTCGTTCACGGGCGGCAACGCGGCGTTGCGCAGCTTTGGCGGCAGCGTCATCCGCGGGAGCGACATTCTCGCCAGCTTCAATCATGCTGTCGAGTTTGTCTTCGGGTTTGTCCCCGGCGCCACTATTATTCTTGTCGTATACAGCCACTAGGCGTCCTTTCACAACAGACGTAGACACTAGAAGACTACCGCAAAGTCCTAAAATGACCATGTTGGTGAAGGGTGATTGCCCTTATATTCCAGAAAAGAGGTCTGTATGAGAATTGCCGCTTTTCCCGCAGGAGCTTTCCGCACGAACTGTTACATCGTGGCAAGCGATTCTAGTGATGACTGCATCATCATTGATCCTGGGCAAGAAGCACATTCGCCAGCGTGTGAACTTATTAATAACAACGGGTTGAAACCAGTAGGGATCTACCTCACTCATGGTCACGCAGACCATATCTGGAGTACCCCGGAACTGTCAGTCACCTATGATATTCCCGTGGTCGTGCACCGCGACGATGTGTTTATGGTGGAGGATCCGGCGGCAGGAGTCGGACCGACATTGTCCACTCTCTTTCCCTTTTCTTCATGGCACGCACCGGAGCGACTGACCACGTACTGCGACGAGAAGTTCACTGTCGCTGAGCTCACTGTAAAGGTGCTCCCATTGCCAGGACATACGCCGGGCGGAGTGGGGTTACTCATTTCCGATGGCTCTTCTGCACCGACGGTCCTCTTCTCCGGAGACACACTGTTTAAAGGTGCGGTAGGACGCACTGATCTACCTGGCGGCGATGCGCAGACGTTGCTTGATTCAATAGAACGTGAGCTTATTCCGCTGCCCGGGGCAGTACTTGTTGCCCCCGGGCACGGCGAAACCAGCACGATGGCGGCCGAGCGTGCCGACAATGTCTATCTGCGTCGCTTCCGGTAAAGCGACAAGGATACGACATAATAGATTTCAGTATCACTATCGAAGAGAAAGAACGTGAGGATGGCTAAAGGATCAGCTGCCGCACCATTCCGAGCTCCCAAAGGCGTGCCCGAGTACGTCCCTCCGCTGTCGGCGCACTTCCAGTCTGTCCGCGAGACTCTTGTTACTACCATTCGAAACCACGGCTACTCCCACATTGAACTTCCGATGTTTGAAGAAACTGGTCTATTCGCTCGTGGAGTCGGTGAGTCTACCGACGTGGTGACGAAGGAGATGTACACCTTCTCTGATCGTTCTGGTCGCTCGCTTACCCTTCGTCCGGAGGGAACGGCTGGAGTTATGCGTTCTGTTATTGAACATAATCTTTACCGTGGACAGCTCCCCCTCAAGCTCACCTATGCTGGGCCTTTCTTCCGGTACGAACGTCCGCAGGCAGGCCGTTACCGGCAGCTCCAACAAGTCGGTGCCGAAGCAATTGGCGTAGATGACCCGGCGTTAGACGCAGAAGTGATCTCGATGGCCGATAGCGCCCTGCGTAGCTTGGGCCTGCGAGGGTATCGGCTTGAGCTGACAAGCTTGGGCGACCAAACCTGTCGGCCTGCCTACCGAGAAGCCCTTCAGGAATTTCTCTTCAACCTGCCGCTTGATGAGGAAACTCGACGAAGGGCGGAAATAAACCCCCTGCGGGTGTTGGACGATAAACGTCCTGAAATACGGGAGATGACCGCTGATGCTCCGCTCATGCTGGATTATCTTTCCGACGAGTGCCGTCACCATTTTGATTCCGTGCTGCGTATTCTCGATAATTTGGGTGTTGAGTATACCGTGAATCCACGGATGGTCCGCGGCCTCGACTACTACACCAAGACAACTTTTGAGTTTGTCCATGATGGGCTAGGCGCGCAATCCGGGATTGGTGGCGGTGGACGCTATGACGGACTCATGGAAGTACTCGGCGGCCAGCCTCTCTCCGGCATTGGCTTTGGGCTTGGTGTTGACCGTATTCTCTTGGCCTGCCAAGAAGAGGGATGCGTACCGGGCTCGGAGGCGCACTGTGAGGTGTTTGGTGTCCCGCTAGGCGATGTAGCTAAAGAAACGTTGATGCCACTTCTCGCGGATATTCGTGGGGCCAATATTCGCACCGACATGGTGTTTGGGTCGCGTGGGATGAAGGGTGCGTTTAAAGCAGCCGACAAGTCTGGTGCCGTACTTGCGCTGGTCGTTGGTGAGAATGAGATGGCCAACGGCACGGTTGTGATGAAGGATCTCCGGACGGGGGAGCAGCATGAGGTTGTGTACTCTGAAGTAACACCAGCGGTGTTGCGCAAGCTTCAGGCGTGAAAGCTGGGGGGTTGATCTCTACCAGTTGAGTCGTCCAGAACGAGGTGGGTAGACGTTGTGTACTACCCATCTCGTTTCCCCGTTCTGTAGCTCACATATGTAGGGCTAACGCCCCAAAGCGTGGCACTTCTTTAGAGATCCATGAGTGTAACCCGTCATGAAAGCATTGAGGCGTTGTTGCGATGACCCGTGAGTCCAGCTTTCGGGATTCACCTGCTGGCCAGCACCTTCTTGAATAGCGTCGTCGCCAATCGCTTGGGCAGTAATCCTGATCGCCTGCAATTCGTCATCTTTTAGTGGTTTCAACATGGGTGCATCAGATGGCTGATTCCCAGGACGAGACGCATAGTGGAACCACAAACCGGCAAAACAGTCCGCTTCAAGTTCGACATGGACTTGTGAAGAACCAGGACCACTGCTACGCATACGGTCTTGGGTTAACCAGCCAAGAACGTTCTGGACGTGGTGTCCGTATTCGTGGGCGACAACATACTCCTGCGCGGCAGGTGCATTGACCCCTCCCAAACGAGTCAGCATTGTCTCAAAAAAGCTCAGATCGAAGTAGGCAGTATTGTCACCTGAACAATAAAAAGGACCGGTTTGCGCGCTTGCTGCACCACAGGCGGTGTTCACGGCTTTATCGAAGATGATGGTGTTGGGACGTCGGTATTGCGTATCCGCTTGGTGAGGGAGTTGTTCACCCCAAATGGCATCCACGCTGATTGTTGTCGCCACAATTCGGCAGACAGGATCCTTGTTTGCCGCTTCCGAGTCGCTGTTTTTACAGCGGTCTATACGCTCTTGCATATCTTGAACAGCAGCAGAGTTTTGTTGGGAACCATCACTGCCCTGGATGGCAGGGAGAATAGCTTGTGGATCTACCCCAAAGAACACTGCTACCAGGAGAAGAGCAAGTGTCCCTAACCCGCCTCCGATAGCGAGTCCGCCACGGCCTCCGCCTGCAGAGACCCGGCCACTAGAGAGATTACCGCCAGCCTGGAAAGTCATTGTGCGCTCCTTTGCACTATCTGCAGATGAAATTACCCGATAGATGGGCGGCTGCGGAGAAGATCGTCAAGTAATGCGCGGAGGGCGAACACTGATACTGAGCCTGACACACTCTTCCACAAAATATCGTGAGGAGGCTGAAGTGAGTTCGGCTGCCTGCGGGTAAACGAGTAGAATGGAGAAACGTATGCCTAAGGCTTATTGATAACTTTCAGCATGAAAGGACTCTCGTGCTGCGCACGCATTTCGCCGGCGAACTGAACGCCGCTGCTACTGGACAGACTGTTACCCTTGCTGGTTGGGTTGCGCGCCGCCGTGACCACGGTGGTGTTATTTTCGTGGACCTGCGGGACTCCTCGGGTATCGCCCAGGTGGTGTTCCGCAACTCCGCCGTCGCAGAACAAGCCCATCACCTGCGCTCCGAGTACTGCATCAGGGTTACTGGTGTCGTAGAGGCTCGTCCGGAGGGGTCCGAGAACCCCAACCTTGCCTCTGGCGAGATTGAGGTCAATGTCGCGGAACTGGAAGTTCTCAACAGCTGTGCACCGCTGCCGTTCCAACTCGATGATGAGCCTGGTGAGGAAGTGCGGCTCCGCTACCGGTATCTTGACCTGCGTCGTGATCGGCCCGCTTACGATCTCCGTCTACGGTCTAAAGTCAACGCCGCGGCCCGTGAAGTGTTAGCCAAGCATGACTTCGTGGAGATTGAAACTCCGACAATGACGCGGTCCACGCCAGAAGGTGCCCGTGACTTCCTCGTGCCGGCACGTCTGCAGCCGGGTACCTTCTATGCGCTGCCGCAGTCACCGCAGCTCTTTAAGCAGCTGCTAATGGTCGCTGGCATGGAGCGCTACTACCAGATTGCCCGCTGCTACCGCGATGAGGACTTCCGTGCTGACCGGCAGCCCGAATTCACCCAGCTCGATATCGAGATGAGTTTTATTGACCAGGAGGACATTATTGCCCTGGCCGAAGAGATCCTCGTCAACCTGTGGAAGCTCATTGGCTACGAAATCACTACTCCCATCCCGCGCATGACGTACGCAGATGCTATGCGTCTCTACGGTTCTGACAAGCCCGACTTGCGTTTCGATATTCAGATCGTGGAGTGTACTGACTTCTTCCAGAACACCCCCTTCCGGGTGTTCCAAAATCCCTATGTGGGTGCTGTCGTCATGAAGGGCGGTGCTTCTCAGCCCCGTCGTCAGCTTGACGCCTGGCAA
Source organism: uncultured Lawsonella sp. (assembly GCF_947252745.1). Taxonomy (NCBI): domain Bacteria; kingdom Bacillati; phylum Actinomycetota; class Actinomycetes; order Mycobacteriales; family Lawsonellaceae; genus Lawsonella; species uncultured Lawsonella sp. Next base: position 118,999 of record NZ_CAMXWW010000005.1, on the reverse strand, counting down.
GAGTGGGCAAAGCAGCGCGGTGCCAAAGGATTGGCCTACATTTTGGTAGGCGAAGATGGCGAGCTGTCTGGCCCCGTCGCGAAGAATATCTCTGCTGAAGAGCGTGAAGGCATCGCTACCCATGTGAACGCTGAACCAGGCGACTGTATTTTCTTCGCCGCTGGTGAGGCGAAGTCCTCCCGGGCTCTGCTGGGTGCTGCTCGTAACGAGATCGCGAAGAAGCTTGGCCTTATCAAGGACGGTGACTGGGCCTTCACATGGGTTGTCGACGCACCGCTCTTTGAACCTTCTGCGGACGCCACTGCTTCCGGCGACGTCGCTTTGGGCAACTCTGCATGGACTGCTGTCCACCACGCCTTCACCTCCCCCAAGCCCGAATCGATGGATACGTTCGATACGGATCCTGGCAGCGCACTGGCGTATGCCTACGACATTGTCTGCAATGGTAATGAGATTGGTGGCGGTTCCATCCGTATCCATCGACGCGATGTGCAGGAGCGTGTCTTTAAAGTGATGGGTATCGGTGAGGAGGAAGCGCAGGAGAAGTTCGGCTTCCTTCTCGATGCCTTCAAGTATGGCGCTCCCCCGCACGGCGGTATGGCTTTCGGTTGGGACCGCATTACAGCATTGCTGGCGGGTGAGGAATCTATTCGCGACGTCATCGCCTTCCCGAAGTCAGGTGGCGGTGTTGACCCGCTGACGAACGCTCCCGCTCCCATCACTCCGCAGCAGCGCAAGGAATCTGGAATCGACGCGAAGCCGGTCCGATCCGGAGATCGCGGAGAGAAGAGCGAAGCTACTAAGGACAATGACTAACACAGTTGGTGACGCGATTGCGCTCGGTGAGCGAATTCTGAGTGCCCGGGTAGGTAGCCCGGTTAGTCTCTCGCACACTGAGTGCATCGAGTCGGATTCTGATGCTGTTCTCGTTCGTGGCATCACTACTGATAGTCCATTTCTTCCGTCTCGGAAAGTGGTTGTGAAGGTATTCCCCGACCGTGGGGAGGAGCGTGCCGGTCTTCTTCTTCGGGAGATTGTGGGTTATCAATTCGTGGGCTCACTCGGTACCCCAGACAGTTTTGGCCCAGAACTTATCGCCTACGACTTCGCTGAGCGAGCGTTCGTTCTTTCGGATGTAGGAAACACACGCACTCTTCAAGATCTCTTAAACCCCGGTGCACATACTGTTTCAACACTGGCTGCATTACAGGACTTGGCAGCACTTATTGGTGCTATGCAAGTGTCTACCGCTGGCCGCGAGGACGATTTCCATGCCTTGCTGCATCGGGCTGAATCAAAGACCCCTGGTCTCGTCGTGCCATTTTCCTCACATTTTTTGGCGGACACACTACAGAGCGTCCCCTTGTTATTGCAGGAAAAGTTGGGGATCCACTTAGCTGAATCTGTCCAAGACCGGGGTAAGCGCAGCGTAAAACGTGCAGTTCGGGGGACTTATCGTGCCTTCAGCGCTGCAGAGTTGATTCCAGAGAATATTCTCGTCACACATCACAACGTTCAGCTGTTGGACTTCGCTTTCTGCGGGTATCGCGATATTGGAGTTGATATCGCTGCAATTCTGTTGGGATTCCCTTCCGATCTGCACGGATATCAGCTGACTACTGCGGAAATTGATGCGGTTACCCAGACCTGGGTAGAGCAGGTGGATGCGATGTGGCCACGGATGCGTCGTCCGCAGTCTTCTCACAAACGCATTCTTGATGGCGCACTCACCTGGGCATGGTTGAGTGTGAGCTGGGTTCTTGATGAAGACAGCGACTTCGAACATGCAACTGGTATAGATAATGCAGCCACGGAGGATATTCTTCGGCCTCTCGCCATTCGCGTACTTGGCCAGCTTGGTACCCTGGCAGAGTATTGGGACGACGCCGAGCTTGCCCAGCACTCTCGTGATGTGGCTGCGGCTCTACAGAGCTACGTTTAAGACACGGAGGAGGAGGTCTTATGGATGAGAATGATCCTGGCCTCTTCGCCGTGCATAACTCCACTGCAGAGTCTCACGCAAAAGCATCTGCACCACCTCTAGTGTCCCCTACGGGTCCCTCTCGCTCGTCCAACGTACAGTGCGATAATGCGCCGTTAGCCGTCCGAATGCGCCCCCGCACTCTTGATGAGGTAATGGGGCAGCAACACCTTCTCAAACCAGGTTCACCGCTTCGTCGGCTTATCGAAGGTGGAGGTGCCAATTCCGTCATCCTTTTTGGTCCACCAGGTACTGGGAAAACTACTTTAGCGAGTCTCATTTCCGGGGCAACTGGACGCGAATTTGTCGAACTCTCAGCGCTTTCGGCGGGTGTCAAGGATGTGCGGCAGGTTATCGATGATGCCCGAACTCGTCTTATCCGCGGTATTAATACCGTACTGTTCATCGATGAAGTTCATCGTTTTTCCCGAACCCAGCAGGAGGCACTCCTCGCCGCCGTGGAAAACCGGGTAGTGCTCTTGGTCGCTGCAACCACAGAGAACCCCTCGTTCTCGGTGGTGTCACCGCTACTGTCTCGCTCGCTCGTATTGCAATTGGAGTCACTTTCTCCAGCAGATGTCCGGGGCGTCTTGGAGCGCGCAGTTACTGATTCGCGTGGTTTTGGTGGCGCGCTGACGGTCGAAGAAGAGGCTTACGCCGATCTCATTCGATTGTCAGGAGGCGACGCGCGGCGTGCGTTGACATACCTGGAGGCAGCAGCGGATGCCCGGATGGATGCTGCAGCACCACTTACTGTGGCGGATATTGAACGTTCTACTCCAGACGCATTAGCCCGCTATGACCGCAATGGCGATCAGCATTACGACATCATTAGCGCCTTCATTAAGTCTGTGCGTGGGTCCGACCCCGACGCAGCACTTCACTACTTGGCCCGCATGATCAGTGCCGGTGAAGATCCCCGATTTATCGCGCGACGCTTGATGATTCTTGCTGCGGAGGATATCGGGTTGGCGGATCCCACCGCATTGCAGACCGCCGTGGCGGCAGCGCAAGCAGTACAGATGATTGGAATGCCGGAGGGACGAATTATCCTTGCTGAAGCGACAGTGCAACTCGCGACTGCACCTAAATCTAACGCGTGCTACACTGCTATCGATGCTGCTCTTGCAGATGTGAAGAAAGGGAATATTGGTCCGGTGCCTCCACACTTGCGAGACGGACATTATGAGGGGGCGAAGAAGCTGGGCAATGCTATTGGCTACCAGTATCCACACCACACTGCCGAGGGCATTCTGGCACAGCAGTACCCTCCGGATAACCTCGTGGGTAGAGATTATTACCATCCCACGGAGCACGGCGCGGAGAAGCGGATTGCTAGCTGGCTCCCCAAGTTGCGGGCAGTGGTACGAGGAAAGCCAAAGCGGGAACGGTAGGCTTTTGTCTGCCTATGTGTACAGGTGATAGGTCCAGGGGCTTCACCAGGTAAGCTTAGAAGCTAGAAAAACGATACGCGCACACTGTAGAACTACCGCTGCCTTTGCGTGGTGTCGCATCGTAATGATGAGGCAACTGGAATAGGTGCAGCGTGGTACTTAAAGGGAAAAGGATCTCATCCGTGTACACCCATGAAATTCGGCAACGCTTCATTGACCACTATGTGAAGGCTGGACATACGCTAGTCCCATCTGCCCCGCTCGTGCTCGATGATCCCACCCTGTTGTTCGTTAACGCCGGCATGGTTCCCTTTAAGCCTTACTTCCTGGGTCAACAAGCCGCCCCCTTCGCAACGGCGACCTCCATCCAAAAATGCGTTCGTACACTTGATATTGACGAAGTGGGTATCACCACTCGCCACAACACCTTCTTCCAAATGGCGGGTAATTTCTCCTTCGGCGCCTACTTCAAAGAAGGTGCCATCACGCATGCCTGGACGCTTCTTACCAGTCCAGTTAACGAAGGTGGTTATGGATTCGACCCGGATCTGCTGTGGGCAACTGTCTACCAAGATGATGACGAAGCATTCGCCATCTGGCGCGACGTCGTAGGACTCCGCGAAGATCACATTCAACGACGCGGTATGAAGGACAATTTCTGGTCGATGGGTGTGCCCGGCCCCTGTGGTCCGTCCTCCGAAATTTTCTTTGACCGTGGCCCTGCCTATGGCAAAGAAGGCGGTCCGGTAGTGGATGAGGATCGCTATATCGAAATCTGGAACCTTGTCTTTATGGAAAAGGAACGCGGCGAAGGTGTCGGCAAAGACGGTTATAAAGTCGTAGGTGCTCTGCCGCAGAAGAATATTGACACCGGCATGGGTATCGAGCGTGTCGCCTTTATTTTGCAGGGGGTCGAAAACGTTTATGAGACAGACCTTTTACGTCCAACTATCACTACGGCAGAGCGTCTGACAGGAACAGCGTATAGTGATGCTCCTGAGGACCATCAGAATGCGGTGTACTTCCGGGTTATTGCTGATCATTCGCGCACTGCAGTAATGCTCATTGCTGATGGCGTGATCCCTGGGAATGAGGGACGTGGTTATATTCTGCGGCGCCTCATTCGCCGTATCATTCGCTCAGCTCGTCTGCTAGGAGCCACTGGTACCGTGATGCAGGAGCTGACCGCTACTGTGTGTGACTCAATGGCACCTTCTTTTCCCGAACTAGTAGCGCAGCGCGACCATATCCAGAAAGTATGCACCACCGAAGAGAAGGCCTTCCTGCGAACTCTTGATGCTGGCACGAAGCTTTTTGCAGCCGCTGCACGTGAGCTCAAAACTACTGGTCAGACCGTAGTTCCTGGCGATGTGGCATTCACTTTACACGACACCCATGGTTTCCCCATCGACCTCACCCGCGAGATGGCGGCGGAGCAAGGATTGACTGTCGACGATGACGCCTTCCAGCAGCGCATGCAGGAGCAGAAGCAACGAGCGAAAGCAGATTCACAGGCAAAGAAACATGCCCACGCAGACTTGGGAGTCTACCGAGACTTCATTGACAACCAACCCACCGTGTTCACTGGATACGAGAGCCTCACTGCCGATACTCAGATCCTCGGCATTATCGTCGATGGGAACGAGGCGGCTGAAGCGAGTGTTGGCAGCGCAGTAGAAGTCATTCTCGACGAGAGCCCGTTCTATGCGGAGTCTGGCGGCCAGTGTGCTGATCGCGGCACCATCACCACTACAACTGGTCAAGTCGCCATCACCGATGTACAAAAAGTAGGCAAGAAAGTCTGGCTTCACCGCGGGACAATCTCCGCTGGTACGGTAGCACCCGGACCAGCTCAGGCACAGGTCGATGGAACCTACCGGCGTCATGCCGCGCAAGCACACACAGCTACCCACCTCGTTCATGCGGCATTGCGTACAGTGCTGGGAGATCAAGCTGTGCAGGCTGGATCTCTCAACAAGCCGGGCTATTTGCGGTTTGACTTTAACTGGACAGATCCACTGAGCACAGTGGAACTCACCGAAATCGAAACGCGCGTCAACATGGCGATCGACCAAGACCTTCCGGTAACCACCGAGATCATGAACCTGGACGATGCCAAAGCATCCGGTGCTGTTGCACTCTTTGGTGAAAACTATGGCGATGAAGTTCGAGTTGTCACCATTGGCGGGGGAGAGGAACGTGTCTTTTCCAAAGAACTCTGCGGTGGCACCCACGTCAGCTCCACCGCACAAATCGGACTGGTTCGCTTTATCGGAGAGTCTTCCGTTGGTTCAGGAATTCGGCGTGTCGAAGCCTATGTCGGATTGCGCGCACTGGATGCTGCAAAATCCGATCAACGAATTGTTAGCGAGCTAGCCACGCGATTTAAAGTGAAGCCTGGCGATATCGTAGAGCGCGTCAGCGGCCTGCAAGAGTCGGTGAAAAACCTCGAGAAAGAACTGGCCGAACTTCGTATGGCGGCAGTTCTGCAAGCTGCTGCAAACTACGTCAACGACGCCCATGACATCAACGGTATTAAAGTTGTGGCTCTAGCCGGCCCAGCTGGTGCTGACGGTGGTCAACTGCGTACCCTCGCCTGCGATATTCGTGGTCGATTCGCGGAGACACCAGCAGTGGTCGCTCTCTTTACCGCAGAAGGCGACAAGCTTCCATTCGTCGTTGCTGTCAACCAAGCGGCGATTGAACGCGGAGTAAAAGCCGGAGACATCGTGAAAGCGGCCGCTCCTGCCATTGGTGGGCGAGGAGGCGGAAAACCAGATCTGGCCCAAGGCTCCGGTACTGATGCACGAGGACTCGAGGCAGCTTGTGCTGCGGTGGATGCTGCAGTTTCCTCCGTGGACGCGTAGGAACTCATCGTGGAGTTAGACGAGTACGTGCCCGATACCCCAGGCGAGGATGATCCTGGTAGGGGTCGGCGGTTGGCTTTTGACGTCGGTAAAGCCCGTATTGGTGTGGCATCCTGTGACCCAGATGGAATTCTTGCCACTCCGGTTACCACACTCCACCTAAAACAACATCCGTGGCCCGCTGCTACACTCCAACAGGTTGCGTTGTTGATTGAGGACTACGAACCGGTGGAGATTGTGGTGGGATTGCCTCGCACGCTGCGTAACCGCGCTTCTAGCTCGGTGGAAATGGCTATCGGCTTTGTCAATGCTTTTCGTGAGCGTTGGCCCGAAATACCGGTACGCTTAGTAGACGAACGTCTTTCTACTGTGGTGGCGACACAAGCGCTTCGGTCTTCGAACGTCGCAAGTCGGGCTCAGCGTGGCCTCGTTGACCAGGCGGCAGCGGTAGAGATCCTCAACACATGGCTCGACCTTCGCAAACGACACTCTCACGATACGGAAAAGGAGCAGTGAGGTAGTGGGACGACATAACGACGATAACGCTCCCGAACCGCAGTCTGAACTTGACGGTGGCGACATCCCTGTTGTCCCCACGCCAGAGGAGAATAACGAGGAGATAGGCACCGCATCGTCCCGCGGATTCACAGCGTCCCTTCGTAGGCTTGACTCTAGGATCGATCAACGACGTGCTCTCGCAGTCGGGTCTGTGATTGTCCTTGTATTGGCGCTTTTTGCCGGTTTGGTTCAGCATCGTCGTAGTCAAATTCCGGTCTATCCTGACTATCAAGGCGCCGGGTCTGGTTCTGTTTTGGTTGAAGTGGCACCGGGCGTCACCGCTGCCTCTCTTGCACCAAAGCTCGTGTCCATGGGAGTCGTGAAGTCCGAGGGAGCCTTTATTCAGGCTGCTAACAACAACCCCAATATCACCTCTATGCAACCCGGCTTCTACCAACTGCGAAAAGAGATGGCCGCGGCACGGGCAGTAGAGAGACTACTCGACCCCTCGAACCGAGCTGGAGCGGTGAATCTGCCCGGCGGTGTCACTTTGGAGGACGTACGTGTCGTCAATGGCGAAACCGTCTTCGGAATCTACCACCATCTTGCCAAAGCATCTTGCTACACCGAGGGAGAACAGCGGCACTGCATCACCGCTACAGCATTCCGTAATGCTGTAGCACACGCCAGCCCAATGCAGCTGGGAGTTCCCTCGTGGGCACGCCATGATGTCGCAACCGCACAGTATCCTGCACGAAAGATTGAAGGCCTTATCCTGCCGGGTGTGCACGTCTTCAACCCGACGCATACCCCCCTTGAGATTATTCGAGAACTCGTAACGTCCTCGGCTGAACTCTACCAGCAATCCAGTCTTGTGGATGCTGCCAAAGCCCAGAAGCTCTCACCTTATGAGGTGGTCGTAGGTGCATCCCTCATTCAACGTGAGGTTGGAACAGCCGACTATGGAAAAGCTGCGAGAGTAATCATGAATCGGCTGAAGCGTCACCAACCGCTCCAATTCGATTCCACTGTGAACTATGGGCTCTCCGAGCAGCAAGTCGCCACCAGCGATGCTGCCCGTGGTACAGAAACCCCCTGGAACACCTACGCAATGAATGGCCTTCCTGCTACCCCCATCTGCTCACCCACCATTGAAGCAGTGGAGGCGATGGAAAAACCCACTCCCGGCAAATGGCTCTACTTCGTTACTGTTGATAAACAAGGCACCACTAGGTTCAATGTCACGCTGAAAGACCACGAACGCGACATCGAAGAAGCCCACCGAAACGGGGTCTTCGACAGTCAGTAAGGGCTTGAAGCAGATCCGAAGAAAGGTCGCTATGCTTGCTGCAGCAGTCCTGGGTTCCCCTATCGCACACTCCCTCTCACCCGTCCTTCACCAAGCCGCCTACCACGCTCTCGGCCTCACCGAGTGGGACTATGCGCGGATCGAATGTACCGCAACAGATCTCCCCAAAGTGGTCGCCAGTGCAGCACCAGAAACCCGCGGGTTTTCTGTCACCATGCCTTGTAAGGATGCGGCCCTCCGCTTCGCTGATGTTGTGTCGACCCGCGCTCACCTCGTCGAATCGGCAAATACTCTCGTTCGACAGGGTGACGGGTGGTATGCCGATTGCACCGATATTGATGGTGCCTTAGCCGCGTTGGAGTGCGTCGGGCACACCGGGGGAGATGTTCTTCTTCTGGGTGCCGGTGCCACCGCCAGGCCATGTCTCGCTGCACTACAACAGTGCGGAGCAGGGCGCGTCAGCATTGCCTCTCGATCTGAGGAGCGTGCGCAACCCACCTTGCATGTGGCAGCCCAACTCGGGATTGATTACACGTGGGTACCGATTAATGACCCAGATGTGTTGCAAGATACCTGTGCCACTGCAGACACGCTTATTTCGACCCTGCCTGGTGATGCCGCTGCGGGATACGGCAATTTCCTCCGTCGAACTCCCCGCCTCGTTGACGTCGTCTACGCGCCGTGGCCCACGTCTCTGGCACGAATTGTGGCGGACAATGGAGGTAAAGTCGTGGGGGGGCGCACGATGCTAGTCCACCAAGCGGTTGCGCAAATCGAAATGTTTACTGGTATGACCGTCACGGACGACGTTTTCGCTGCCATGGTAGCTTCCCTCAACGCTGCTTGATGCTCATACACTAAGGGATCTTCACAACCATCTGGAGGAGCATTGTGGTCGCGGATCCCTTAATTTTGCTACATGCCGGTGCGAAATTACTTGTGCTGGTCTGGCTCTTTATCCTGTCTTGGCACGATAGCCGCAACAGGAGGATTCCTACCCCCATTGTTATAGTCGGGATCGTCGTGGCGAGCTGCTATGTGGTGACAGCGGGGTCTAGTTCGAGGTCCGTTCTGGGAGGTGCGTCGTTGATGCTGTGCTACGCCACTCCATCTCTATTGAGGACAAAGGGAATTGGCGGGGGAGATGTTAAAGTAGCTTTCCCCATCGGAATGGTCGCCGCGGCTCAGAGTTGGTCAGACTGGTGGATAGTGGCTATAGCCCCTTTTTGTGTCACCGCGCTCGTCGGTATTGGGCAGTTTCTCGTGACGTCTCGAACCTTTGCTCATCGTCTGGGGCAACAAGATCTTGAGATACCAACCGCAGTGCACGCTAGCTCTGGGAGAATACACAACTGTGCTATGGTTACCCTCCCACATGGCATCTCATTATCCCTGGTGACGGCGCTGCTCGTGCTGTGGCCAGTGGTTGATCGCCTAGTTGGTTAGCCTATTGCAGGCTTCTTTCATAATGGATATCGCTTGAGGTTCTCAAGCTCGTTACCCCGGTGGCAACTGTTCTCGTCGCTTGCGAAAATGCTGCACACCTGTGGAGTGAGATAGGGGAACGAATCGAAACATGACAGAATAGAACCGTGTTTCGATGGACTACTGCAGGTGAATCCCACGGCCAAGCGCTGATCGCACTCGTGGAAGACGTTATCGCCGGACTACCTTTGACGGTTGATGAAGTCTCCACACAACTAGCACGGCGCCGACTTGGCTACGGCCGTGGTGCGCGTATGAAGTTTGAGCAAGACCGCGTCACTCTTTTGACCGGAGTGCGGCACGGCGTAACGCTGGGCGGACCAATCGCCATTCAAATTGACAATAGCGAATGGCCTAAATGGGAGAAGATTATGTCTCCTAGCCCTGTTGACCCCGCAGACATCGACGATCTCGCGCGCAACCAACCTCTCACCCGGCCGCGGCCTGGGCACGCCGACTTTGCGGGCATGCTCAAATACGGTGCGGAAGACGCTCGGAATATTCTCGAGCGTTCATCGGCCCGCGAGACAGCTGCGCGGGTTGCAGCCGGTACCGTCGCACGCATAATCCTCCGCGAAGTCATGGGAGTCGAAGTTGTCTCTCGTGTCCTTTCTATTGGAGACTCCTCCCTCTACGGCGTAGATGAGTTACCCACCAGTGCTGACCAAGCACGTATTGACGAAAGCCCCGTTCGAGCCTCCCACCCGGACGCCGAAGCGAGCATGATCGCTGAAATCGATGCCGCGCGGAAGGCAGGAGATACGTTAGGCGGTGTCGTGGAAGTAGTCGTACATGGGCTCCCGATTGGCCTGGGGTCTTTTGTGTCGGGAGAACGCCGTTTGGAAGCCCGGCTGGCCAGTGCGCTTATGGGTATTCAAGCCATTAAAGGCGTTGAGATTGGTGAAGGGTTTGCGCTTGCCCGGCGCCGTGGCTCCATTGCCCACGACCAAATGGATCCTGCTGAGGTGGGCGTCATCCGTCGCTCGAACCATGCTGGTGGTCTAGAAGGTGGGATGACAGATGGCCAACCTCTGGTAGTACGAGCAGCTATGAAGCCTATTTCAACCGTGCCACGAGCATTAGCGACCGTTGATATGGCAAATGGTGCCCCGGCAACAGCTATCCACCAGCGCTCTGATGTGTGCGCGGTACCCGCCGCCGGTGTCGTTGCTGAAGCGATGGTGGCGTTGGTGCTGGCACAGACAGTACTGGAGAAATTCGGTGGAGACACCCTTGCGGAAACACGCCGAAACTACTGCGCCTACCAGGAGTATGTGAAGGATCGTCTCACATGGGAGCAGTAGCTTTTGCCCCAGTCTGCGTATTTGTGGGACTCCCGGGATCGGGAAAAACTACCGCCGGAAAACGTCTTTCTCGCGCGCTGCAGCTTCCATTTCTTGATACCGATCAGGTGATAGAGAAGCAGTATGGGAAGAGCTGCGGGGAGGTTTTTGCTGAGCTCGGTGAATCTGCATTCCGCGAAATTGAAGAGGATATCGTAGCTGAGAGTCTCGCTCACCATGATGGCATTCTCGCGTTGGGGGGCGGAGCGGTTCTCTCGTCTCGAACCCGTACCTTGCTTGCTGAAGTTCCCGTTGTTTTCTTGGATATTTCGGCTGCAGAGGGAATCCGACGCACCGCGGATACCTCTACGCGACCAGTTCTTGCTGCTAAGGACCCCGCTGAACACTATCGCCAGCTGCGACGAATTCGCCGCCCTTACTATCGAGAGGTTGCCGATCTTACTATTCGCCCTGAACATCGCAAACCTCTCGACGTGATTGATGAGATTTGTGCTTTCCTCGGCCGTGCTCGGCTCACCGCCGACGTGGACGACGACTAATACGAAAGAGACTGAGATGACAGTAACTGTGATCGATGTAAACGCAGCTCACCCCTACCATGTGAGAATCGGCTCCCACCTCGTCCCGGAAATTGCAGAGTTGGGTGGGCGATTCCGGAACGTCGGTATCGTCTACCAAGAGAGCGTGTCCTATTTTGTGGCAGAGATCGCTGCAGCACTGCGGGAGAACGGCAGTACTGTCCATCTCTTCCCCGTGCCTGATGCAGAGGCGGGAAAGACGCTTGTTGTTGCGGAGGAACTGTGGATCAAGTGTGGTAAAGCTGGCATCACCCGTGCAGACGTCATCATGGGTGTCGGTGGTGGAGCGGCGACAGATCTCGCTGGTTTCATCGCCTCCACCTGGATGCGGGGGATTGCTTTCATCAGCTGCCCTACCTCTCTGCTTGGCATGGTTGATGCCGGAGTAGGCGGAAAGACCGGGATCAACAATGCCATCGGTAAGAACTTAGTGGGGACGTTCCATGAGCCACAGGGAGTGTTTATTGATCTGCATGTTCTCCACACACTCCCACGGTCTGAAATCGTCTCTGGTATGGCGGAAGTAGTGAAGTGCGGTTTTATTGTGGACCAGCGCATTCTTGAACTCGTGGAAGACAATCCCGCAGCGGTCTTTGATGTTGACGGGCCGGTGCTTCATGAACTCGTGTGTCGCTCGGTACAGGTGAAAGCTGATGTCGTCAGCTGCGATCTTCGCGAATCAGGCCTTCGTGAGAACCTCAACTATGGCCACACTTTGGCGCATGCGATTGAGCAACGGGAACACTACCTGTGGCGACATGGGAATGCAGTTGCGGTGGGGATGGTCTTTGCGGCGGCACTGGCTCGCACTGCGGGTCTCCTTACTGAAGCCGACGTAAACCGTACCCGCGACATTGTGTCGGCAGTAGGGCTGCCCACATCCTATGATGCAGAGGCACTCGATGAGCTCATAAGCACGATGTACTCCGATAAAAAGAACCGCACCGGAGTTCTTCGTTTTGTCGTGCTTGACGGCATCGGAAACCCTGTCCGAATGGAGAATCCGACGCAAGAGCAACTTGCTGCTGCCTATGCTGAAGTTAGCAAACAGTAAGGAGAAGGAATGATCCACGTACTAAACGGTCCGAACTTAGGACGCCTGGGAAAGCGTCAACCAGAAGTGTACGGGTCGACCACCTTCGCTGACCTCGTCGCTATTTTGGAACAAGATGCAGTTGAGCTGGGGGTCGAGATCGAGGTCAAACAAACGGACTCAGAAGCGGAACTTCTGGGCTGGGTGCATGACTGCGCCGATACGCAGGAACCCGTCATCCTCAATGCTGGAGCACTGACACATACTTCAGTTGCGCTACGTGATGCTTGTGCCGAACTCGCGGACCACGCTGGTTTTATTGAAGTCCATATCTCTAACGTCCACGCTCGCGAAGAGTTCCGTCACCACAGCTACCTTTCTGCCATCGCCACCGGGGTGATCGTTGGACTCGGCATTGACGTCTACCGCCTTGCGTTGCGCTGGTTTGCGCAGCAGAGCTAACGACCGAACTTAGAAAAGGTAGCAATGACAGTTGCAGAAAACTATGCCGAGCGGCGCAATCGGCTCCGCTGTTCGGTAGAAGCGGGGGCCATCGTACTATTTGGGCTCAGCTCAATTCGCTACTTCACCGGTTTTTCGGGTTCTAACGCTCTTCTCTGGATTGACAGCTTCGCTGCGGATAACGACGTTCTCATCACCGACGCCCGCTATACCCTCCAAGCTTTTGCAGAATGTCCTGGAATTGCAGTAGAGAGCTGCAGCGCACGTGGTAGTGCCGCACTAACTGAGGTGAGTGAAACACGGCATCTGCACGCAAACACGCTGGGGGTGGATGGTGAGTTCCTCAACTGGCTCGACTACCAGGAGCTGGCGGCGTGGCTGAGTTCGTGTACACAGCAGGACCTGACTTCTGCTGGGATGATGGAGGGGCTTAGTGATGTGTCTGCATATATTGCACAGTTGCGGTCGGTCAAAGACCGCAGTGAGATCATTGCGCTCAATCAAGCCGCACAGTGTGCTGAAGCTGCGCTGGAGCAGCTTATTGATGAGCATGCCCTTGTACCTGGCGCTACCGAAAGCGAAGTGGCAGCCCGCCTCGATTACCTCATGAAAGTGCGAGGTTCCGAAGGTGTCTCCTTTGAAACTATCGTGGGTACTGGAGCTAACAGTGCACTCCCACATCATTCACCCGACAATACCCCAATTGCTGCCGGTGATCTCGTCGTCATTGATTTTGGTGCAGTAGTAAGGGGTTACCACTCAGATTGCACCCGCACGTTCTGTGTCGGAGATTCCACCGCATGGCAAGAAGAGATCGCCGACTGCGTGTGGCATGCACACCAGGCAGCACTTGCAGTGGTGCGTCCAGGGGTTTCCGCTGGAGCACTCGATGAGGCCGCCCGCGCAGTCATTAATGATGCCGGCTATGGTCCGTACTTCGGGCACTCGACTGGCCATGGAGTTGGCGTGGATATCCATGAGCATCCATGGGTACGTAGTGGTTCATCAGAAGAATTGGTCGCTGGGTCAGTATTCACAATCGAGCCCGGGATCTATCTTCCTGAACGTGGGGGTGTGCGAATAGAAAACACCTACGTGCTCGAAGACTCCGGAAATGTGCGCTCTCTGCAGGCGCTTTCCGCAGAATTGCTGCACGTTTAGTAAACTCCATGAGGTACTAGTTGCTAAGGAGTGCACTCCTCGCGACTACCTAGACATTTCGACAGAAAAGAGCTCATTGTGGCGAGTACCGCAGACTTCAAGAATGGCCTGGTACTGCAGATTGATGGCAAGCTGCAGCAGATCGTAGAATTCCAGCACGTTAAGCCCGGTAAGGGTCCCGCTTTCGTGCGGACCAAGCTGAAGGATGTTGTCACTGGTAAGGTTGTTGATAAGACCTTCAACGCCGGTGTCAAGGTGGACACTGCGACTGTGGACCGGCGCGATTTTACCTACCTTTACAAGGACGGCAACGACTTCGTGCTGATGGACGAGGACACCTACGATCAGATCACCGTCGGACCCGAAATCCTGGGTGATGGAGCTCGCTTCCTCCTCGAGAACACTACCGTCCAGGTGTCTATGCACGAAGGTGTGCCACTGTTTGCCGACTTGCCGGTTGCTGTTGACCTCACCGTGGCGCACACCGACCCAGGCCTGCAGGGCGATCGTTCCTCTGCCGGCACCAAGCCCGCTACTCTGGAAACGGGTGCTGAAGTGCAGGTTCCTCTCTTCATCAATACCGGTGACGTTCTGCGCATCGATACTCGAGATGGTCGTTACCTGAGCCGTGTCAACAACTAATCCAACACAGGGCTCCGGAGCGGGGACAGGTAAAGCTGCTCGCCCGCGTCATTCTGGCAGCCGCCATAAGGCTCGTCAGCGCGCACTGACTCTGCTCTTCGAAGCAGAAAGTCGAGATGTTGATCCTGTTGAGCTCGCTGAAAACCGTCGCGACTACGCCCTAGAATTGGCGCGTCTCGGGGAAGGCGGCATGCCACTCGTCAGCGACTACGCTATCGCGATTATTACCGGTGTCGCCGAAGAGATTGATCGAATCGATGAGATTCTGTCGTCCTCCCTCACCGACTGGTCCTTGGACCGGCTTGCTGTGGTAGATCGTACAGCGCTTCGAATTGGTGTATGGGAGCTTCTGTTCACCGATGATGTGCCGGCATTAACGGCAGTTGACGAGGCTGTAAGCCTGGCACGAGAATACTCGGATGATGATGCTCCGCGTTTCGTCAATGGAGTGCTAGACAAAGTGTTGCGCGATCGCGATGTTGTTAAGGAGCAGCTGTCCCACACCAGCACTGTCGAGCTGGCAGAAGAGCAGCTTGATGCCGTTCCCTCCACCGATGAAGTGGAGCGAGAGAACTACGCTGACTAACTGCTACGTGTGCCTCAACAAACGGATCGGAACCTGAAGGGGAAACCTTCAGGTTCCGATCGTTATGAGATGTGTGAGCAGGGCTGGGGCTGCTACACTTAAACCTCAGAGCAGACATCCTTTAACAAGCCGTCCAGCGAGGCGGAGAAGGAGGTCAGGATGAACGACAACGTGCAACTGCTTGACGCTGCGGACGTATCACGCACCGTCGCACGAATCGCCCATCAGATCATTGAAAAAACAGCGCTTGACGAATCTTCATCGAAGCGCGTTGTTCTCTTGGGCATTCCAACGCGAGGTACCCACCTCGCCCACCGACTTGCTGCAAATATTGCGGAATTCACCGGTAATTCCCCAGAAGTCGGATCACTCGACATCACCCTCTACCGTGATGATCTTCGTCAACGTCGCCCCCGCCCTATGGGTGAGACTCAGATTCCTCGCAACGGGATTGATGGCGCGCTCGTTATTCTCGTCGATGATGTTCTTTTCTCCGGACGAACCGTACGTGCAGCGCTCGACGCGCTCCGCGACATTGGTCGGCCGGACGTGATCCAACTAGCGGTTCTTGTCGACCGCGGACATCGCGAACTTCCTATTCGGCCAGACTACGTGGGCAAAAATATTCCCACTGCCCGCGCTGAGGGCGTGAACGTTCACTTGGACGAATCGGACGGCGCAGACGAAGTCGTCCTCACTCGGGACATCACAGAAGGAGAGGCAGAGTGAAGCACCTCGTCTCGATCAACGATCTCGACAAAGACAGTGCCCTTGCCCTTCTCGATCTTGCAGATGAGCTCAAATCCTCGCTGCTGGAGCGAGAAATTCGAAAGCTTCCGACTCTGCGCGGACGCACCGTATTCACCGTCTTCTACGAGAATTCCACACGCACACGCTCCAGTTTCGAAACAGCGGCAAAGTGGCTCAGTGCCGATGTCGTCAATATCTCAGCGGGAAGTTCATCGGTAAAGAAAGGCGAGTCGCTTCAGGATACTGGCCAAACCTTGACCGCGATCGGTGCGGAAGCCCTCATCGTCAGGCATCCTAATTCTGGTGCACCCGCACAATTGGCACAATGGCTGTCCCCAGACGGGGTCCATGGCCCCTCCATCATCAACGCTGGTGATGGTCAGCACGAACACCCCTCCCAAGCGCTTCTCGACGCACTCACATTTCGACAGCATCACGGCGGTTTTGAGGGTCGCAAACTAGTCGTTGTTGGCGACATTCTCCACTCCCGAGTGGCTCGCTCCGATCTCCTCCTTTTCTCCAAACTTGGAGCAGAAGTTGTGTTCGTGGCCCCTCCCACGCTGCTTCCAGTTGGCGTCGAAGAATGGCCATGCCGTGTTTCGCACGACCTTGATGCAGAGTTGCATGATGCTGACGCTGTCCAGTTACTGCGCGTCCAAGAAGAGCGCATGAAGGCTGGCGAAGCGTTCTTCCCCTCCGTGCGTGAGTACGCTGCACTCTACGGAATGAGCAAGAAACGTCTCGCACTGCTTCGTGACGATGCCATCGTCATGCACCCGGGCCCCATGATTCGTGGCATGGAAATCAACTTTGATGTTGCTGATTCGCCGCAAACCGCTGTTCTTCAGCAGGTGAACAACGGTGTTCACGTTCGTATGGCCATCCTTATCACGCTTCTCACTGGTGCTGACGAGGCGTAACCATGGAGAAAGACACTATGACTGCACTTCTCATCCGCAACGTCCACCTCTACGGCGAAGGAGACGCCGTCGACGTTCTTGTACAGGACGGCCGCATCGATACTATTGCTCCCCACGGCACTCTCGCCGCTCTCCCCGCGGAATGCGAAGAGTATGACGGCCGCGGCAACGTCCTTCTCCCTGGTCTCGTTGACATTCACGTACACCTCCGTGAGCCTGGTCGAGAGGATACGGAGACTATCGCCAGTGGCTCTGCTGCCGCAGCTCTCGGTGGTTTCACTGCCGTCTACACCATGCCCAACACCAAGCCCGTTATCGATAACAATAACTTAGCGGAGATGGTGTGGAGCAAAGGCCAGGAAATCGGTCTGTGCGACGTCTACCCGGTGGGTTCCATTACGGTGGGACTACAAGGCAAAGAACTGTCTGAAATGGGTTTGATGAACAAGGGTAGGGCCCAGGTTCGGTGGTTCTCCGATGACGGAAAATGCGTCAATAATCCTCTCGTCATGCGACGTGCACTGGAGTATGCGGCAGGGCTGGGGGCAACAATTGCACAGCATGCGGAAGAAGATCGACTCACCGAAGGTGCCATTGCCCACGAGGGACCGATGGCAGCCAAACTCGGGATGAAAGGTTGGCCGCGTGCAGCGGAAGAGTCCATCGTAGCTCGCGATATTCTTCTCGCTCGCGATGCACACGCCCATATTCACGTCTGCCATGCCTCCACCAAAGGCACCGTTGAACTCCTAAAGTGGGCCCATGAGCAGGGTGTCAACGTCACCGCTGAAGTCACCCCGCACCATCTCCTCCTGAACGACTCAGTTCTTTCCACTTACAACGGCGTTTACCGGGTGAACCCGCCTTTGCGTGAAGAATCAGATAATGAAGCACTTCAGCAAGCGTTGATTGATGGAGTCATCGACTGTGTCGCCACCGACCATGCCCCGCACGGGTCGGAAGAGACCTGCTGCGAATTCGCCGAAGCTGCGAATGGCATGTTGGGACTCGAAACCTCCCTCGCCATTATGGCGCAGGTGATGGTGGAAACCGGTCGCATGACCTGGCGCGATATCGCACGCGTCATGAGTGAACGCCCGGCCGAAATAGTCGGACTCGCCGACCATGGGCGCCCGCTGGAAGCTGGTGAACCCGCAAACCTCACCGTTATCGACCCTGACGCTAGCTGGTGTGTCTACGGTGAAGAGCTTGCCTCAATCGCCTCCAATACTCCCTACGAAGGCATGGAGTTCCGTGCTCGCCCAGTGCTCACGGTACTTCGCGGACGTGTCACTGCGCGTGACGGTGAAGCCGCCCTCTAGAACCACAAAGCGCATAGACTAGGAAAGAAGGAATAGTGAGCGAACGAATTCCAGCAGCCCTCGTGCTCGAAGATGGACGCATCTTCCGCGGGCATGCCTTTGGAACCGTAGGGGAGACCCTGGGTGAGGCTGTTTTCGCCACCGGTATGACCGGATACCAGGAAACCCTGACGGACCCCTCCTACCGCCGCCAAATTGTGGTCTCTACAGCGCCGCAGATCGGCAATACCGGATGGAACATGGTTGATGGCGAGTCCATGACCGCCGAGCCTACCAACGACGCTGTCCGTAACGGAATGCGGGGACGAATCCATGTAGCCGGCTACGTCATTCGCGATTATGCGCACCAACCCTGCAGCTGGCGACTTGACCATACACTGCAGGAAGAGCTGGAAGAACAGCGGATTGTCGGCATCCAGAATGTTGATACCCGTGCCATTGTGCGGCATCTCCGCGCAAAAGGGAGCATGCTGGCAGGCATCTTCTCCGGCGACTCGCTGATAAGCGAAGACGAGATGTTGGAGAAGGTCCGGAGTCAACCACCGGCAGCCGGGCAGGATCTTGCTAGCGAAGTAACCACGCAGGAGATGTACACTCTGGATCCGATAGGGGAGCGTCGCTTCACCATCGCAGCGATTGACCTCGGGATCAAGGCTAACACCCCGCGTAACTTCGTCAATCGTGGTCTCCGCGTCCACATGATGCCCGCTGCGACCACTTGGGAAGAAATCGAGGAGCTGAATGTTGATGGTCTCTTCTTCTCCAATGGCCCCGGAGACCCGATCACAGCTACCGCCCCTATCGCCCTGACCAAAGCTGCACTCGAGAATGAGATGCCGCTCTTTGGCATTTGCTTTGGTAATCAGATTTTCGGTCGTGCACTTGGCCTCGATACCTACAAGATGAAATTCGGCCACCGCGGCATCAATATTCCGGTGAAAGACCATCAGACCGGCCGTATTGCTATCACCTCGCAAAACCACGGTTTCGCGTTGGAGGGTGAACCCGGAATGGAATTCGACACTCCCTACGGCCGCGCCCTCATCTCCCACAGCTGTCCCAATGATGACACTGTGGAAGGCGTCAAGCTGCTCGACGGCAGTGCCTTCTCCGTTCAGTATCACCCTGAGGCCTGCGCCGGCCCCCACGACGCAAACTACCTCTTTGACCAGTTCGTTGACCTCCTTGAGGTGCATGGCAAGAAGGGACAGAAGTAAATGCCACGTCGCGAAGACCTCAACCACATTCTCGTCATTGGCTCCGGCCCGATTGTCATTGGCCAAGCTTGCGAGTTTGACTACTCCGGTACCCAAGCCTGCCGTGTGCTGAAGCAGGAAGGCATTCGTGTCTCCCTTATCAATTCCAACCCCGCCACTATTATGACGGATCCGGAATTTGCAGACTCAACGTATGTCCAGCCCATCACTGCTGATTACATCGAGAAGATCTTCCAGAAGGAAGCAGCCGACGGCCATCCGATTGACGCCGTTCTTCCTACACTCGGCGGACAGACTGCTCTGAACGCCGCTGTCGATCTCCATGACCGTGGCCTGCTAGAGAAGTACAACGTTGAACTGATCGGTGCATCGTTCGAGTCCATTCAGCGTGGCGAAGATCGCCAGACCTTCAAGGATATTGTCGCGGAGATCGGTGGCGAATCGGCGCGTTCCCGTGTCTGCTACACCATGGAGGAAGTGCACGAGACTGTTGCCGAACTTGGTTTGCCCGTGGTGGTACGTCCGTCCTTCACGATGGGTGGCTTGGGCTCTGGTTTGGCCTACACGATGGAGGATCTTGATCGGATCGCTGGCGGCGGCCTCGCTGCTTCCCCCACCGCCAATGTCCTCATCGAAGAATCGATCCTCGGGTGGAAAGAATTCGAGCTCGAGCTTATGCGGGACCACAACGACAACGTTGTGGTCGTCTGTTCCATCGAGAATTTCGACCCAGTGGGCGTTCACACTGGTGACTCCATCACGGTTGCTCCCGCTATGACACTCACTGACCGTGAGTACCAGATTATGCGTGACCAATCGATCGCTATTCTGCGTGCTGTCGGTGTCGATACGGGTGGCTGTAATATTCAGTTTGCCCAGGACCCGAAGACTGGGCGGCTCATCATCATCGAGATGAACCCGCGCGTTTCGCGATCCTCCGCACTCGCGTCTAAGGCGACCGGCTTCCCC
This sequence comes from uncultured Lawsonella sp., assembly GCF_947252745.1. NCBI lineage: Bacteria > Bacillati > Actinomycetota > Actinomycetes > Mycobacteriales > Lawsonellaceae > Lawsonella > uncultured Lawsonella sp. The sequence continues at coordinate 98,521 of NZ_CAMXWW010000005.1, read as the reverse complement.
ATCGCGAAGATCGCCGCCAAACTGGCCATTGGCTACACCCTGGATGAGATCCCGAATGATATTACGAAGGAAACACCCGCCAGCTTCGAGCCAACTCTCGACTACGTCGTAGTGAAGGCACCGCGCTTCGCCTTTGAAAAGTTCCCAGGTGTGGATGACACGCTGACTACGACCATGAAGTCGGTGGGTGAAGCCATGTCATTGGGACGGAGCTTCCGTGAATCCCTCAACAAGGTTCTTCGCTCTCTTGAAACCAAGTATGCAGGTTTCTGGACTCGCCCCGACGACTTCATCACGGGCAACGGCCAGAAGTCTGTCGACGATCTCGTGGAAGAGGTCAAGCGCCCCACTGAAAATCGCATCTATACAGTTGAATACCTTCTGCGACAGGGGGTCTCCATCGATGACCTGTATGCGGCGACTGGTATTGATCCGTGGTTCCTGGGCGAGATTCGCGGGCTCGTCGACGTTCGAAACGAGGTCGTGGAGGCGCCGGTACTCACCGCGGAGATTATTCAACTCGCAAAGTACAATGGCTTCTCAGACCGCCAAATCGCCTCTCTCCGTCCGGAGATTGATGGTGAGGCAGGAGTCCGCAAACTCCGCGACCGCTTGGGTATTCATCCCGTCTACAAAGCTGTTGATACCTGCGCTGCAGAGTTTGAGGCGAAAACTCCATACCACTACTCCGCCTATGAGTTTGACCCTGTAGCTGAAACCGAAGTCGTGCCTCAAAAGGACCGGCCGAAGGTCATTATTTTGGGCTCCGGTCCCAACCGTATCGGCCAAGGTATTGAGTTTGATTACTCCTGTGTCCATGCAGCCCAGTCGCTTTCTGCAGTCGGCTACGAGACCATCATGGTCAACTGCAACCCGGAGACAGTCTCGACGGACTATGACACCGCCGATCGCCTCTACTTTGAGCCGCTGACTCTTGAAGATGTCCTTGAGGTCTACCGCTCTGAGTGTGCTTCTGGTGATGTGGCGGGCGTCATCGTGCAACTGGGTGGGCAAACCCCACTCTCGCTAGCAGCCAAACTGGAGGAGGCGGGTGTTCCAATTGTTGGAACCTCACCTGCTGCTATCGACCTCGCCGAGGATCGTGGTGAGTTCGGTAAAGTCCTCTCCGCTGCTAATCTTCCCGCCCCCAAGTACGGCACCGCGACCTCCTTCGAGGAAGCCGCTAAAGTCGCCAACGGAATCGGATTCCCTGTTCTGGTGCGTCCCTCCTATGTCCTGGGTGGACGTGGTATGGAGATCGTGTACAACGAAGATTCACTGCGTGACTACATTGAACGGGCCACCGAGCTCACCCCGGAACATCCGGTCCTGGTTGACCGTTTCCTTGATGACGCCATCGAGATTGACGTTGACGCTCTCTGCGACGGGGAAGAAGTGTATCTTGGCGGCATTATGGAACACGTGGAAGAGGCTGGAATCCACTCCGGCGACTCTGCTTGCGCCCTCCCTCCGATGACCCTTGGCCGTGGAGATATTGAAGCGGTTCGCCGTTCTACCGCAGCCCTCGCTATGGGTATTGGGGTAAAGGGCCTTATGAACGTTCAATACGCTCTCAAGGGCAATACCCTCTACGTTTTGGAAGCGAACCCCCGTGCATCCCGCACCGTCCCGTTTGTCTCCAAGTCGACTGCTGTACAACTCGCCAAGTGCTGTGCCCGCATCATGCTGGGAGATACTATTGCGAACCTCCGTAAGGAAGGCATGCTGCCGGCCGAGGGCGATGGGGGAACAATCCCCATGGGTCACCCCATCTCCGTTAAGGAAGCGGTGCTCCCCTTCAACCGGTTCCGGAAAGCAGACGGGGAGGGAGTCGACACTCTTCTTGGACCCGAAATGAAGTCCACCGGCGAAGTAATGGGCATCGACACCAACTTTGGCAAGGCCTTCGCGAAGAGCCAAACTGCCGCTTACGGAAGCCTACCTACGGAAGGTACAGTCTTTATCTCTGTGGCTAATACGGATAAGCGCGCGATGGTGTTCCCAGCCCGTCGTCTCTTTGACATGGGATTCCGCATCATGGCTACTGGTGGGACCAGCGATATGCTGCGTCGCAATGGTATTGACTGCGTCCAGGTATACAAGCAGACAGGTGATGACGACCGTCCAGAGGGTGCTGAGAGCATCGTTGACCTCATAAGCGACGGACAGATCGACCTTATCATCAACACTCCCAAGGGCAATTCCGGTTCACGGGAAGATGGATATGGTATCCGAGCAGCTGCAGTATCGCGTGGTATTCCGTGCGTTACGACCGTGTCTGGTGCGGCTGCGTGCGTCCAAGGTATTGAAGCTTTGCGCGCTGATGAGGATTTCACTGTGCACCCGCTCCAGGAGCTCCATCGAATGGATCGGACAAACTAGTGAAAGCCGTGTGCGGGCCCACCAAACCATTTGGTGTTGCGCTCCAGGAGGCCTGCGCGCAGACTGGTCGGTTGTGCGTAGGTATTGATCCCCATGCCGCTCTGTTGCGGCAATGGGGGCTGGACTGGAATCTCGCGGGCCTTACCGAGTTCACGCGTATCTGTGTTGAGGCTTTCGGCGGGCAGGTAGCATTGGTCAAACCCCAGGTAGCTTTTTTCGAGTGTTTTGGTTCGAAGGGTTTCGCCGTGTTAGAGAAGGCTCTTGTGGACCTGCGTGAGGCTGGGACACTGGTAGTCTCCGATGCTAAGCGAGGCGATATTGGGTCGACCAACCAAGGGTATGCAGATGCGTGGCTGCGAGATAATTCTCCGTTGGCCAGCGATGCATTGACAGTCTCCCCGTACTTAGGGGTCGAGTCTTTAGCTCCTTTGTACTCTGCTGCGCGAGAAACTGGGCGAGGCCTCTTCGTCCTTGCTCGCACGTCGAATCCTGAGGGTGCTTCTCTGCAGGATGCGTACCCTACTCACTCTGGCAAGGCACAGCTCCATGCATCCCCGAGTGTCGCGCAGGAGATCGTTGATTATCTCAGCGAGTTGAATAATCGGGAAAAAGCGCAATACGGAATTGGCTCTTTCGGCGTGGTGGTTGGCGCAACTGTCCCACATCCGCCTATCCTTGAGAATCTATGCGGCCCTGTGCTCCTACCTGGTGTGGGTGCGCAAGGCGCTACGAAAGAAGATGTAGACCGGATTATCGGTCATGGTGGCACTTTAGGAGTCCCTAACATTTCGCGGGCACTTTTAGAATGCGGCCCGTCTGTGGAAGACTTGGCAGCACGGCTTTCTCAGTTGAACGCCGAATATTTCGCCTAAACTGGGAAAACATGCTGCTTTGTTGCGTTGTACCTGGTCGTTTGGTGTTACGCTATCTAAGAAAATAAACGACACAAGCTGGTGCTTGAGTCTTCAAGCGCCCGGAACCGAAAACTGTGTTCCGTTGATAAAAGTTATCTGATACGGAGGAATCGTGGCCCTTCCTGAATTGACCCCCGAACAGCGCGCTGCCGCGCTTGAGAAGGCTGCTGCTGCTCGTCGTGCCCGCGCCGAGCTCAAGGACCGCCTGAAGAAGGGTGAAACCGATCTTAAGACCGTCCTAAAGAACGCTGAAACCGACGAGATCATCGGCAAAATGAAGGTCTCTGCTCTTCTCGAAGCTCTCCCCAAGGTCGGTAAGGTGAAGGCTCAGGAAATCATGACCGAGCTGGAAATTGCTCCCACCCGTCGTCTCCGTGGCCTGGGCGACCGCCAGCGTCGTGCCCTGCTCGAGCGTTTCGGTTTCGGTGAGTAGTTTTCACCGTGTCCGACGAGACTGAACGAGCCCTTTCCAGCGCATCCGCGGCCTCGAACGACAAAGCTACCCAGAAGGGTCGGCTGGTAGTCCTAGCCGGCCCTTCTGCCGTAGGTAAATCGACTGTCGTCCAAAGGCTCCGCGAACTGGTCCCCAACCTCTACTTCTCGGTGTCGGTGACGACGCGCGAACCTCGCCCTGGCGAAGTTAATGGGCGAGATTACTTTTTCGTCTCAAAACCCGAGTTCCAGCGCTACATCGACAATAATGAATTGCTCGAATGGGCAGACATTCACGGTGGACTGCAACGCTCCGGGACTCCTCGCGAACCTGTCGTTGCAGCAATGGATGCTGGGCGCCCAGTGCTTGTAGAAGTGGACCTGGCCGGTGCCCGGCAGATTCGCCATTCTATGCCCGATGCGCAACTGGTGTTCCTCGCACCCCCAAGCTGGGAAATTTTGGTTGACCGCCTGGTAGGACGGGGAACTGAATCCCAGGAGGTCATTGAGCGTCGACTTCAGACTGCTTTGGCTGAATTGGAAGCACAGTCCGAATTCGACCGCATTATCGTGAACGATGACCTCGAAGACGCTGTTTCTGAGCTGATATCCTGTTGGGGAATTAACTGACGTTGAACATATCTAATTTGCCTGTTCCGAGTGTTACCCATAGAGTTGAACGGTAATACTCTAAGGCACACGGAGGCACAAAACGTGGCTGAACAGAGCCTAGCTGAAGGTCTTGCAGCACCGAAGCCCTACGAGCCGCCGATCGGTATCACCGATCCGCCGCTGGACGAACTTCTCAAGAAGGTTTCCTCGAAGTATGCGCTCGTTGTCTTCGCTGCGAAACGAGCCCGCCAGATCAACGATTACTACAACCAGCTTGCTGAGGGCATCCTCGAGTACGTTGGTCCGCTGGTAGAGCCCCGCTTACACGAGAAGCCGCTGTCCATCGCGCTACGCGAGATTGATGCTGACCTTCTCGAGTACACGGAAGGGGAGTAGTTTCCCACTGTTGGGAATGACCCATTGCTCGCTACTGGATAGCTCGACAAAAGCAAGTGCCGCCCTGCCGTCATAGATAGACGGTAGGGCGGTTTTTTACTCTAAGTTAGGCAAACATTCATTTCGTCTAGGCCTTTTGTCGGCCTACCGCGTAAGCTATACGGGGATGAAAACGCGATCCTTTTCATTCTTCGTAATTCGTCTATAAGCATCTGCCCATATTGCAGAAACGAGGATTTATATCGTGAGCAATGTTCGCCGTCTCTTCACCAGTGAGTCGGTTACAGAGGGCCATCCCGATAAGCTCTGCGACGCTATTAGTGATTCGTTGCTGGACGCTTACCTGGAACAAGACCCTTACTCACATGTCGCCGTTGAATCCTTTGCTACCACCGGTCAGGTTCATATTGCCGGAGAGGTTCGTAGCAATGCCAGCGTCGATGTCGACGCAACCGTTCGTAAAGCCATCCTAGATGTCGGATACGACGATGTGGCAAAGGGCTTCGATGGGAACACCTGTGCCGTCAACATCTCTATTGGCCGCCAGTCGCAGGAGATTGCTGATGGTGTTGATGTCAGCCACGAAGTTCGCACAGAATCGGACGAGGATGAACTATCCCGCCAAGGTGCGGGCGACCAAGGCTTAATGTTTGGTTACGCGTGCACCGATACCCCCGAGCTTATGCCGCTGCCCATCGCACTGGCCCATCGGCTATCCCGCCGGTTGGCTGAAGAGCGTAAAACCCAGGAATTGCCCTGGCTTCGCCCTGATGGCAAGACGCAGGTTAGTATCGAGTATCACGGTCATCTGGCAGTTCGCCTTGACACCGTGATCATTTCGACCCAGCACGACGCCGGTATTGACCTGGAAAGTGAATTGGCTCCAGCTATCCACGATCGTGTGCTCAACCCGGTGCTGGATGACCTCACTAGCTCTGAACTCGACACGGATAATCCCCGCCTGCTGGTCAATCCCTCAGGCAGCTTTATTCTCGGTGGTCCTATGGGAGACGCCGGCTTGACTGGCCGCAAGATCATTGTTGACACCTATGGTGGTATGGCGCGCCACGGCGGCGGCGCATTCTCCGGAAAAGACCCGTCGAAGGTCGATCGATCTGCCGCTTACGCTATGCGTTGGGTAGCTAAGAACGCTGTTGCGGCTGGTCTTGCTGACCGCATCGAGGTGCAAGTCGCCTACGCTATTGGGAAAGCTGCCCCGGTGGGACTGTTTGTCGAAACGTTCGGGACCGAAAGGTGTGATCCGCTGCGCATTCAAGCTGCGATCGAAGAGGTTTTTGATCTGCGCCCCGGTGCTATTGTGCGCGATCTTGATCTTCTCCGTCCTATCTATCGGCAGACAGCAGCCTATGGACACTTTGGCCGTACCGATGTCGAATTGCCCTGGGAAAACACCGACCGTGCTGCTGACCTAGCGTCGCTTGCAGGTCTTACTGCCTAGCGCACAAACTTAGCGGGTGTGAAGCCCGTGTCGCGAAGACACGGGCTTCACACCTTTCTCTGGTAAGAATAAAGCATGGCCAGTTCCTTACGTTTAGCAGCGGATAATCCCGTTGCGCGGGTGCTCCCTTTGCTTGATGTGCCGCATTTGGATCGAGGCTTTGACTATTCTGTCCCCGTTGAGCTCGCGGATGATGCCCAGCCAGGGACACGGGTGCGAGTGATCTTCCATGGGCGCCAGGTTGATGGATACCTTCTTGAACGGCGCACAGATAGTGAGTACCCAGGCGAACTGACACCACTTCGAAGAGTAATCTCCCCACATCGGGTTCTTACTGGCTCGTTCCGAGAACTAGTGGAATGGACGGCGCGTCGCTATGCAGGCACCGTAGCGGACGTCATAAGGCTAGCTATCCCACCTCGTGTCTCCCGGATCGACAAAGAGGACCTCCCGACACCGCGAGCTGTTGATAGCACCACCAGTATCAATAGTGAACTTGGGCTTCCTAAAGAGTCTCAGAGAGCGTGGGCGCGGTACCGTTGGGGCACCAGCATGGTGGGAGCGCTTCCCTCCCAAAGAGTACGGGCAGCGTGGCAGCTGCTTCCCGATGAAGATCTCGCCGCACGAGTGTGCGATCTTATTCGGATTGCTCGGCGTGCTGGAGGGGCAGTTCTGGTGCTGGTACCGGATCAATACGATCTCGACCCTCTGCTGACGCATGTGCGAGATACTTTGGGTAGTGACGGAATTGTGGGGCTATCGGCCGCCTCCGGCCAAGCACCGCGTTATCGCACCTGGCTGCAGGCGCTGTACGGGGCGGTAGACGTCATCATTGGTACACGGGCAGCTGCTTTTAGCCCTTTACCGAACCTTCACACCGTGCTTCTTCTCGATGACGGCAATGAGATTTTCTCGGAACCACGAGCACCTTATCCACATCCACGGGACGTACTGGCCCACCGTGCAGAAGCTGAAGGTGCTAATTTTCTTGCGGCAGGATGGATGGTCAGCATCGCTATGAGCCAGCGTGTTGCTGACGGCTGGGCTCACTACCTTCAGCCAGAACGCACCGAACTAAAGGCTAGCTTGCCGCGTATTACTGCTCCTGGGGATTCGGACAAGGCGCTGGAGCAAGACCCTCTTGCTCGTGCAGCACGCATTCCCCACGCGGCATTCCGGGCCGTCAAAGCCTCTTTAGAGAGGGGAGAACCAGCCCTCTTCCAGGTTCCACGGCGAGGGTATATTCCCACATTGGTTTGTGGATATTGTCACGAGCCTGTCCGTTGTCGGCACTGCGGAGGCCCGTTAAGCCTCCCACATGGTCAAGGACGTGCAGACCACGCGCAGGTGCCTCTCTGCCGTTGGTGTGGAACTCCAGAACCGCGATTTGCCTGCCCACACTGCGGAAGCCATAAGTTGCGTGCAGCAACTATAGGGGCAGGGCGAACTGCTGAGGAACTGGGGCGCGCATTCCCCGGTTTTCCTATCATCCTTTCCTATGGCGATGAACGAAAGGAAACCATTCCTGCAGGTCCTGCAATTGTTGTCTCCACACCAGGTAGTGAGCCAGTCGCTCCAACTGGATACGGTGCACTGGTGATGCTAGATCCCTGGGCGTTGACCCAACGACCTGACCTGTCCGCAGAAGAGGATACCCTGCGGCTTTGGTGTAACGCGGTACGCCTCGTCCGCCCATTTACGCATGGTGGAGAGGCTATTGTCGCGGGCGATCCAGCACATCCGCTCATCCAAGGGCTGATCCGGTGGGACCCGTGTGGAGTCGCCGAGAGGCTTCGTCTCGAAAGAGAGAACGCTCAGCTACCACCTAGCCAGCATCTCATCGCTATTGATGGTGAATTTGCTGCAGTAAAAGAATGTGCCGCAGAAATCAATGATGAGGTACCGGTGACAACCCTAGGCCCTGTAGAGCTCCCCGTTTTCGCTGCGCTTCCGTCGGGGAATACTGATATCGATGGGGAACTCGTGCGGATACTACTCCGCGTGCGCCCGTCCCAATTCGCTGAATTGCTTGGAGCGGTGCGCAGAATTGTCCGGTATCGTTCGGCCCGCAACGGAGCCGTACCCGTCCGCATCCAAGTGGATCCTGTACATATTGGGTGATACCTGAGCTATGCAGCGTTTGGCTGCTGGAATGACTAGACTTGCTGGTAAAGAGCGACCGTGTGAAAGGATTTTTATGGCTGTTCTTCCCGTCCGGCTTTTCCCCGACCCCGTACTTCGCACACGTGCCGATGAGGTAACGGACTTCGACGGTGCCTTGGAGAAGCTGGTGGAAGATATGTTTGACACCATGCGTGCAGACAATGGCGTAGGTCTTGCTGCACCTCAAGTTGGTGTGTCCTTAAGACTCTTTGTCTTCGATTGTGGAGGCGGCGACGACGGCTACGTTGTTAACCCTGAGTGGGAGCCCATCGGGGAGGAGATGCAGTACGGCATGGAAGGATGCCTCTCTGTACCCGGTGTTTATGGCAATGTGGAACGATATAACCATGTGGTCGTACGGGGGCAGGACTGTCACGGGAATCCAGTGAAGTACGAAGGCACCGAGCTGATGGCTCGGTGTATTCAGCACGAGACGGACCACCTCAACGGCATCATGTTCATGAAACAACAGCGCGCTGAGGATCGAAAGCTTGCCATGGCGGAGATTCGCAACGCTCAGTGGTTCGGACAGCCCTCCGTGCTTCCACAGGGCTAACGTATCTCTTATTGTTTCGTGTCCCACCTATCGGGTCCCCTTCAGTCATTAAGAAAGGCGCTCAATGCGGCTGGTTTTCGCAGGAACTCCGGAAGCGGCGGTTCCATCATTGCAGGCTCTCTGCAACTCTCCTCACCATCACGTGGTAGCGGTTATTACCCAACCAGATGCCCCGTATGGTCGCGGCCGTAAGCTTCGTCCGTCTCCTGTGGCGTTATGCGCTGAAGAGCACGGGATTCCCATTCTCAAACCACACTCAGCGAGCGATGCCGATTTTCTCGCACAACTCGCTAGCCACCGGCCGGACTGCTGCCCGGTTGTCGCTTACGGTCAACTGCTCCGGCCAGCTGCCTTGGAGATCCCGCAGCACGGATGGGTTAATCTCCACTTTTCCCTATTACCCCAGTGGCGTGGTGCAGCACCCGTCCAATCTGCCATTGCGGCAGGTGATGAGATATCCGGTGCAACCACTTTCCGCCTCGATGAAGGGATGGATAGCGGCCCAATTTTTGGTACTGTTACCGAAACCATTCGCCCCACAGACACGAGCGCTACGCTGATGCAGCGGCTTGCCGAACAGGGCGCGCGTCTCCTTACTGACACCATGGACGGTATCGCAGATGGCTCTCTTACACCACTTCCACAACCACATGTCGGAGTGAGCTATACCTCAAAGATCTCTACCGAGGATGCCCGTATTCGTTGGGGACTTCCAACTCATCTTGTCGATCGACATATTCGAGCGATGACACCGACTCCTGGTGCATGGACCATGCTAGGGGAAACACGACTGAAGATCGGAGGCACCACCCCGCTCATTCCGGCGATTGCCCAGCAACCCGCCAATTCTGGAGCCGCTCTAGCCCCCGGTCAACTCTTCTTTACCGGCAAATATGTGCTTGTTGGAACTGCGACTGGCGCTATCCAACTAGCTACCATCCAGGCACCAGGAAAAAAGATGATGAACGCAGCAGACTGGGCGCGTGGTGCTCATTTGCGTGGAGACGAGGTTATGCAATGAGTGGTGGATTCCGATCCCGCTCCAAAACTGCGGCCCAACAGCAGAATGCACAACCTTCCCGAGTAACCGCTGAATCCACACCCAAGAAGCGGAGACAGCAGAAACGGAACAGTTACTCTGCACCGAAGCAGCGTCACGCTCACCGGCGTCGTGGTGCCGTAGTGAAAGATCCCGCACGGGAGACTGCACTCACCGTCATCCGCGCCGTGCGCGCGGATGGGGCGTACGCCAATATTATGCTTTCTCAGGAGCTACGGCATCGCCATCTAAATAAGCAGGATGCTGCCTTCGCAACGGAACTCGCCAACGGTACAGTACGGGCTCAAGGATTCCTCGACGCAATTATCGCGGAAGCTGCGCATCGCCCAGTTGAGGAAATTGATGGGGACCTTCTCGATGTCCTGCGCCTCGGCGCGTACCAGCTATTGCGTACGCGTGTTCCTCAGCACGCTGCTGTTTCCACTTCGACAGAGCTAGTCCGAGCTGAGCGTGGACAGGGGTCGGCGGGCTTCGTCAATGCTGTATTACGAACTATCTCGCGCAGCACCCCGGAGGAATGGGACGAACGCTGCTGCCCACAGGCTGCTCAGGACCCCCTTGGGGCGTTGGCGTACCGCACGGCCCATCCGCGTTGGATCGCGGAAGCGTTCGCGGGAGCATTGCGGGTTGATGAGGATTCCGCAGAACTTGCTGCTGCCCTTGCGGCGGATGACTCTCGCCCCATCGTTCACCTGGTGGCTCTGCCAGGAGAAGCTACAGCCGAGGAAGTCGCAGCAATGACGGGCGGCGACATCAGTCTACTGAGCCCCTATGCAGTTCATCTCATAGATGGTGGAGACCCTGGCCGGCTTGAAGTTGTCCGCGAAGGGCATGCCAGGGTGCAAGATGAGGGCTCGCAAATTGTGGCGCTGACGCTTCGCAAAGCTCCGCTCGACGGCGAGGACCAAGGGCGTTGGCTTGACCTTTGCGCAGGACCCGGGGGAAAGGCTGCACTTTTGGGTGCGGAGGCTGCAATCGCAGGTGCGACTGTAACCGCAGTGGAGCCTAGTCATCACCGGGCGAATCTAGTCCGGAACGCCTGCGAAGGCCGACCGGTTACAGTCGTGGAAGTTGACGGCCGTGACACTGGGCTGGAGGGTGGTTTCGACCGCATTCTGGTTGACGCACCGTGCTCGGGGCTCGGCTCGCTCCGCCGGCGACCGGAGTCACGCTGGCGCCGGCAGCCAAGTGATCTCGCTGATCTCACCCGTTTGCAGCGCGAACTGCTTATTAGTGCCTCCCATTTAGTGCGTCCCGGTGGAGTCATTGCCTACTCCACATGCTCCCCGCATCTACGGGAGACGGAGGCGGTGGTCCGAGATGTCTCAGTAGAAGCTGGTCTCGATATTCTCGACGCCACTGCGCTGTGGCCTGAATGGGCACAAAGTGAGGGAGCACAGCACGTCACTAGTGCCCCTTTCCTTCAGCTATGGCCGCACCGTCACGGGACTGATGCGATGTTCGTTTCGCTCCTCAAACGTCCGGTCTCACCTTCTGTGCAGAAGTAGGATTGACCTATGCAACGTGAACCGATTATTGCCCCGTCCATCCTCTCTGCTGATTTCGCGCATCTTGCTGATGATGTGGCTGCGATTGCTTCTGCAGATTGGGTGCATGTCGATGTTATGGACGGACACTTCGTTCCCAATCTATCGTTTGGTTTGCCGGTGATGAAGGCCGTCGGCAAGATCACAGAAATGCCCCTTGATGTCCATTTAATGATCGAGGATCCAGAGCGGTGGGCTCCTGACTATGCTAAGGCAGGAGCGTACTCCGTCACGTTCCACGTGGAGGCTTCTCCCGATCCTGCAGCACTGTGTCGTACGTTGCGGGAGATGGGGGCAAAAGCAGCGATCTCAGTAAAACCGGATACTCCGATCGAGCCCTACCTCGATATTTTGGATGACGTCGATATGGTTCTCATTATGAGTGTCGAACCTGGTTTCGGCGGCCAGTCCTTTATGCCGGAGGTTCTCGACAAAGCGCGAATTCTCCGCCAGGAAATCGATCGGCGGGGATTGTCCACGTTAATCGAGATTGACGGTGGTATTGCCACCGATACCATCGGGGTGTCCTACCAGGCTGGTGTGGATGCTTTTGTTGCGGGCTCAGCCGTCTACAATCAGGCGGATCGCGCTGCCGCCATTGCACAATTGCGAGAAGCAGCTGTCGCGTAAAGCGTTATGACCTCGTCTCCACAACTCCCAGAGACCGTCCTTTCGTACCTGGGGCAAGCAGCCAGCCCAGCAGAAGCCCTCCGGCTCGCTATCCGTGCCGCTGAGTGCGCACGTGGGTCGAGTACCCCGAACCCCCCTGTCGGCGCTGTTATCCTTGACGCAGAAGGCCATGTGCGCGGTATCGGATGTACGCAGCCGCCTGGTGGGCCCCATGCTGAAATCGAGGCTTTGCGGATGGCAGGCAAGGCGGCACGTCGTGGGACCGCTGTCGTCACCCTCGAACCCTGTAATAGTTGGGGGAGGACGGGCCCTTGTTCACATGCCTTGGCGGAAGCAGGAATAGCGGCACTACATTACGCCTTTCCAGATACCACCTCGTTTGGGGGCGGCGCGCACTACCTCGAAGCACGTGGAGTGACTTGTACGCAATTCGACGGCACCCAACGTGCCGAGGTTCGGCAAGGCGGTCTGGGGGCATGGCTTCATAAACAAGAGACGGGCCGTCCACGCGTCACCGTTAAAATGGCTGCTACTCTTGATGGTTTTTCGGCTGCGATTGATGGTACGAGCCAGTGGATTACTGGTGAAGAAGCCCGTGCTGACGCGCATCTTGAGCGGGCACGAGTAGATGCGATCGTCGTCGGAACGGGTACCTTTGCGGTAGATAATCCCGCGTTGACAGCTCGTAACCCGCACGGCGACCTCTTTCCCCATCAACCGCATCGCTACGTCATTGGTACCAGTGCCATTGCCGGCGAGATTGAGCGCATGCAAGCATCAGGAATTCCTAATTGTGTTATCCCCGAGGGGTATGCGGCGGCGCCTTTGACGCATCTTTGCACCAGAAAGTGGGAGGACGTACTGGCCTACTTTGCTGGCACCGACTATCAAGACGTCTTGGTGGAAGGTGGCCCCCGGTTGGTGGGAGATCTACTGGCCCGGGGTTATGCTGATCGAGTATTGATGTACACTGCCCCGATGATTCTCGGGCAGGGACTCTCTGCTGCTCATAGCTCACTTATTGACACTTTGCCGAACGCACAGCGCTTTCAGTTTGTAAGTTGTGAGAGAGTAGGAGCAGACCTCAAACTCGTTTTGGAGAGGAAGCTCTAGTGTTTACTGGCATCGTTGAAGAACGTGGAGTCTTCGCCGACGCAGTGGAATGTGGCACGCCGGACAGCCCCCTACAGCGTGTCACTGTCGAGTGTTCTACTGTCATGGATGGAACTGACCAGGGCGACTCCATTGCAGTCAACGGTGTTTGTCTCACTGTCGTTGACATTCTTCACAACGGGTTCACCGCTGATGTCATGCACGAAACGCTCCGTCTTACCACGCTGGGGACTCTCACCCCTGGAAGCGTCGTGAATCTCGAACGTGCTATCGCAGTGGGAGAACGACTTGGTGGCCACATGGTTCAGGGTCATGTGGATACCACCGCACCTATCTCCTCCATCAGCTCAGAGCACGTTGTTAGAATCTCCCTTCACCCTGACATCCTTCGCTTTGTTGCATATAAAGGCTCCATCACGCTTAATGGTGTTTCCCTCACTGTTTCTGCGGTAGGGGATAGCTGGGCAGAGGTTTCCCTTATCCCGGAAACTCTTGCTCGAACCACCTTTGGGGATGCACAGGTGGGAGACCTAGTAAACGTGGAGGTCGACGCGATCGCCAAATATGTCGATCATCTCCTTACTCCCTATAAGTAAGAGATCTGTCACCATCCCAGTTCTCTAGTTCGTGCCTTGATGGGCCATACTAGACACGTCACCACCACAGAACGAGAGCGAAATCGTGAGCCTTTTCGAGAGCATCGAAACTGCTATTGAAGAATTCCGACAAGGTCGTCCCGTTGTTGTCGTCGACGATGACAACCGTGAAAACGAAGGCGACCTTATTTTCCCTGCTGCTGCGGCTACTCCCGAGCTGCTTGCCTTTATGATCCGCTACACCTCGGGATATATCTGTGTCGGTATGGATGCCAGCATCTGCGATCGTTTGGCTCTCCCCATTATGTGGGAGAAGAGTGAAGATCGTCGCCTCACTGCCTACACAGTGTCCGTGGATGCAGCAGAAGGAACCACAACTGGAATCTCTGCCCATGATCGAGCCCTCACCATCAAGAAACTCGGTGATCCCGCGGCTGTTGCGAGCGACTTCCATCGACCTGGCCATGTTTTGCCGCTTCGCGCCGTAGCAGGCGGCGTATTTAACCGAGTAGGACACACTGAGGCAGGGTCTGATCTCGCTCGGCTCGCCGGCTATGAGCCAGTAGCGGCACTATGTGAAATCGTGTCAGAAAAAGACCCGACGACGATGGCGAGGCGAGAAGAACTGCGTGAATGGTGCGACCACCATAAGATCGCGATGATTTCCATCGCTGATTTGGTGGAGTGGCGACGGGTTCATGATCCAGTACAGTAGCAAGTACGATGAGGACGTCCCCCGACCCCAAGGAGCGCACCACCCGTGATCGAATTCGACAGTATTGAGCAGGCCATCGCCGACTTCGGCGCCGGCCGGCCGGTTGTCGTCGTCGACGATGAGAATCGTGAAAACGAAGGCGACCTGATTTTTGCTGCCGAAAAGGCGACACCGCAGCTCCTTGCTTTTATGATTCGCTATACCTCCGGCTACATCTGTGTCGGGATGGATGGTGAGCTGTGCGATCGTCTACACCTGCCAGCAATGGTGGCGCACAGTGAAGACCCCCGAAAGACCGCTTACACCATCACTGTAGATGCGGCACAAGGAACGACTACCGGGATCTCTGCTGCAGACCGTGCTCTGACTATTCGCACCTTGGCTGATCCTGCGTCGGGTCCCGCTAGCCTTAACCGGCCTGGGCATGTTTTGCCTCTCCGCGCTGTTTCTGGTGGGGTACTGATGCGGGCCGGGCACACTGAAGCTTCGGTTGACCTTGCCCGTTTAGCAGACTTGTCTCCTGCAGGTGCACTGTGTGAGATCGTCTCCGAGAAAGATCCCACCACCATGGCACGGGCCGTAGAGCTGCGTGAATGGTCTCGGGCACAGGGGCTGTCGATGATCTCCATAAAGGACCTGATCCAGTGGCGGCGCCAACACGAGAAGCTGATAGAACGAGTCACTGATGCAAGTCTCCCAACGAATTACGGAAACTTCCGAATTATCGGCTACCGGTCTTTAATTGACGGCCAGGAACATGTCGCGATCGTCAAAGGTGACGTTTCCGCCAACGACGGGCGAGACGTATTGGTACGGGTACATTCGGAGTGTCTTACCGGCGATGTTTTCGGATCTCGACGCTGCGATTGCGGGCCCCAACTTCACCGTTCCCTTGAGATGATTGATGCAGAGGGCCGCGGCATTGTTCTTTATCTCCGCGGTCATGAAGGTCGCGGAATTGGCCTTTTGAACAAGCTGCGTGCATACCATTTGCAGGATGAGGGCGAAGATACTGTTGACGCGAATCTCAAGTTGGGATTGCCTGCAGACGCACGTGAATACGCGTCGGCGGCGCAGATTCTTTATGATCTCGGTGTACGCTCCATGCGTCTACTGACGAATAACCCCGACAAGCGTGAAGGCCTAGAAGGTTATGGAGTTGAGATCACTGGACGCGCTCATTTGCCGTTAGATGTCACCCCTGAGAACCTCACCTACTTGCGGACTAAGCGGGATCGGATGGGCCATGTCCTTGAGGATCTCGACGCGATTGTTGGTAGTGCATCAAGTGATGCGCAAAGCTCGGCGTGGATCGACCATGACCACACTCGCACAACTGATAGTGAAGACTCGCACCATCACTGTGGTGATAGCGACTGTGGGTGTTCCCACCATCAGCATTCCCATTAAGGTGCGTTCTTAGTAGTGGCGCCCTTGCGTGGGTGATTCGTCGCTTCCTTGGCTGTGCTGGGTAGGATGGGAGAGTATTTACGACCCCACTTGTGTATTCAAGGAGCAGATATGGCAGAAGCAGGCCGTCCAGGTATCTCCACTCTTGACGCCACTGGCATGCGTGTCGGTATCGTCGCCGCGCAGTGGAATCGCGACCTATGTGAGCAGATGCTTGCCCGAGCTCGGGAGGTGGCGGAACAGACCGGTGCTAGCGTTGATGTCGCTCGTGTCGCTGGATCAATTGAACTTCCCGTGGTAGCCCAGCAGTTCGCCCGCACCCATGATGCCGTGGTGGCAATTGGCGTTGTCATCCGTGGTGACACTGCCCATTTTGATTATGTGTGCCAATCTGTCACCGATGGCTTGACGCGTGTGGCGTTAGATGAAGCTACTCCGGTAGGAAACGCTGTGCTGACCGTGAACACCGTGGAACAGGCTCATGACCGTGCAGGTTATGCAGATTCAGTCGAGGATAAGGGTGGCGAAGCTACCTTTGCAGCGTTGGAAGTGGCCAGCGAGCTGAAGCGCCTTCGCCAGTTGGGATAGTGGGCATGGGGTGTCCCGCAGATTTTCGCCCTGCCCCTGGAACGATTCCCACCAAGCCTGGGGTCTATCGATTTCGCGATAGCTATGGGTGTGTCATCTATGTGGGAAAAGCAAAGAATCTCCGTAACCGGCTGAACTCCTACTTTGTCTCGGAGGAGAGTATTCGACCGCTTTCACGTCGAATGCTGAGCCAGGCTGCTAGTGTTGATTGGACTGTGGTGTCCAATGAGGGCGAGGCGCTGCAGCTGGAGTGGACGTGGATTCAGCACTTTTCGCCACGATTCAATATTCAGTTCCGGGACGATAAGTCTTATCCGCTACTCGCTATCTCCTCGGCAGATATTTATCCACGTGTATGGGTCTATCGGGGGGCCCGGCGGAAGAACGTACGCTACTTCGGTCCTTATGCAAAAGTCGGAGCGTTACGTGACACTCTAGATCAACTCACGAAGGTGTTTCCGGTTCGTACTTGCACGACTGGAGTGTTTAACCGACACAGCGCTTTAGGGCGCCCATGCCTGTTAGGCTACATTGGCAAGTGTTGTGCACCGTGTGTAGGGCAGGTTGATGTTGCCGACTATCAGGCACTGATAGCGCAGTTAGAGCGTTTCCTCAGCGGCCAAGACAAAGAAATTGTTCGCAGCTTAACCGCGGAAATGGACGAAGCTGCCGCTTCCCTCGATTTTGAAAAGGCAGCGCGTTTGCGTGACCACATTGCCGCTTTACACGCGGTATTGGAGAAGCAGACTGTAGTGATGCAGGAGACGCTAGATGCGGATGTTATTGGTGTGGCGTCTGATGAGATCGAAGCGTCTGTTCAACTTTTCCGTTTTCGACATGGCCGTATCGTTGGCCAACAGGGATGGGTGGTATCGAAAACAGGGGAGTCCGATCTGGGAGAGTGGGAGGATAATGTGTCCGATCCTGCTCTGCCTTACGTGGTGGAGAGTTTTCTTCCGCAGTTCTACAACACACATCCGGGTGACATTCCGCGCCTGATTCTTGTTCCGGTACTGCCTCCTCACACGGAAGAACTGACAGAGCAGTTGTCTACAATCCGAAATACTCGTGTGGAGATTCGCCAGCCTCAGCGGGGAGATCTCGTCCGCATTCTGGAGACGGTGACGGAGAACGCTGCGGAATCACTGCGCCAGCATAAGTTAAAACGTGCATCCGATCTGACGTCTCGCTCATTGGCGATAGAAGAACTCCAGACTTATCTAGGCCTCCCGCAGCCACCGCTGCGTATTGAATGTACTGATATTAGCCATATTCAGGGCACCAATGTCGTGGCATCCTTGGTGGTGTTCGAAGACGGGTTACCGCGAAAGTCTGATTACCGCACCTATCTCATCAAAGAGGCAGCCGGTGATGGGCAGTCAAATGATGTGGGCTCCATCGCGGAGGTTACACTGCGGCGTTTCAAGCATTATCGAGAGGATGCGCGCGCTGTTCCGGATAGTGAGGGAAGCGTTACGGATGTATCTAGACGGCGCAGCGTTTATCCGCCTCAGCTGTTTGTCGTGGACGGTGGTTCTCCGCAGGCCGCTGCAGCTGCTGAAGTTCTTAAAGAGCTTGGTATTACGGATGTTCCCGTCGTTGGTCTAGCAAAGCGCCTCGAGGAGGTGTGGATACCGGGGGAGAAGGATCCTCTTATCTTGCCCCGTGAATCTGAAGCACTCTATTTGTTACAGCGAATACGCGATGAATCCCACCGCACAGCTATTAGCTTTCACCGGAAGCGACGCTCGAAGGACATGGTGGCCTCCGAGCTGGAGGGGATTGATGGGGTTGGCCCCGCTCTGCACCAAGCGTTGATGGACCATTTTGGGACGATGAAGAAGCTGCGGGAGGCCAATGCTGACGAGATCGCGACAGTCCCGGGTTTCGGTCGACAGCGGGCTGAGAAGGTTTTTGCGGCTCTACACGCTTAAATCTGGCACACTATGAGGTGAAGTCGGCACTGCTCTCGGTGCCGTCGTCGTGGATCACTAGAGAGTGAGGCTCGCACTGTGTCTACTGACCCCTTAGAGATCGTTCTTATTACTGGCATGTCCGGTGCGGGACGTGGTACTGCTGCCCGGCTGCTGGAGGAGTTCGGCTGGTATGTCGTTGATAACCTGCCAATGGAGCTCATTGTTCGTACCGCTGAGATTACGCAGAACTCCAAGCGGGAGATTCGACGGTTAGCCATTGTCACTGACGTCCGCTCACAGAATTTTTCTGGCTCCCTCGACTTCGTTGTCCATGAGTTGCGCTCCCGCGGCTGGTCACCCCGTGTACTTTTCCTCGATGCGTCCGATGAGGTGCTTATTAGACGCTATAACCAATTGCGCAAGACCCATCCTTTGCAGGATAAGCGGCCCTTGGAGGAAGGCATTAAAGACGAGCGTGAGCTACTTGCCGACTTGAAGAACCATGCAGATCTCGTCGTGGATACCTCACGCTTAACCTCGACAAAGTTGCGTGAGCGATTGTCGGAGTTTCGTGCTTCAGGGGAGAAAGGACTTGACATTATTGTGGAGTCCTTCGGGTTTAAATATGGAATACCTCTTGATGCTGATTTCGTGATTGATATGCGTTTTCTTCCTAACCCGTACTGGGTGCCAGCATTGCGACCACACTCTGGAATGGATGCGGACGTGGCTGAGTATGTACTCGATAATGATGTTGCGGAGAGGTTTATCGAGAGCTTTGCTCACATGATTACTTTGGCGACACCTGGTTATCGCGCTGAGGGCAAGGCTTATGTGCTGTTGGGTGTGGGGTGCACTGGCGGGAAGCATCGGTCTGTTGCGACTACTATGGAGCTGGCTCGCCGCCTTGGAGAGGCCATTCCAGACGCTAATGTAACAGCAGTGCATCGCGACTTGGGCCGTGAGTAATGTATCAGTGGGCAGAAGTGCCTGGTAGGGAAGAAGGTGTTGTTGTGTCGTTGACGGCAGCGGTAAAGGAGGAATTGACCAAGGTTGCAGTTCCGCGACGCACTCCGCTTATTGCAGAATTAGCGACGTTGCTGCGTTTCGTCGGCACACTTCATCAGCACGGGGCCCGTCTGGCCTTGGAGGCGGAAGTCGATACGGAGGCCATTGCGCGTCGGGTCGTCGCAGGCATCGATCATCTATACCACTTTCCAATGGAGCTCAATATACTGGGGTCGGGGGCTAACAGTCCCCACCGTTATCTTCTGCGGTTGGATCCGCATGGTGGTGATCTTGCCCGACTGTTGGGGCTGTTGGACCGTCGTGGGGTAGCAGTGCGGGGACTTCCCGCCGCAGTGGTCGCTGGTTCCGTTGAAGATGCGGCTGCTGCGTGGCGGGGTGCCTTTTTGGCGCATGGCTCGCTGACAGAGCCAGGTCGTTCCTGTTCTCTAGAGGTGACGTGTCCCTGTCCTGAGGCGGCGCTGGCTATGGTGGGCGCAGCTCGTCGGCTGGGTATTAACGCGAAGTCGCGCGAGGTGAGGGGGACTGATCGCGTGGTCATTCGTGATGCCGAGCAGATTGGGGAGATGCTGCGGGTCATTGGGGCTCCTGAGACGCGTGCCGTGTGGGAAGACCAGCGGAAACGCCGTGAGGTTCGGGCGACGGCTAATCGTCTGGCAAACTTCGATGACGCTAACTTGCGACGGTCAGCACGGGCAGCGGTAGCCTCCGCAGCGCGGGTGGAGCGGGCAATCGAAATTCTGGGTGACGATATTCCAGACCATTTGTTAGCAGCTGGCATGCTGCGGCTTGATCATCGACAAGCATCCTTAGAAGAATTAGGGCGTTTGGCTGAACCACCGATGACGAAGGATGCAATAGCTGGGCGTATCCGGCGTTTGCTGTCGTTGGCAGATCGTCGGGCGGAGGAATTAGGGGTACCAGATACGGAGACGGCGGCGGCAGCGCGCAACCCTGAGTTACTTGATATGTAATTGCTGAGAGTTACACATAATCAATGTAATTGGCTTTCAGATTTTGTTTTTTACGGGGAATCTCTAGCAAAATTTGCGAACGTGACGCAACAGTTGCCATACTAGTTTGTGTGTTTTTAATCACACATACTTCCAGGCGACCTGGGAATATGGTGTTTTCAAATCTCACAAAAGTGCGATTCGGAAGGTAAGCCACTATTCTTAGAGGCGCTGGTGATTGAAAAACATCGCCCAAACAGAACATCTATTTAAGGAGCTTAATGTGACGGTGCGAGTAGGCATCAACGG
This sequence comes from uncultured Lawsonella sp., assembly GCF_947252745.1. NCBI lineage: Bacteria > Bacillati > Actinomycetota > Actinomycetes > Mycobacteriales > Lawsonellaceae > Lawsonella > uncultured Lawsonella sp. The sequence goes on along the minus strand of NZ_CAMXWW010000005.1, from coordinate 77,744 downwards.
CTTTGGCCGCATTGGCCGCAACTTCTTCCGCGCAGTGGAAGCACAGCGCGCTCAGGGTAATACCGACATCGAAATCGTGGCCGTGAATGACCTCACCACCAACGAGGTTCTCGCTCACCTTCTCAAGTACGACTCCATCCTGGGTCGCCTCGACAAGGAAGTTTCCCACGACGACGAGTACCTCTACGTTGGCGACGCGAAGATCCGCGCTCTTTCTATCAAGGAAGGCCCCGCTGCTCTTCCTTGGGGCGATCTCGATGTTGATATCGTTGTCGAGTCCACCGGTATCTTCACTGATGCCAACAAGGCTCGCGGCCACATTGAAGCTGGCGCCAAGAAGGTCGTCATCTCTGCACCTGCTAAGAACGAAGATGCCACCATCGTCATGGGCGTCAACGATGCAGAGTACGACGGCTCTCAGGACGTCATCTCCAACGCTTCCTGCACCACTAACTGCCTGGCTCCGGTTGCCAAGGTTCTCGATGAAGAGTTTGGCATCGTGAAGGGCCTCATGACCACCGTCCACGCCTACACCCAGGATCAGAACCTCCAGGACGGCCCGCACCGCGATATGCGTCGTGCCCGCGCCGCCTGCCTGAACATGGTTCCTACCACCACTGGTGCTGCCCGCGCCGTGGCGCTCGTCCTCCCGCAGCTCAAGGGACGTCTTGATGGCTTCGCCATCCGCGTTCCGCTGCCCTCCGGCTCCATCACCGACCTCACCGCCATCCTGAGCCGCGAGGTTACCGTTGACGAAGTCAACGCTGCTGTGAAGAAGGCAGCCGAAGGCGAACTCAAGGGTATCCTTGGTTACACCGAAGATCCCTACGTTTCCTCCGACATCCAGGGCGACGCTCACTCTTCCATCTTTGACGCTGGTCTGACCCGTGTTAATGGTGAGCTCGTCAAGATCGGTGCCTGGTACGACAACGAGTGGGGCTACTCCAACCGCCTCGCCAACCTTGTCGACCTCGTTGCCACCAAGCTCTAAACTGGTAAGAGCGTAGGCCATCGAAACTCCCCACCGTGGTCGTGATTCGATGACGATGTAGACTCCGAGCCTGGCCTATCCTGTGATAGGCCAGGCTCGTTGCATACCTAGCCCTTGACGCTGAAATCAAGGACAATAGAAGCGGAGAGGGCTCCTTCCCGAGCCCCTCTCCAATCGCATTCCGTGTAGCACTTCTACACACGCACATCATTGGAGAATAAAGTTATGGCAGTCCAAACTCTGGACGATCTTCTGGCTGAGGGCGTTGCCGGCCGTACCGTACTCGTTCGTTCTGACCTCAACGTTCCTCTCAAGGACGGAGTGATTACCGACCCGGGTCGCATTACCGCCTCCCTTCCCACTCTCAAAGCTCTTCTTGGCGGAGGCGCTCGCGTAATCGTCTCCGCTCATCTCGGTCGCCCCAAGGGTGAACCGAACCCTGCTTACTCCCTTGCACCCGTCGCCGAAGAACTCAGCAACCAGCTTGGCCAGTTCGTTCAGATCGCCGAGGACGTTACCGGCCCCGATGCCGTCGAGCGCGCTCGTGGTCTTAACGACGGTGATATTTTGCTGCTCCAGAATGTCCGCTACGACGCTCGCGAAACCTCCAAGGACGAAGCAGAACGCCAGTCGCTCGCTGCCGAATACAAGGCCCTCACCGGTGATAATGGTGCTTTTGTCTCTGATGGCTTCGGCGTCGTCCACCGCAAGCAGGCTTCTGTTTATGACATCGCTAAGCTGCTTCCCGCATACGCTGGCAAGCTCGTTGAACATGAGGCAACCACCCTTTCTCAACTGGTGGAAAACCCGGCTCGCCCTTACGCTGTGGTGCTTGGTGGTTCGAAGGTTTCCGACAAACTTGGTGTAATCGAATCGCTGGCCCCAAAGGCTGACACCCTCGTCATCGGTGGTGGTATGTGCTTCACCTTCCTGAAGGCTCAGGGCTACGAGGTCGGCACCTCGCTCCTCGAAGAAGACATGGTAGACACCTGCAAGGAACTTCTCGAGAAGTACGGCGATGTCATCGCCCTGCCTGTCGATATTGTCGTTGCCGATAAGTTCGACAAGGACGCCGATTCCAAGACTGTTGCAGCTGACGAGATTCCCGACGGCTGGATGGGTCTCGATGTTGGTTCCAAGTCTGTTGAAAAATTTGCCGGACGTCTTGCCGAAGCCAAGTCCATCTTCTGGAATGGTCCTGCCGGCGTCTTCGAATTCGAGAAGTTCTCCAGCGGTACTCGTGGCATTGCCGAAGCAATTATCGCTGCCACCGCAAATGGTGCTTTCTCTGTTGTTGGTGGTGGCGACTCTGCTGCGGCAGTTCGCACCCTCGGCCTTGATGAAGATGGCTTCTCGCACATCTCCACCGGTGGTGGCGCTTCCCTCGAACTGCTCGAGGGTAAGGACCTGCCCGGTATCGCCGTTCTTCAAAAGTAACGTCTTCGCTCTATCTAAGGAGAAAACTCATGGCTCGCAAGCCGCTTATCGCCGGTAACTGGAAGATGAACCTCAACCACCTTGAGGCCATTGCCCTCGTCCAGAAGCTGTCCTTCGCTCTTCCCGACAAGTACACCGAAAGTGTCGATGTCGCCGTTATTCCTCCCTTCACCGACATCCGCTCCGTGCAGAATGTTGTCGAGGGTGACAAGCTGGCTCTCGCCTATGGCGCACAGGACGTTTCTACCCATGAATCCGGTGCTTACACTGGTGAGATCGCCCCCTCCATGCTGGAAAAGCTGGGCTGCACCTATGTCGTGATTGGCCACTCCGAACGTCGTGAGTACCACGCCGAGAGCGATGCTGACGTTGCTGCCAAGGCTAAGATTACTATCGCTCACAACATGCAGCCCATCGTCTGCGTTGGCGAGGCTCTGGAGATCCGCGAGCAGGGAACCCATGTTGAGTTCGTCACCACTCAGACCAAGGCGTCCCTTGCTGGCCTGAGCCGCGAGGAACTCGCCAAGGTTATTATCGCCTACGAGCCCATCTGGGCTATTGGTACCGGCAAGGTGGCTTCTGCTGCTGACGCACAGGAAGTCTGCTCTGCAATCCGCAAGACCATTGCCGACATTGCTGATCAGGAACTGGCTGACTCCATGCGTATCCTCTACGGTGGCTCCATGAACGCCGGAAATGTCGCCGAGCTTGTTGCGGAAGAGGATGTCGATGGCGGCCTCGTCGGTGGTGCCTCCTTGAAGGCTGACGAGTTTGCCAAGCTGTGCGCACTTGCTGCTTCCTCTGCTGCCTAAAGATTCTCTGCTGTTAACTGCAGAGGGGGAGGGGCATGCACTCGCTTGAGTGCTGCTCCTCCCCTTCCGATATCCACCGGTAGCATGCGTGCCGTCTTCGTCTCTCTGCCTGTTTAACGGTATACTAGCGAAGTCTGCATTTAACTTACGAAGGACGCCATGAAGATCTTCCTACTTGTACTCGCAATCGTGAGCAGCTTAGTTCTGATGCTGCTGGTACTTCTCCATCGCGGTAAGGGCGGAGGTTTGTCCTCACTGTTCGGTGGTGGCGTCCAATCAAGCCTCTCCGGTTCTAGCGTGGTGGAGAAGAACCTCGATCGTCTTACCATTATCTTTGCGATGATTTGGCTAATCTCCATTATCGCGATGGGTGTCGTCATCCGCCTCGGAGTCTAGTAGGGGTAAGCATCCTGCTGTACTAGTGCAACTTTTAGCCCAGAGCCAGTCGGCTATTCCCACCTAACCCGGGGCTGGCGCTTTCAGATTCTATATATAAGTGGATCCCCTCCGATCATTCGGAGGGGATCCACTTATTGACGAAGCACTCAGGAGGAGACTAGGCCGTTGCCCTTTAGTCTTCCTTCATACGGGATTCGACGGAAGCCACCAGGTTCTTCCACGATTCGATAAACGAGGCAACGCCTTGGTCTTCCAGCATTTGGACAACGGCGTTCAGATCAATGCCCTGGTTCTTGATAGCCTGCCATACCGCAGCAGCTTCCTCACCAGTGCCTGTCAGGGTATCGCCCTTCACTTCACCATGATCCGCCATCGCCTTTAGGGTTTTCTGCGGGATCGTGTTGACGGTGTCGGGACCAGCCAGTTCAACGACGTAGAGTGTGTCGGGGTAGTCAGGGTTTTTCACCGAGGTGGATGCCCACAACAGACGCTGGGGATGGCCGCCCGCTGCAGCAAGATCCTCGAACTTTCCGCCCTCGGCATGTGCCTTGACGAAGACATCGTAGGCAAGGCGTGAATTGGCGATACCAGCCTTGCCACGCAGAGCGAGTGCTTCCTCGGTTCCCACCTCAGTGAGTTGCTTGTCGACTACACCGTCTAGGCGAGAAACGAACACCGATGCGACAGAAACAATCTTGGAGATATCGAGGCCCTTATCTTTAGCTTCACGGAGACCTTCAATGTAGGCATTCATGACTGCTTCGTAGCATTCTACCGAGAAGATAAGCGTAGCGTTGACGCTAATGCCTTCGCTAATAAGCTGCTTGATTGCGGGAATACCAGCAGCAGTAGCCGGAACCTTGATGAGGAGGTTCGGGCGGTCCAGCCGCTTCCACAAAGCACGGGCCTGCTCAACAGTGTTAGCGGTGTCATGGGCGAAACCAGGCTCCACTTCGATGGAGACGCGACCGTCGACCCCACCAGAGGCCTCCCAAACGGGAAGGAACTTTTCGCAGGCCTCATCAACATCCTTGCAGATGAGTGAGAAGGTTGCTTCAGAGGCATTCTCTCCAGCTGCTGCACACTTGGCGATGGTGGCATCGTACGTGGAGGATGTGGTAATCGACTTCTCGAAGATGGAGGGGTTGGTGGTCAGACCAACAACGCCGGTCTCATTAATGAAATCATCCACAGCACCGCTCTCAAGCAGGTCGGTGGAGAGATCATCGAGCCACACAGAGGTGCCGAGCTCCTTGAGGGCGGCAATACGAGGGTTGATAGACATAATATGTATGTGTCCTTCCTTAAGGGTTACTTGGCGTCAGCGAGAGAAGCCTTCGCAGCTTCCACAACAGCTTCTGCAGTGATACCGAAACGTTCGAAGAGCTCCTGAGCAGGTGCAGAGGCGCCGAAGTGTTCGAGGGAAACAGCCTTGCCGGCATCGCCGAGGAGCTTCCACCAGGACAGCGCCAAACCGGCTTCAACGGAAACACGTGCCTTAACGTCCTTCGGAATGACGGAATCCTGGTAGTCAGCATCCTGCTGCTCGAACCAATCGAGGCATGGCATGGAAACGACACGTACCTTAATGCCTTCTTCAGCGAGAGCAGTAGCAGCATCGACCGCCAGGTGGACTTCTGAGCCAGTACCGATCAGCACAACGTCAGGGGTGCCATCGCAGTCTTGAAGGACGTAACCACCATGGACAACACCTTCAGCGGCCTTCTCCTTCGTCCCTGCCAGGACGGGAAGATTCTGACGGGACAGGGCGAGGCCTTTCGGGCCTCGCTTATCCTGAACTGCAGCCTTCCAACAGGCGACAGTCTCATTGGCGTCAGCGGGACGGAACACTGAGACGCCAGGAATAGCGCGCAGGCACGCAACCTGCTCGACTGGCTGGTGGGTCGGGCCGTCTTCACCTAGACCGATAGAGTCGTGTGTTAACACGTAGACGACGTTGGTACCCATTTGTGAACCGAGACGAATAGCCGGACGCATGTACTCGGAGAAGATAAGGAAGGTACCACCATAGGGGAGGGTGGGACCATGGAGGGCGATACCATTCAGGATGGCGCCCATCGCGTGTTCGCGAATGCCGAAGTGGAGGTTCCGGCCATAGGGGTCAGTTGACCACGTTTCGGTAGTGATGGTCGCAGGGCCAAAGGACTCCTCGCCCTTCACCACTGTATTGTTGGAGCCTGCGAGGTCACAGGAGCCGCCCCACAGCTCGGGAAGAGCACTTGCGAGTGCATTGATGGCACCTTCTGAGGCCTTACGGGTAGCTACCGAGGCACCTTCCTCCCATACGGGAAGCTCAGCATCCCATCCATCCGGAAGCTCACCGGCGAACAGACGGTCAAAGAGTTCCTTCTTTTCCGGATTGGCAGCTGCCCACGTGTCAAAGCTCTTCTGCCATTCCGCATGTACATCGGCACCACGATCGATTGCCTTACGGGTGTGCGCAATAACCTCGTCGGCGACAGCAAAGTCCTCATCGGGGTCGAATCCGAGAACCTCCTTGGTGGCGCGAACTTCATCGACGCCCAGTGCCGCACCGTGGCAGGCACCAGTGTTCTGCTTGGTGGGAGCCGGATAACCAATAATGGTGCGCACAACAATGAGTGACGGCTTATCTGTCACCTTCTTAGCGGAGTCAATGGCAGCCTCGATGTCGGCAATGTTCTCGCCGCCATCAACATGCTGGACGTGCCAGCCATAGGCTTCGTAACGGGCAGCGACATTCTCAGTGAAGGCGATGTCGGTATTATCTTCAATCGAAATGTTGTTGTCATCATAGAGGACGATGAGGTTGCCCAGCTGCTGGGTACCAGCAAGTGAACAGGCTTCCGCAGTGACACCTTCCTGGAAATCGCCGTCGGAGGCAATGACGTAGATGTAGTGATCGAAGGGCGATTCACCAGCTGCAGCGTCAGGGTCGAAGAGGCCACGTTCACGGCGTGCTGCCATAGCCATACCAACCGAGGTAGCAAGACCTTGACCGAGTGGGCCGGTGGTCATCTCCACACCGTCAGTGTGACCGTACTCGGGATGGCCGGGTGTGAGAGATCCCCAGGTACGAAGATCCTTAATGTCCTGCAGCTCCAGTCCACAGCCGCTGAAGTACAGCTGGACGTACTGGGTGAGGGACGAGTGGCCACAGGAGAGGATGAATCGGTCGCGACCAACCCACTTTGGGTCCTTCGGGTCGAGACGCATCACCCGCTGGTAGAGGGTGTAGGCGAGAGGGGCAAGACTCATCGCAGTACCGGGGTGGCCGGAACCGCACTTCTGGACGGCGTCGGCAGCGAGCAGGCGAGCAGTGTCGACTGCTTTGCTATCGAGGTCTGTCCAATCGCTGGGGTAGTTCGGTTCTACATATTTCATGAGTTCCGGGCTCAATGACATGGAGTGCTCCTTGTTCAGTGGTCCACTAAGCATTCTTTCTGTTTAGTGTAGGCGGACAACCCGGTGTGCCGACGTGAATTGTCGAGTTATTCTGCGGCTTTTCTGCTTTCCTGCAACAATGGCAGGTCTGCAGGCTGGGGGGTTTCCTAGAATTCGCCAAATGTACCCTAAGAATCAAGAGACCCGTTGTCTTGCTTTAATTTTCATTCATTGCAGTAAGGCGATTTCGCCGCAGCGCATTGTCCCGATTAAACAGCATGCGCCACGTAAAGAGCCCAGCCACCAACAGCACTAGGGTTTCGATAACGAGTGCCACATTAAGAGAAAGCGGCATTGTACCGCCCTGAGGCATGATCCATATGGACACAATTGCGGAGATCACCACCACCGGAATGCGATAGCGGCGATCATTAATCCACGCAGACAGTGCAACCACGCCCCACAACAAATACCAGGGATGCATCACCGGGAAGCACAGCACAATAACGAACATTGACATCCCGAACCCGCCGATTGGGTGGAGCTCTCCCTGGTATACCTTCCACAACGCCCAGCAGAGGAATGCGACGGCAATAAGAAGCCCAATCACGATAAAGAGGCCACGCAGTGCTTCATAATGGTTACCCAGCCCCAAGAGGCTCCCCACAGCAGTTGCTGCCTTCGCAATATCATTTGTTAACGTCAGCACCGTGGGGTACTGAGCAGCCGCACCTGTAGTCGTAATCCATGCCCAACTGGTTCCACCAAGAACTGTCGCCAACACTACTGTTACTGCCATAATTGCGGCCATGATGACACCTTGAAGAGGGATCGCCCACCAGCCTTTCCACCAGCGACGGGCAGCCTCCATACCGAGAAAACCCAACGCAACCATTGCGGGTAATTTGATACTTGCTCCCCATGCGATAAGGCAAGCGCCAAGAATGAGAAGACCCCAGCCCCGTACTGATCTCCAGGGAAAACGGGTGCCTTCCAACCCGATGGCGAGACCTACCATCGTCAGGGCCAGCATGATGCCTTCGTTGTGAATGCCAGCAACCATATGGAATAGCGTAAGCGGGTTAAGCACTCCCAACCACAGCGCGGTCGCCGCCCGCATATTGCATCGGTGTGCCAGCCAACGCACAGCAATAGCCAACACAACAAGAGAAAGAAGCGCGAGAACCCGATAACAGACAATCGAGGCAACAATGTTCTCTCCGGTTAGTGCACCAATAAGGCGGGCTATCGCAACAAAACCGGCGCCATATTGGGCAGGGGTGTGGCGCCACTCCAAGGGAACGTTATCCACCAACGGACCACCGTGAAGAAGGTCCTGCGGGCCTCCGGCGTAAACATCAAGACCTTGATGCGCGGCATAGCCAAATGCCACATAGGAGTAGACATCCTTGGAAAACATCGGCGCCGTAAAAAACAGCGGAATAGACCACGCGGCCAACACAGTCCAAGTTTGCCCACGAGTCATCTGAGTGATGTCAGACTCTCCCCGATGGAAATGGCGAAGAGGGAGTGCGTAGCGCATCATTGTCAGCCAACTGACGACGAGGACAGTAGTCCCGATAAGACACAAACCGACTGCTGCGAATGGAGCACGGGCCAACACATTCAACACAGGCACAGCGGAAATAGGATTCTGTGCCATCACCGCTCCGCCGCCCCAGCCTCCGATAGCGATAAGGAGGGCCGCCATCGTGCCGATAAGCCTGACGACACGCCACCGCCGTGTCGATTCAGCAGAAAGTGGAGCGACGATGGCTTCTTCGCGGTGAATTACACGCAGAATACTGCCACGTGGACGGCCCACTGAGGCAGCTTCAACAGTAGAAGACCTGCGTGTTGCGAACAATGGTAGAGCCACGTTCTTAAGCCTAGCGGAAACAACTGCCAGACATAGCTACTCGGAAAGTTAGGCAGTCCTTGCTAGACCTCGGGAATTATTTACGCAACACTAGTGTTGGCAAAAGTAGAAAGCGTCACGGAAGGAGCACTGGTGCGTTACTTTAAACGATCAGCACAACCGTCTCCGCAGCCTGTCCACGATACCGTTACCACTCGTGAAGCTATTGCCCGAATGCTTCTCCACGGCCCTCTTACCGCCTCAGCGATCGCAGAAGAACTCTCTCTCACCCCTCCCGCGGTTCGTCGTCACCTCGACATTATGGTGGAAGATGGCGTCGCTACGGCAGTGGATCCGTCACCTTACCAGGAACGGGGGAGAGGCCGCCCGGCAAAGCTCTTCCACCTCAGTGATACCGGCCGATCTCACTTCGGACACGCTTATGATGACCTTGCCGTGGATGCCCTACGGATGGTTCGAAAACTTGGTGGAGAACGTGCTCTCGTTGAATTCGCCCAACAGCACATGAGAGACGTCGTCGCCGACATCACTCCCCTCAGAGAGGATGCACCTCGCGATGAGGTGCAACAGTGTGCTGAGAAGATCGCGCATGCCTTCAACCAGAGTGGCTTCGCAAGTTCCGTCGAGAACGCACGTGGCGGAGTGCAAATCTGCCAGCACCACTGCCCGGTAGCGCATGTCGCTCATGATTTTCCAGCCCTGTGCGCCGCTGAGCATCAGGTTCTTTCCGAACTACTCAATACCCCCATTCAACGACTCTCCACCATCGCTTACGGGGCGCACACCTGCACAACCAATATCAGTGTGTCCCAAACCACTGCTCATACCTATGCGGAAAGGGAAGAAGCATGACGCAGACCCTGCCCCCAGACATTGACGACATTATCGCCGAGCGCGATAAGAACATCGACGAAATTGGCCGATATGACTACGGCTGGCACGACACCGACACCTTCGGCGCGACCGCTCGTCGTGGTCTTTCAGAGGACGTCGTGCGAGAGATTTCGCGCCTCAAGAATGAGCCTGAATGGATGCTCGAGATGCGTCTCAAAGCTCTCAAGATTTTTGCGGCAAAGCCACTACCGACCTGGGGACCCGACCTCTCGGGAATCGACTTCGATGCCTATAAGTATTTCGTCCGCACCACAGAGAAGCAAGCGACCTCATGGGAAGACCTACCCGAGGACATTCGTAATACCTACAACAAACTCGGTATTCCGGATGCCGAGAAGAAGCGACTCGTCTCCGGCGTAGCTGCCCAGTACGAGTCGGAGGTGGTCTACCACAAGATCCGTGAAGACCTAGAGAAGCAAGGCGTCATCTTCGTCGATACCGACACTGGATTGCGCGAATATCCTGAGCTTTTCCGAAAATACTTCGGCACCGTTATCCCCGCTGGGGACAATAAGTTCTCCGCCCTTAACACCGCTGTCTGGTCAGGTGGATCGTTTGTCTATGTTCCCAAGGGAGTCCACGTCGAAATTCCCTTGCAGGCATATTTCCGCATCAACACCGAGAATATGGGGCAATTCGAACGCACCCTCATCATCGTCGATGAAGACGCATACGTGCACTACGTCGAAGGGTGTACAGCACCGATCTACCAGACCGACTCGCTGCACTCCGGTGTCGTCGAGATCGTAGTAGAAAAGAATGCTCGTTGCCGCTACACCACCATCCAGAACTGGTCCAACAACGTCTATAACTTGGTGACGCAGCGCGCAAAGGCGGCAGAAGGCGCCACCATGGAATGGGTAGACGGCAATATCGGTTCCAAACTCAACATGAAATACCCGGCCGTCTACATGATGGGTCCACATGCCAAAGGCGAGGTTCTGTCTGTGCAATTCGCCGGAGAAGGACAGCATCAGGATACAGGCGCCAAAATGGTTCATATGGCGCCATACACGTCCTCCAACATTGTGTCGAAGTCCGTGTCACGCAGTGGTGGACGCTCAGGCTACCGCGGGTTGGTCTCTATTCACAAGGGTGCGCATGGCGCGTCTTCATCGGTGAAATGCGATGCCTTGCTCGTAGATGACATTTCACGCACCGATACCTACCCATACGCGGATATTCGCGAAGACGACGTCACTATGGGCCATGAGGCCACCGTTTCCCAGGTCTCTGAAGAGCAGCTTTTCTACCTCATGAGCCGCGGGTTGACCGAAGAGGAAGCCATGGCGATGGTTGTACGTGGTTTTATCGAACCCATCGCGAAGGAGCTCCCCATGGAATACGCCCTTGAGCTCAACCGCCTGATCGAACTGCAGATGGAAGGAGCAGTCGGTTAATGACCTACACTGCACACAAGGCGGATCGCGTCTTTTCCACGTCGGTTGAGGATTTCCCACGGCCCCACGGCAAACTTGAAGACTGGCGTTTTACCCCGACACGACGTTTCACCCCGCTTGCACAGGTTCCCGAAGAATCCGCGCGACGGGCGTGGACAATTGATCTTTCTACTCCTGGGGGTGCTCAGCTCACGCGGCTAGCACGTACGGATTCCCCCGCAGGACAGGTTGAGCTTCCCTCCGACCGACTAGCAGCAGTGGCCTGGAATAGCAGCAAAGATGTGGACGTCCTGCGTTTTCCCGCCGATGCAACTGCTGCAGAGCCCACGGTTCTCACGATTGGCACTGCAGCTGAGGCACACCCTCCCGCAGGTGCATCAGCCGGCGACACCTCCACCCCTGCCACCGTTACCTGTGGGCATCTCGTTGTTGAAGTGCCTGCCAACACCAGCGCCAAACTGCTGGTGTACCGCTCAGGCGAAGGGCTGCAGGCAGACAACATCGAGTTCTCGGTAGGAGATAATGCAACGCTGACTGTCGCATTCGTTAACCTGTGGGACGACGATGCTGTTGTTGCTTCTGCCCATCATGCTCACGTGGGGCGGGATGCGCGGCTCCACCATGGCATCATTACTCTCGGTGGAGGAGCCACACGTACGACGACCTCAGTAAAGTACGGAGGTCCTGGCGGAGATGTCGATCTGCTTGGTCTCTTTTTCGGTGGGGCGGGACAACATGTCGAGAACCGGCTGCTTATCGACCACCAGTTTGCGCACTGCCGGTCAAACGTTAACTACAAAGGTGCGCTCTTGGGTAGCCCTAATTCTAAACTGGGTGATGCCCACGGCGTCTGGGTAGGGGATGTACTCATCCGGCCGGAAGCTCACGGAACGGACACCTACGAAAGCAACCGCAACCTCCTCCTTAGTAAAGCTTCCCGGGTCGATTCCATTCCTAATTTGGAGATCGCTACCGGTCAGATTATCGGTGCCGGACACGCTTCCACTACGGGACGATTTGATGAAGAACAACTCTTCTACCTGCAATCCCGCGGTATTGATGAAGTGACTGCCCGACAGCTTGTCGTACGTGGTTTCTTCCACGACATCGTCCACAAACTTAATCTTCCCAGCCTCGAAGATGAGCTTGATGCCGTCGTCATCCGGCAGCTTGAACGAGCTGGCCTCTAGAGAAACTCGCAACTAATCCCGCTAAAGGAAAACGTAATGTCCGTACTTGAAATTAAAGACCTTACCGCACAGGTCAAGCGTACCGACGAGTCCGAGGAACCCATCGAGATTCTTAAAGGGGTCTCACTCACTATCAACTCTGGAGAAACCCATGCCATCATGGGACCTAACGGCTCTGGCAAGTCAACTCTCTCCTATGTGATCGCAGGCCACCCCAAATATGAAGTGACAGGTGGGTCTATCACTATCGACGGTGCCGACGTGCTGGGCATGACCGCCGATGAACGGGCCCGCGCTGGTCTTTTCCTCGCGATGCAATACCCCGTTGAAGTACCGGGAGTTTCTACCTCAAGCTTCCTCCGCTCTGCCGCAGCCGCTGTACGTGGGGAAGCACCCCGCCTGCGCCAGTGGGTCAAAGAAGTTCGTGAAGAGATGGAATTCCTTCATATCGATCCGGCATTCAACGATCGATCTGTTAATGAAGGTTTTTCCGGCGGTGAAAAAAAGCGCTTTGAGACGCTGCAGCTCGGACTCCTCAAACCCAAGTTCGCCATCTTGGATGAGACCGACTCCGGACTGGATGTCGATGCTCTCCGACATGTCTCCAACGGCATCAACAAATATCAGAACGAAACCAATGGTGGCGTTCTCCTCATCACCCACTACACCCGCATCCTTCGCTATGTGAAGCCTGATGTCGTTCACGTTTTCGCTAATGGAAAGATCGCTCTCACGGATGGCCCAGAATTGGCTGACCAGCTGGAAGAAAAGGGCTATGACGAGTTTGTTGGGAAAGGGAAGTAATGATTGACGTCCAGTCTGTACGTGCCGACTTTCCCATCCTCAACCGTACCGTGCGGGGTGGAAAGCCGTTGGTATACCTCGATTCGGGAGCAACGTCTCAAAAGCCACTGCAGGTATTGGATGCTGAGCGCGATTTTCTGCTCCATCACAACGCTGCCACCCACCGGGGCGCTCATCAGCTTGCTGAAGAAGCCACTGACGCCTATGAAAATGCACGGGCAACCGTAGCAGGCTTCATAGGCTGCGCCGTCGACGAGGTCATTTTCACCAAAAACTCGACGGAGTCTCTCAACCTCGTGTCCTACGTTTTGGGGGATGAGCGAGCTGGTGCCTACCGTATTACCGCAGGGGATGAGATTATCATCTCAGAGGCGGAGCATCACGCTAATCTCGTCCCATGGCAGGAGCTGTGCCGACGCACAGGCGCAACGCTGAAGTGGTTCCCCCTCCAAGATGATGGCCGCTTGGACCTCGACGCAGTACAGATGACCGAACACACCAAAGTGGTGGCGGTAACACACGCCTCCAACGTGACGGGTGCCATCACTGATGTTGCCACCGTGGTCGAGCGTGCTCACCAAGTTGGGGCCCTGGTTGTCCTTGATGCGTGCCAGTCGGTCCCCCACATGCCGGTCAACGTCACCGCACTTGGTGTCGACTTTGCCGCATTTTCTGGTCACAAAATGCTGGCCCCCTCAGGCGTCGGCGTGCTGTACGGACGCGCACAGGTTCTGCAGGGCCTGCCGCCCTTCCTTACCGGCGGTTCTATGATTGAACACGTCACCATGGAAAAGACTACCTACACAGCTCCGCCGCAACGCTACGAAGCGGGCGTCCCTAACATGAGTCAAGTCATCGGGCTTGCTGCTGCTATTGACTACCTCGATGCTTTAGGAATGGACAATATCTTTGCCCACGAGCAAGAGCTCACCAGTTACGCGCTTGAGCAGCTCACCGGTCTACCGGGTGTCCGTATCATCGGTCCGACTACGCCGGAACAGCGAGGGAGTGCTCTCTCCTTTACCATCGATGGTATTCACTCCCACGACGTTGGCCAGTTCCTCGATGACGATGGCATCGCTGTTCGGGTGGGACACCACTGCGCTGAACCATTGCACACCCGCTTCGGCATTTCTGGCACTGCCCGAGCCAGCTTCTACATCTACAACTCCTGCGCTGACATCGATCAGCTGGTAGAGGGAATCGTCCGTGTGCAGAAGTTCTTTGGAGTTACCTCATGCGCTTAGAAAGCATGTACCAAGAGGTCATCTTGGATCACTACCGGCACCCCAATGCGCGCGGTCTGCGCAATGATTGGGATGCGGAAGTACACCACCACAACACATCATGTGGCGACGATATTCGGCTACGGGTACACCTTGACCATGATCCCGGAGACCCCCGAAACCCGGAGAAAACCCGTATCCGCGACATCTCCTACGACGGCGAAGGGTGTTCCATCAGCCAAGCTTCCACATCAATCATGACGGAGCAGCTTATCGGGCATACAGTCGCGGAAGCCTTCGACATTTGCGATCGTTTCGAGCAGATGGTCACCTCCCGTGGTCAGGACAAGGGTGACGAGGAGGTCCTCGGCGACGGTATCGCATTGGCCGGTGTCTCGCAGTATCCTGCGCGAGTCAAATGCGCATTACTCGGCTGGATGGCGTTTAAGGATGCTAGTTCGCAGGCTTTGGATGAGACCATTGAGCCAGGTAGTAGTACGTCCACGGAAGTAGGGGAGGATAACTAGTGGAACCTGATTTCACCTCGCAACACCAGCATGAGCAAGAAGCAGCTGTGTTGGATGCGCTTTCGGCATTAAACAGCGCTGCTGCGGAAGACGGCGAAAATCCTGACGCTGACCCGCAGGACAGTGCCGCAACACGCGTGCCATCAGAAAGTGACACCAACGAGCAGGCTGCGCCTGAGATCACTGCCGACACCGACTTCTCCACATGGACTCTTGACGATTATCGGGCAGTCAAAGCCGAAGATCTGGCCAAGTTACCTGACGACATTCCGGCTGCCACTGAGTCAGAAATTGAAGAAGTGCGGGAGGCATTGTACGAGGTTGTAGACCCAGAACTCGGCGTGAATGTGGTCGATTTGGGTCTGGTCTATGGGGTAGAGATGGATATCGCCCGTCGTGCTACCGTCAACATGACATTGACATCGCCAGCGTGTCCGCTGACCGACGTTATTGAGGATCAAGCATTCGTCGCTGTGTGCGCGGAGGGACACGCTCGGGCCTTGCGGATAAACTGGGTGTGGATGCCCCCGTGGGGTGCCCATATGATCACGGACGATGGACGTGAACAACTTCGCGCGTTAGGTTTTACCCTCTAAATGAAGTCAAAGATCATTATTGCGTGTTTGGCGCTGCTCCTCGCCATTGAGTTCGCATTGGCAGCATATGCCATTCTTGCTCACCAGTGGTTGGGCTTGGTCGTCATGACTATCCTTATTTTCGCGGTGATGTATCTTCTCGATCGAGAGGTGCGCCGCATGCGCGGTGAGCTCCCGCTTGTGCAACACGCATCACGGGACGTGGGCCGACAATCCATTGCGAAGCGGGGAAAGCCCGGCTCCGGTGGTAAGCTCGGGAAGCCCAATAAACCCTCCCACTAGGGCGCTCATCCACTTCATTCTCGTTGTCTCTCGTTTCAGTTTTCCATGATTTCTTTTACTGATCTTGAAGTGCGTGCTGGCATCCGCACGCTGCTTACTGTTCCTGGCTCTCTTGTTGTTCACGAAGGGGATCGCATTGGTCTAGTAGGGCGTAACGGGGCAGGCAAAACCACCACGATGCGTATTCTCGCGGGAGAAACCGAACCTTATGCAGGCACCGTTGTGCGATCTGGAGAGATCGGTTATCTGCCGCAGGATCCACGTGAAGGAGATCTTCAGACGACAGCGTTGAGTCGTGTCCTTTCTGCCCGCGGACTGGACAGCATTGCCCGCAACATGGAACGTCAGCAGTTCATCCTCGAGACGACTGATAACGATAAGAGACGCGACCAGGCTATTAAGAAGTTCACGCGCTTAGAGGAGCGTTTCAACGACTTAGGTGGTTACAAGGCGAAGGGTGACGCAGCACGCATTTGCAACTCCTTAGGGCTCGAACAGCGAGTCCTTTCGGAGACACTCGAGCACCTCTCTGGTGGACAACGCCGTCGCGTCGAGTTGGCCCGTATCCTTTTTGGTAGTTCCCATGCCGATGGCAGCAAAGCAGGAACAACGCTGCTGTTGGACGAGCCTACGAACCATTTGGATGCAGATAGTATTCAATGGCTTCGGGAGTTTCTGAGCCAGTACACGGGTGGATTGATCGTCATCAGCCACGATACGGGCTTACTTGATGCTGTCGTGAACAAAGTCTGGTTTCTCGATTCCATACGGGCGGAGATCGATACCTACAGTATGGGTTGGGAACGCTACCTGGCTGCCCGCTCAGTAGATGAACAACGTCGCCGCAGAGAACGAGCCAATGCGGAGAAGAAGGCAGCAGCTCTCCGAGCTCAAGCAGCCCACCTAGGAGCTAAAGCGACAAAGGCGGCTGCAGCTCATCAAATGGAACGGCGTGCCCAGCGGTTGCTCGATGAAGCTGCAGAGGTGCGCCAGGCGGAAAAGCATGCCAATATTGCTTTTCCAAAGCCGCTTCCTTGCGGGAAAACCCCACTTGCGGCACAGAATCTCTCCAAAACCTATGGCTCCCTCGAAGTGTTTTCTGGGATTGATCTGGCCATCGATAAAGGGAGCCGCGTCGTCATCCTTGGACTTAACGGTGCTGGTAAGACGACATTACTGCGCATTTTGGCGGGTGTGGAAGAGTCTGATGGAGATGGCATCGTTGTGCCGGGTCATGGACTGAAACGTGGCTACTTCGCGCAGGAGCATGACACTTTGCAATTAGATGCGAGTGTATGGGACAACATGGTACGACAAGCTCCAGATGCTGGGGCACAAGATCTGCGCGGTCTCCTCGGTGCTTTTATGCTGACCGAACAGATGTGGGAGCAGCCTGCTGGCACGTTGTCGGGCGGTGAAAAAACACGCTTGGCCCTGGCAAGCTTGGTCTGTTCCCAAGCTAACGTGCTGCTCTTAGACGAGCCAACGAACAACCTGGATCCGATTAGCCGGGAGCAGGTGCTCGAAGCGCTACGAACCTATGAAGGTGCTTGCGTACTGGTGACACATGATCCTGGAGCGGTAGAAGCACTAAAGCCTGAACGCGTTATTGTTCTTCCTGATGGTGTGGAGGATTTGTGGGGTGACGACTACATGGAGATCGTGACGCTCGCGTAGATCTCATCTATTGGTCCTCGAAGTTTCGACGTAATCAACCGGGGAGTGCTTTAATGCCCCTTTGAGCGGGGGTTACCCTCGGACTTTGTCTGAAATGACTCTTGCCGGCTAGCTTCCATACGGAAGTCTGGCCGGCAAGAGTCAAAAAGCGTCAGAAAAACGGGCTTAGCCGTTCTTCACCATGTTGCGAAGAACGTACTGCAGGATACCGCCGTTCCGGTAGTAGTCTGCCTCACCAGGTGTATCGATACGAACAACGGCGTCAAACGTCACGGTAGTTCCGTCCTCCCTGGTAGCGGTCACGTTCACAGTCTTGGGGGTGATTCCACTGTTCAGTTCGGTGATGCCCGCAATATCGTAGACTTCTGTGCCGTCCAGTCCCAGCGACGCGTGGCTTTCACCAGCGGGGAACTGTAGCGGAATAACGCCCATACCGATGAGGTTGGAGCGGTGGATACGCTCGAAGGATTCCGCGATGACTGCCTTCACACCCAGCAGTGCGGTGCCCTTGGCTGCCCAGTCGCGGGAGGAACCAGTGCCGTATTCCTTACCGCCGAGCACAACCAGCGGGACTCCCGCCGCCGCGTAATTCTGAGCAGCGTCGTAGATGAAGCTCTGCGGTGCATCCGGTTGGGTGAAGTCGCGGGTGTAGCCTCCACTTACACCGTCGAGCAGCTGGTTCTGCAGTCGGATGTTGGCGAAGGTACCGCGCACCATGATCTCGTGGTTGCCGCGGCGCGATCCGAAGGAGTTGTAGTCCTTTTGCGCGACCCCGTAGGAGTCAAGATACTGCGCAGCGGGCGTACCCGGCTTAATCGCGGAGGCGGGGGAGATGTGGTCGGTGGTGACGGAATCTCCCAACTTAGCAAGCACGCGGGCGCCCTTCACATCCGTGACGGGCTCCGGCTCCAGACCCATGCCATCGAAGTAGGGCGCCTTGCGGATATAGGTCGAGTCCTCGTTCCAGGCAAACGTGTCGCCCTCGGGAGTATCGAGGTTCTGCCAGCGGGTATCCCCGGCGAAAACATCCGCATAGTCCTTGGCGTACATATCTTCCGTGATCGAGGAAGAGATGATGGTGTCAATGTCCTCATCGGACGGCCAGATGTCGCGGAGGAATACCTCGTTGCCCTCGTAGTCCTTACCAAGGGGCTGGGTCTCGAAGTCGATGTCGAGCGTACCGGCAATGGCATAGGCGATGACCAACGGCGGGGAAGCCAGGTAGTTCATCTTGATATCGGGATTAATACGCCCTTCAAAGTTTCGGTTACCGGACAGCACCGAGCATGCGGCCAAGTCATTGTCCTGGATGGCCTGCGAGACTTCAGGAATGAGAGGTCCACCGTTACCGATGCAGGCGGTGCAACCATACCCGGACAGGTAGAAACCGAGCTTTTGGAGGTCCTCCCACAACCCGGCTGTCTCGTAGTAGTCCGTAACAACCTGGGAGCCGGGGCCCATCGTCGTCTTCACCCAAGGCTTCACGAAGAGTCCGCGCTGCACCGCATTGCGGGCAAGCAGACCAGCCGAGAACATGACGGATGGGTTGGAGGTGTTGGTGCAGGAGGTGATGGAGGCGATACCGACAATGCCATGGTCGATATCGAATTCTCCATGGTCGGCAGTCTCCACATGCACGGGACGGGAGGGCCTGCCTGCCAGATCGCCTTCACCGGCGGCATCGTCGGTGTACGTCCGGACCGCTTCACGCCAGGTTTCCTTTGCACGGTCGAGGGTAATGCGATCTTGGGGGCGCTTGGGGCCAGCGATGGAGGGAACAACAGTGCCAAGGTCGAGTTCAAGATATTCGGAGTACTCGGCTTCGACGCTGGGATCGTGCCAAAGGCCTTGCGCCTTGGTGTATGTTTCCACGCGCGCAATTGTGTCGTCGTCGCGTCCGGTGAGGCGCATGTAGTCAAGCGTCTCTTGGTCGATGGGGAAGATGGCACAGGTGGAGCCATATTCGGGAGACATGTTGCCGATGGTGGCGCGGTTAGCGAGTGGCACGGCACTGACACCGTCACCATAGAACTCGACGAATTTGCCGACAACACCGTGTTGACGAAGCAAATCCGTGATGGTGAGGACGACGTCTGTCGAGGTAACGCCCGGCTTAGTTTGCCCGGTGAGTTTGAAGCCCACGACGCGGGGAATCAACATTGAGATCGGCTGGCCCAGCATGGCAGCTTCAGCCTCAATACCACCCAC
Source organism: uncultured Lawsonella sp. (assembly GCF_947252745.1). Classification (NCBI taxonomy): domain Bacteria; kingdom Bacillati; phylum Actinomycetota; class Actinomycetes; order Mycobacteriales; family Lawsonellaceae; genus Lawsonella; species uncultured Lawsonella sp. The sequence continues at coordinate 58,038 of NZ_CAMXWW010000005.1, read as the reverse complement.
GCCCCAGCCGAGGATGCCAAGTCCGTTCTCCATGGTGGTGTGAGAGTCCGTACCCACACAAGTATCGGGGTAGAGAACATGTTCGTTCTCCATGACGACCCGCGCAAGGTATTCGATGTTAACCTGGTGCACAATGCCAGTCCCCGGCGGAACCACACGGAAGTTGGAGAAGGCGCCTTGCCCCCATCGAAGGAACTGGTAGCGCTCTTCATTCCGCTCGTATTCAATAGCGACGTTCCGCTCAATTGCATCAGGAGTGCCGAAGAACTCGACGATAACGGAGTGGTCGATCACCATCTCTGCCGGGTTGAGAGGGTTAACCTGGTCAGGGTCGCCCCCCAGAGCAGAAACGGCCTGACGCATGGTGGCAAGGTCAACGATGCAAGGGACACCAGTGAAGTCCTGCATAAGGACACGGGCAGGAGTGAATTGGATTTCGACGCTTGGCTGAGCTGAAGGGTCCCAGTGCGCGAGTGCGTTGATGTGCTCCGCCGTAACATTGGAGCCATCCTCGGTACGTAGCAGGTTTTCTGCTAGTACTTTCAGTGCATAGGGCAACTTCTCGACTCCGGGCACAGAGTTGAGGTTGTAGTAGCTGTACTGCTGTCCATTCACCTCAAGGGTGTCTAGCGCGTTGAAGGAATTAAGGCTCATGCAGGCGCTCCGTTCTGAATGGTTCTTATCGTCTTTAGGGTACCGCACCGACTGGGCCTTTACCGAAGCGTCGGATACTCCCCAGGGTTCTCCTGTTAAACCGTGTGAGATACCGCGCCGCCTGGTCATATCAGTAGACTGGGGGAGTCCCCGTAGACCGAGAGAGGTTTCATGACTGATTCAGCACCGCTTCCTTCAGTTACGTCTGATCCGGCACTCCCAGAAGGTGTTAATCCTGCTGCTATAGCTGCAGATCTACAGAAGGATGGGGTATCAGCTACCCCAGAGTTAGAAGCCCCCCTTCGGGAACGCGTGGAGCTAGCACGCAGTAAGGGTATGGATCTGAAGATCGTCTATTATCCCGGTTCCGATAAAGACTTCACCGCACCTCGCAATCTAGCGGAGCTGCTGCATCCGCATGTCAGTGGCACCATTCTGGTGATGAACGATAAGCAGGTAGGTTCAGTTAGCCCCGTGTATCCCCGTTACGCGCTTGAGCGAGCGGAGAACAATGTCGATCGAGTGGTGGGGGCTGAGAATCTTTATGCCCCCCAGCAAGTTGTTCGGGCGGATACCTATATTCGGGACGTGGCCGGAAGTGGGCTAGATTGGGGACCACTGTCTGGAGGCATTGCTCTCACTGCAATTCTGTCAGTAACAGCAGTAGTTACGGTGATGAAGCGTAAGTTGGCACGTTTGCCGGTGGCAGCTGGGAACACGCACTAGTCTCGCAATTTTTTCGACGTGTTGAGGCAGCAGTTTTATCAATCTCAGTATCTGGAAACTGTTGCCTTTTTCGTATCACAGTAAATCCGCAGGTAGCCCAAAATGCCTGCTGACCTGCACATACTTACATGTATGTAATTATGTTAAACAAGTTTCATATGAGACCGAAGTGTCGTACGGTACTAATGTCACATAAGTGGAAAATGCCACATTCGTGGAAAGTGAGGACCGTGCTCGGGGAAGAACACGGTACTCATTTCCGCGTAAGTGGAGAGGAGTAGCCGTGGGCACCCCACATAAAGCCGACCGGAAGAAGACCATCAAGACGACCAGTCGCGCACTGGTCGGAGTTGGTGTCACCGGTGCCGTCGCATTCACCGGCGCTGGGCTCGGACAGGCTCAACCACACATCGATAGCCACCGGACGAGTTCGGGAGCAGAAGCCAATCTCGACGCACTGCTCAAGCAACTCGCCCACGCCAATCAAGACCTCGCCACCCTCAACAATCAATTGGGGCAAGACCGCGAACGTGCTAACAAGGCACTGGTTGACCTTCAACGTGCTCGTGCACACGCGGTAGACGCAAAAAAGGCTGCCGCGGAAGCGGCAGCCGAACTTGCCGTTGCCCATGACAATGTCTTGCGCGCACAACAGCAACTGAACGCTATTGCGGCAGACGCCTACCGCAACGCAGCGACGAGCAGTACCACCCTCGATCTAATGAGCGGGGAAGACCCGAACTCCGTCATGGCGCGCGATGCGGTTATCAGCCGTGCAGCAGCCCAGCAGAGTTCTGTTGTCGACGAGCTCAAACGAGCCCGCGCAGTGAGCGCTAATCGGTCCTCCCAAGCCAAGCAAGCAGCCGCTGCGGCAGAGGCAGCTACGCAACAAGCTGTGTCGCGCAACCACGATGCGGAATCCGTTCTGCTTGCCGCACAAACCGCCGTCAATACCAAGCAGAAAGAGATTAAGCGTCTCGCTAAGAAGCGCACCGCTATTGCCAAAGAACTGCGTGATCTACAGGTGGCAACGGTTCGCTCCGATACCGAAACCGGCTCGGGCGTTGATACTGCAGCTCTCAAGTCGGGCCTGGAGCAAGGCCTTTACAGTACCGGCACTATTGCCCGGGCAGCCGGAAAGACTGCCATGTCCGCACATGTCGATGTCACCCACGTTTCTTCTGTGGCGGACCTCGCAAAGCTACCCGTCGAAGCACTGCAGTCCATTCCAGAATCTGAATGGCGCCGTCTGGGGAGCACCATCCAAGCGGAAGTCGCAAAGCAAAGCCCCGAGGCAGCAGTTGCTGTCGGTGTCGCCGAAGATGTCGCCATCAAGAGCATTCCGCATCTTTCTTTGGTGACCCGGAGCATAGATCTCCTCGCCAGCATTCCTGATGCAATCGAAGGTGATGGGAACGCCAACAGTGTAGTACCGGATTCCACGACCACTGATCCGTCCACCAGCACCACGACGGTGACGAACACTCCTGGCAGCACCCCATTCAGCCTCGATACGCTCTTCCTCTCCGCCCGCCAGAAGGTGGAGAAAGTGGTTCGTCGCGGCATGTCCCAACTCGGTGTGCCTTATGCCTGGGGTGGCGGCAACGTCTATGGGCCAACCCGTGGTATCCGCGATGGCGGCGTGGCAGACTCCTACGGCGACTACAACAAGATCGGTTTCGACTGCTCTGGCCTGATGGTTTACGCTTTCGCCGCTCTTGGATACAACCTGCCCCACTACAGTGGCTACCAGTACACCTCCGGCTTGCAGCTGCCGGTGTCGCAGATGAAGCGCGGCGACATGATCTTCTACGGGCCTGGTGGCAGCCAGCACGTTGCCCTTTACCTGGGCGATGGAATGATGCTGGAGGCTCCCTACTCTGGTGAGGTCGTCAAGGTGAATCCAGTCCGTTGGGATGGTATGTCCCCGTTCGTCGTCCGCATGGTGACGAGTTAACCCCGTATCACCTTGTCACTCGGCCGAGTGGCCATAATGCCACTCATTCCAGGCAGTGCCGCGCGCCCGCTGTACTGTTCTCAGCAGGGGGAGAAGCGCGGCTTCTGTCGTCTGTGCATACTTTCGAGCTACTGCCACAATGGCGTCTACATGATCAGCGGCCAGCAACAGCTGCAGATAACGACTATCAACGCTCAACGGGTAAAGGATAGAGTCGCTTATAAGTAGAGCTTCATCAATATCGATGAGAGCGTTTCGGAAATCTTCTTGCTGTGCAGCATCCGCAACCATAGAGGATGTCTCCAGACACCGTAATGACTCTTCCTCTGCCATCCTTAGGCTACCTAGGGCAGCACGCGGACCTTCATTGACAATGGGGGAGAGAGTCCCGTGAAAAGGAGTGAGATGCCACACAACCATCTGGGGTGCCACGACCGTGGCAGTAAGTATCTCAGAGGTAACAAAGACGCCATCCGGCCGCTCTACCGGGTGTCCCAATGCTAGTGCTGAACCACCAGCTGATGTGATCAACTCTCCGAGAGCCGTCACGGACATATGTGTTTGCGAAGGTGCCTCCAAGTGCCCAGTGTCAAGATGCGTAGGACCACTTGAGAGCTCTCCATAATCACCGGGTAACACCTGAACTAGCCGCATATCCCAGGCGCGGGTCATTCGCAGTAGTTCCGCTAGACCATGGTAGGTGTGACCATCGCCTGCCACCACTCGATGTTCGCGTGCCCACCGCAAAAGGGCCTCAATGACATCATCTGGGCTAGTTTCGCCTCGATGTAATGCAGGGAGCCACCATGCAGCGGAAAACAGGGGAGAAGCCATAGCAGTCATCTTAGTGACTATGCTTGAATCCATGTCTCGCTGGAATGATCGTTACGGCACGGATCCGCTTACGTCACGCGCTTCCGCCCGCCACTACCGGGAAGTCGAAGGTACCCGAGGGCTTATTATCGAAGATGCCGCGACCGAGTACTGTGGAGCTGTTGTGGGTTTTGAAAAGTCGGACAGTGGTGTTCTTGTGCGGCTGGAGAATCGGCACGGTCACGTTCGTGTCTTTCCGACTAAACCCGGTCTACTGCTATTAGAGGGCGAGCCCATTCACCTCGTGCGCCCCCGGACCACCCCACACAGACCAAAACTCTCCAACAGTGGTTCCCGCCTTGCCACACATCCGCAGCGCGTGCGCACTGCTCGCGCTTCCCGCATCTGGGTGGAAGGCAAGCACGATGCCCTTATCGTCCAACAAGTATGGGGACACGATCTCGCACAAGAGGGTATTGTCGTCGAAGAACTGGCCGGGCTGGACAATCTCCCTGAACGGCTAGCCCAATTTAGCCCCTCCCGAGTGCGGCGTGTCGGTGTCCTTGCCGACCACCTTATTACTGGCACTAAAGAGACCAAGCTGGTCACAGATGTTGGCGAGTTCGTGCTTGTCACAGGGCATCCCTTTGTCGACATTTGGGCGGCGGTAAAGCCCGCAACGGTAGGTATTCCTGCCTGGCCAGACGTACCCCGTGGCGAGGAGTGGAAGGCAGGTGTATGCCGACGTCTCGATTGGGGTACACCCCAGGAAGGGTGGCAGAGAATAGCCTCTCGCGTCAAAACTTATCGGGATCTTGATTCGACGCTCATTGGCGCCGTCGAGCGGCTCATCGATTTTGTAACGGAGCCGGGCGCTCTCTAAGAGAAGTCGTGACGGGCATCTTCGAGTCGATAATGAGCCCAACGATGCCGGTAGCGCAACAGCACACGCCAATGAGTATCACCCACGGATTCGCATGCCCCACCGCCGCCTCTCCAAAGAGCACACCGGCAGTAGTTCCCGGAAAACTGCCTACCACCGTAGCGAGAGCAAAAGGTGCGAGCTTCACAGGGGTTAAGGCGGCAGCGTAGTTGAGGACGGAAAAAGGCACGAAGGGGATGAGCCGTAACGACCCTACGGCGAGCCATCCGCGCTTCTCTAACCGCTCATTGAGCGCATCAAGCATAGGGTGATGAAGATGGTTCTCTACCCACCCCCGAAATACGTAGCGGGTGAGGACACACGCCACAATGGCGGAAAGGAGAGACGCACTCAAGCACACGGTTAGCGCGAGTAGAGGAGGGAAAAGTATTCCCGAAGTAAGGGTGAAGAGAGTTCGGGGGATGGGAAACAGTGTGAAGATGACGTAGCACAGGAAGAATACCAACGGGAACCAGCTACCTAGTTGGGCAACACCCTGCCTGACTACCACCAGCGGTGGCACATCGGTGAGTACAAGCAAGCCCACAAAGATCAGCAAGATTAGTGGGGCTGCGAGCTGTTTCCAGCGCGGAGCACCGCGAAATCCGGCCCATATTTCACGAGCAATGTAGACGAGCAACGACCACAGCTTTCGCAACGCGTTACGCGTCCGCGAAAGCAGTTCTTGCATCATTGCTCTTCCTTCTGTCGTCCCTGTTCAATGATAGAAAAACCCTGCAGCTTGGAAAGCCAAGTGCAGGGTTCATAGTTTGTGTCCGAGGGGGGACTTGAACCCCCACGCCCGTTCAATTGGGCACTAGCACCTCAAGCTAGCGCGTCTGCCTATTCCGCCACTCGGACTCACTGTGCAATTGTCAGTCGCGATCCTGTGTAAAACATTTTCACGAGGTTGCTCGCATTAATTTACTGCAAACTTTGCCTGAACCCCAAATCGCCTGTACAACGCTAGTTTCAGAAGTGCAGTCACGGGCAGGCTAGGGCCTAGCGAACGGCTGACCCAACCGCTTCGGGCAGTGAAGAGAAGCCGTTCTCCCGCAGCTTCTTCGCCAAGCCTTTGTGAATTCGCCGCATCCAGAATGGTCCCTGGTAGATGAACGCGGTATACCCCTGGAGCAAGTCAGCGCCATGGGTAATGCGCTCCCACGCATCGTCAACGCTCTCAATGCCGCCACAGCCGATGAGGACAATTCGCCCCTGGGTCTTGGCATAAATGCGATCAAGAACCTCCAGTGCACGTGCCTTTTCCGGCTGCCCAGAGATGCCCCCTGGCCCCATCCTCGCAACCTTGGCCGCATCAGTGCGTAGACCGTCCCGGGAAATCGTGGTGTTGGTGGCTATAATTCCGGCAAGCTCAAGATCGAGGGCAAGATCAGTCACCGCATCAACATCCTCGTCGGAAAGATCCGGGGCGATCTTGACAAGTACTGGAACCTCAGACACCGCCTGGACACCCTCGAGGATGGGACGGAGCGATTCTACGGCTTGGAGATCTCGCAAACCTGGGGTGTTAGGGGAGGAGACGTTCACCACCAGGTAGTCCGCCAACGCACTCACGAGACGAGCCGAGGTGCGGTAGTCCGATACTGCTTCCTCCGGAGGCACCACCTTCGTTTTGCCGATGTTAATACCGGTGACGGTAGTGCCACGGCGACGACGTAGGTTGTTGGCGGCATAGCCGGCACCATGGTTGTTAAAGCCCATCCGGTTCAACAGTGCCCGGTCCTCTGGTAGACGGAAGAGACGCGGCTGCGGATTGCCAGGCTGCCCAGCAGCCGTCACAGTACCCATTTCTGCGTAGCCGAACCCCATTGCACCCCATGCATCGGATGCGGCAGCGTTCTTGTCGAAACCAGCGGCCAGCCCCAGTGGCGCGGGGAAATGTACCCCGAACAAATCCTGTGCCAGAATCTCGTCGTTGTAGCTGAAGATTGGGCGTGCCAAACGTCCTAATACAGGCACCAGATGGAGCGTCTTGATCATTCCAAACACGAAGGTGTGGATCTTCTCCGGGGGAAGAAGGAACATTGTCCGCTTCACAACGTCATACAACACGAGGTACCTACCTGCTGGGTTAGGGGCTGTCATGTCTATCTTGCCATTGTTTAGGTTAAACTGCTGAACAGACCGGTAGGAACGCCATTCCCCCGGCAGTGACATAGCCGCTACCACTAGGCGGTGCTCGAGATACACAGCACGCACCACAAGGAGCAAGCGTGGAGACCATGAATTGGGCACAGACAATTGTGCTCTCCATCGTGCAGGGCTTAACGGAATTTCTTCCGGTATCCTCCTCCGGCCACCTCAATATCGTTTCTCGCCTCTTCTGGGGCAAAGACGCCGGCGCATCCTTCACCGCCGTTATCCAGTTGGGGACGGAGCTCGCCGTGCTGGTCTTTTTCGCGAAGGATATTTTCCGCATCGTCAAGGCCTGGTTTAAGGGGCTACTCCACAAAGAATGCCGAGATGATTTCGACTATAAGATGGGCTGGTACGTCATCGCCGGCACCATCCCCATCGGCATCATTGGGTTCTTCGGAAAGGACCTTATTCGCGACAACGCCCGCAGCCTCTGGCTCACCGCGAGCGTCCTCATCATTTTCTCCTTTGTGTTCTTAGCTGCCGAAAAATGGGGGCCACAGAAGCGTGACTTCGACCAGCTCACGCTGAAAGACTCCCTCATCATGGGTTTCGCCCAATGCCTCGCGCTCATCCCGGGCGTGTCCCGCTCCGGTGGCACAATCTCCGCCGGCCTGTTTATTGGTCTCAAGCGCTCCGTCGCTACCCGGTATAGCTTCCTACTCGCCATTCCTGCAGTGTTAGCCTCCGGTATTTTCTCCCTCCCCGATGCGTTTAATCCGGTGCATGGGCAGGCAGCAAGTGCTCTCCAACTCGGTGTCGGCGTTGTGATTGCCTTCGTCTTGGGCTACGCCTCCATCGCCTGGCTACTGAAGTTCGTGGAAAAGCATTCCCTCAACTGGTTTGCTGGGTATCGCATCGTGGTGGGCATCATCGTCCTTATCTTGCTGGGAACCGGGGTGCTTGCTGCATAGTGTCCCGTCGTCTCTTTGTCTTTGACCATCCCTCCCGCTGCATCGTTGGCGCAATCGGAGAATATCCTGACCAAAGCTACTATCTGCAGGTAACACAGGATCAACAGCTCGTCTCTGTAGAACTCGATGCACTCCAGCTGCGGCTCATCGCCAAACGTATCGATCAGCTTTTGGACGATGTGGGGGACTACTACAACCTGCGTATCCCACACCGATCCCGGCGACTAGAGGATCTGTCGCCACTGGATATGCCGCTCGATTCTGAATTCCTCGTAGGAACCATCGGATTGGCCTGGAGCGAAGAAGAATCAGCTGTCATTCTCGAGCTCCTCGCTTTTACTGCCGGTGACTTTGACCAGTCTCTCATGATGTCCGATGACGCAGAAAATGGTCCGGACGCTGTCCGCATTCTCCTACGTCCCCAGCTCGCCCGACAGTTCGCGCACCGCACCGCTGTGGTGTATACGGCAGGACGCCCACTCTGTCCGCTTTGTGGTGAACCGATCGGCCCAGAGGGCCACATCTGCGCCCGGCTCAATGGCTACCGCCGCGATCTCAGCGATGTCATCGACCGTCTCACCGATTATCAACGCTAGGCTGCACACGCACCGCAGCAGCGCTATTAGGTACAGTGGCCAAAAACCGTTACGGGTGCAAATTTTTCTCCCTCTGCGTGCAACCCTTCACCCGAGACTACGATAGGGGAGATCGCCCAGTAGACTGGGTGCTATGTACGCATGGCCTTCTGTTTCAGTACCTTCCCTCCTCGGTACACCTGTCCCGCTCCAGCTTCGTGACACATCCCGCGGAGATTTGGCTCCCGTCACGCCCGGAGAAACCGCAGGGCTCTACGTCTGCGGTATTACTCCCTACGATGCGACGCACCTAGGCCATGCAGCCACGTACGTCACCTTCGATCTCATCAACCGCATTCTGCGCGACAACGGGCATAAGGTGCACTATGTCCAAAACGTCACTGACGTTGACGACCCACTTTTTGAACGTGCCGACCGCGACGGTGTGGACTGGCGCGAGTTGGGCAATGAGCAGACAGACCTTTTCCGAAGCGATATGGAAGCGCTACGGGTCATTCCGCCAGATCACTACGTTGGCGCTACTGAGGTTATCGACGAAGTGGTGGAATTCATTCAGAAGCTTTTCGATAACGGCGCTGCCTATCAGATATCTGTTGATGACGATCCCGAATATCAGGATGTGTATTTCCCGGTAACTGCCACCCCACAGTTTGGCTACGAATCCGGATATAACGCCGAGACCATGGCACACTTCTTTGCGGAACGTGGCGGAGACCCAGAACGCGTCGGGAAACACCACCCCCTCGATGCTCTGCTGTGGCGTCAACAGCGTCCTGGTGAACCGGCGTGGGATTCCCCCTGGGGGGCAGGCCGCCCCGGCTGGCATATCGAATGTGCTGCCATTGCGCTGAACCGTCTGGGAACTTCCTTCGACATCCAGGGCGGCGGCTCAGATCTCATCTTCCCCCATCACGAATTTTCCGCCGCCCACGTTGAAGCTGCGACCGGGTGCGAACGTATGGCTCGACACTACGTCCATACCGGTATGATTGCTCTCGACGGAGTCAAAATGTCGAAGTCCCTGGGCAACCTCGTTTTCGTCTCCAAACTACGCGCTCAAGGAGTACATCCTAGCGCCATCCGACTAGGCATTTATGCCGGCCACTACGCCGCCGACCGAGACTGGTCCGACACTGTGTTAGCAGACGCAGTCACCCGACACCGTCGATGGCGTGAAGCATGTGAGCAGCCAGTTGGTGTACCTGCCGCAGATACCGTCCAGAAAGTCCGAGAGGCACTTTCCCATGACCTTGACACACCGCGCGCATTAGCCCTCATTGATGTTTGGGCAGAAGAGACACTCCGGGGGCTAGGGGATGACACAACAGCTCCCGCCACCATCCTTACTCTTCTCGATAGTCTGCTGGGAGTTCGCTAAGTGGAGAAAAACACTGCGCTGCTCGACGCCATGCAGCGCCGTGTCGTCATCGGTGATGGCGCTATGGGCACGATGCTGCAGGCCGAGGACCTCACCCTTGACGACTTTAACAACCTTGAGGGCTGTAACGAGATCCTCAACCTCACCCGCCCTGACGTCATCCAAAAGATCCATCGCACCTATTTCGAAGCGGGTGCCGACGCCGTCGAAACCAACACTTTCGGCTGCAACGTCTCTAACCTTGCTGACTACGACATCCAAGACAAGATTTTCTCTCTCGCCTTCGCTGGAGCACAGCTTGCTCGGGGTGTGGCAGACGAAATGGGGCCCTCCGCCGACGGCACCCCTCGTATGGTGTTGGGTTCTCTTGGACCTGGCACCAAAATTATTTCACTAGGGCATATTGACTTTGAGTCGGTGAGAGATGCCTACCAACAGTCAGCTCGTGGACTCATCGAGGGTGGGGCAGATGCCATTCTCATCGAGACCTGTCAGGACCTTCTTCAGGTGAAAGCCGCGGTTATCGCTGCTAAAGCCGCTATGCAGGATGTCGGGAGAACTCTTCCAATCATCACGCACGTCACCCTTGAAACCAACGGTGCCATGTTGGTGGGCTCAGATATTACAGCCGCACTGACGTCAATCGAACATTTGGATATCGACATGATTGGTATGAACTGCGCGACCGGCCCGGAAGAGATGTCGGAGCACCTCCGATACTTATCGCAGCACTCTTCCGTCCCTGTCTCCGTTATGCCCAACGCTGGACTTCCAGTAGTTGGACTCAATGGTGCAGAATATCCCCTCCAGCCAGAAGAGCTCGCAGACGCGCTCACTCACTTCGTCGATAAGTACAAACTGTCTCTGGTGGGAGGATGCTGTGGCACAACCCCTGCGCACATCAACGAAACCGCCCAGGCAGTGAAAGCTCTTCAGCTGGGAAAGCGGGCTCCTTCACCCGAAGACTGTGTAGCTTCGCTCTACACAGCCACCCCACTGCGCAGCGATGCTGGCGTCACTCTTATCGGTGAACGTACCAACACCAACGGCTCCAAAGCCTTCCGTGAGGCCGTCCTTGCCGGCGACATGGAAACCGTCCACGATATCGCCCGTCGTCAAATTCGTGACGGAGCGAACATGCTGGATCTTTGTGTGGACTATGTTGGGCGAGACGGCACCCAAGACATGGCGCCCATCGCCAAGCTACTATCGACCCAGTCCACCCTGCCCATCATGTTGGACTCTACAGAACCCGCCGTCATCGAAGCTGGCTTGCAGGCTCTTGGTGGACGGTGCGCAGTTAACTCCGTGAACTTCGAAGAAGGGGAGGGGCCGGAGTCTCGTTTCCACCGAATGATGACGGTGGTGAAGAAACATGGTGCAGCAGTCGTCGCACTGACGATTGATGAAGAGGGCCAAGCTCGCACTAAAGAACGCAAAGTGGAGATTGCCGAGCGTCTGGTACAGACTCTCACCACAACCTGGGGAATGCATGTATCCGACATCATCCTTGACTGTCTTGTTCTGCCTATTACGACAGGCCAGGAAGAGGTGCGCCGCGATGGCATTGAGACAATTGAAGCTGTTCGGGAAATGCACAAGCGCTACCCCGATGTGCACTTCACCGTCGGCCTTTCCAACATCTCTTTCGGCCTTAGTCCAGCGGCTCGCCAAGTTCTCAACTCTGTCTTCCTCAACGAGTTGATGGAAGCGGGACTCGATACTGCCATCGCGCATAGTTCCAAGATTCTTCCCATGAACAAGATCGAGGATGAGGCCAAGGAGGCCGCGCTTGACCTCATCTGGGATCGTCGCGACAGAGTGGAGAACCCCCTCCAGCGCTACATGGACCTTTTCGAAGGCGTCGATGCGTCCAGCATGCGCGAAGCCAGAGCAGAAGCGCTCGCCGCGTTACCGCTCATGGAACGCCTACAACAGCGAATCGTCGATGGTGAACGTAGTGGGATCGAAGAGGATCTCACTGCAGCACTCGACGAAAAACCAGCACTTGAGATTATCAACGATGTCCTCCTTGAAGGCATGAAAACCGTTGGTGAGCTCTTCGGGGCAGGACAGATTCAACTTCCCTTCGTGCTGCAATCCGCGGAAATCATGAAGATTGCAGTCTCCTTCCTCGAACCGTTTATCGAACGGACAGAAGGGGAGGAGACGTCCAAAGGCAATATGCTCCTCGCCACTGTGAAAGGCGATGTGCACGACATCGGCAAGAACCTCGTCGATATCATTCTTTCTAACAATGGCTATGACACCGTCAACATTGGTATTAAACAGCCCATCAACAACATTATCGAAGCGGCAGAAATCAACAACTGCGACGTCATCGGTATGTCTGGTCTACTGGTGAAGTCCACAGTCGTGATGAAGGAAAACCTCATTGAGCTAAACGACCGTGGACTTGCCCAGAAGTACCCCGTTGTCCTGGGCGGGGCTGCACTGACCCGCGGCTACGTCGAAGACGATCTAGCAGAGATCTATGAAGGTGAGGTCTACTACGCCAAAGACGCCTTTGAGACACTGCGGCTGCTCGGCGAAATCATGGACGCAAAACACGGACGTCGTGTCATCGACTTCGCCCCAGAAAGTCCGGCCGCACTGGCAGCCTTGGCTGCTGAAGAAGAACGAGCGAAAAAGAAAGCGGCCCGTCTTGAGCGGCGCGAACGTTCCAAGCGCATTGCGGAAAAACGGGCTGCTCAGCAGGAGGACATCGTTATTCCGGAACGCTCCGAGGTGGCAGTGGACGTCCCCTTAGCAACCCCACCCTTCTGGGGTACCCGCATCGTGAAGGGCATACCTTACCAAAATTATGTCAGTACTCTCGATCATCGTGCACTCTTCCTCGGACAATGGGGCTTGCGGCCGACACGTGGGAGTGATGGCCCTGACTACGACGAACTCGTCGCAACCGAGGGTGAGCCACGGCTTCGTCTCTGGCTCAACGAAATGTCCACCCGGGGCGTACTCAATGATGCTTGCGTTGTCTACGGATACTTCCCTGCAGTGTCAGAAGGGAATGACATCGTCATTCTCACCGAGCCTCGACCAGATGCACCAGAGAGGCTTCGTTTCACGTTCCCCCGCCAGCAGCGCCCCCGCTTCCTCTGCATTGCCGACTTTGTTCAGTCTCGCGCCCGCATGGAGCAGACTGGGCAAGTTGATGTTCTACCGTTCCAAGTTGTCACCATGGGTACTCCTATCGCTGACTATGCTGATGAGTTTTTCGCCCAGAACGACTACCGCAATTACCTTGAGGCACATGGTTTATCGGTTCAGCTCACCGAGGCTCTCGCCGAATACTGGCACGAACGTATTAGACACGAACTCAAACTGTCTGATGGCTCCTCCGCCGGCTCAGAGGACTCCATAGACAAAGCTGACTACTTCGATCTCAAGTATCGGGGTGCACGCTTCTCCTTCGGTTATGGCGCCTGCCCAAACCTAGAAGACCGTGAAAAGATGATGGAGCTTCTCGAACCTGAACGGGCAGGTATCGTCTTGTCGGAGGAATACCAGTTGCACCCCGAGCAGTCCACAGACGCTTTCGTCCTCTACCATCCTGAGGCGAAGTACTTTAACACCTAACGCACGACACCAACCTGAATAGTAAAGAACGGACAGTACGCGTGAGCACTCTCAAAGCAGTTCTTTGGGACATGGACGGAACCCTCGTCGACACTGAAGTCCTCTGGGACAAAGCTATCTACAGCACTATGGAGGACGTGGGAGCCCCTCTAACCCCAGAACAACGTGTTCTTACCATCGGTATGAGCATGGACAATCTTCTGGACGCCCTCGCCGGGTTCGCGGGAGGTGCTGACGATGGCCTCATTCGCACGATCAATGACAAGATCATTGCAACGATGGGGGAGCTCTACCAGACAGAAATGCAGTGGCAGCCCGGAGCTATGAACATTATCCAGGAGATTCGTGCGGCTGGCATTCCCCAAGCACTCGTCACCAACACTCAACGGGTTCTCACTGACTTGGCCCTCCGCAAAGTGGGTAAGGAGAATTTTGCAGTGAGCGTCTGTGGGGATGAAGTTCCCTCCGGTAAGCCTGCCCCAGATCCTTATCTTCGTGCTGCGGAGCTGCTTTCTGTATCGCCCAGGGAGTGCTTGGTCGTTGAAGACAGCATGACCGGAATCGCTTCGGGGCGTGCTGCTGGCTGCCATGTTCTTGGCATCCGTACTGAGAATCCCCTCACTCCCGGTGATGGCTACGATATTTGGGAGTCTCTCACTGGTGTTACCCTTACTGATCTCCAGCGTTACGTAGGGAACTCACTGCCCTTATAGTCCGAATAACTCTGCACGTCAGAAAAGTGGAATAATACGAATCGTGAAGAACTTCGAAGACCTATTCGCTGAACTCCTGGAAAAATCCGTGAGCCGCCCTGCGGGCTCCGGAACCGTTGCTGCGCTCGATGGAGGGCTCCATTCCCTTGGTAAGAAAGTTGCGGAGGAAGCCGGCGAAGTGTGGTTGGCTGCTGAATACCAGTCTGATGACGAGCTGTCTGAAGAAATCTCGCAACTTATCTACTGGCTGCAGGTCATTATGGTGAAACGCGGTCTCACTCCCGCCGACATCTACAAATTCCTCTAATCGACATCTGAAAGGTAGCTGCCGTGCTGCGCATTGCTATTCCGAATAAAGGCGCCCTTTCCGAGCCTGCTCAGGAGATGCTGAAGGAAGCCGGGTATCGTGCTCGAGCTGACCGGAAGGATCTTACTGTGGTGGACTCCTCCAATGGAGTCGAGTTTTTCTTCCTTCGCCCCAAGGACATTGCAATCTATGTCGGGAACGGTCAACTAGATCTTGGCATTACCGGCCGTGACCTGGCGATCGAATCTCAGGCACCCGTTCGGGAACGCCTTGGTTTGGGATTCGGTGGTTCGAGTTTCCGCTATGCAGCGCCTGCTCATGAAGAGTGGAGTGTTGAGAAAATCGGGGGCAAAACTATTGCCTCCGCCTACCCGAACCTCACTCGTTCCGATCTTGCGTCACGGGGTATCAATGCCACCGTCATCCGCTTGGACGGAGCTGTCGAGATTTCCATTCAGCTTGGCGTAGCCGATTGCATTGCAGACATCGTAGAATCTGGACGCACCCTACGCGCCCATGGCCTGGCCCCTTTCGGTGAACCTCTCTGCGTATCCGAGGCCGTGCTTATCGAACGTGACAGTACCGAGGACGATAGCCCTGAGCTGGCGCATGCTAAGGAAACACTCGCAGGCCGTTTACAGGGTGTCTCTTACGCAAAGAAATATCTCATGCTGGACTACGACTGCCCACGAGAGTTGCTCGATAAAGCTATCGAGCTCACCCCCGGTATTCAGTACCCAACGGTATCCCCGCTCTCTAATGACGGCTGGTGCGCAGTCCGCGCAATGGTTCCCCGGAAGGGAATAAACGCTCTCATGGATGAGTTGCACGCTCTTGGTGCAAGCGCCATTCTCGCGTCTGATCTCCGTACTTGCCGCTTGTAGCCACCGCGCTATAGACCTCTCTCTGACGTCCGACGAGTTCGCTACTCCTCAGATGTCAGTTGTGGGATTCGCCGGGCCAACCAGGATAATCCGGCAACGTCCCGCCGAATTCTGGACAGTACTGTTGAAACGCGCACCAGCTGCAGAGCTTTGACGCGCGCGGAATGAACTCGCCAGTCGCTCCACACTGTCTAATATCGTTCCAGAGACGCACAACTTCACGCTCAGTGTCGAGAAGTTCTGCCGCAGACGGGCGGCTTACTATCGTCTCGCCTGTTTTCAGATAGATGAGCTTCATCTGGTCCGGTACAGTGCCATAAACGCGCCAGTACATCAGACTATAAAGACGCATCTGGAATTCCACCGATCCGGAATAGCGGGGGAGAGGCTTCTTACCGGTCTTGTAGTCGACGATCCGTACTTCTCCTGTCGACGCTACATCTAGTCGGTCCATAAATCCTCGCACTGGCGTCGCATCTGGCAGCACTGTGTGGATGTATTGTTCGCGACCAGTAGGGTCAAACCTTCGAGGATCCTCAACATGGTAGTAGTTAAAAACCAGGGCAGCACAATCGTTCAGGAATCGACGCTCCTCGCCAGCGGGGACTACTGTCGGATCTTCCTCTGCTCGGAGCGCTTCAAAGGTTTCCGGAAGTAGCCCAATAGCTGCATCGGGATTCCGCTCCGCGGGCGGCAGACCGAAGAGTTTCTCGAAAACAGCATGCACTACCGTTCCTTTAAACTGCGCCTCAGTGGTGGGCTCAGGAAGTCGATCAATCGCCCGGAAGCGGTAGAGGAGAGGACACTGGCGAAAGTCGTTAGCGCGAGAGGCAGATAAGGCAATGGGCTTCGATGCAGTAGGCTTAAGAGGTTGAGAAGCTTCCCCCGAAGCTTCGTCCTGGGTCCGTTCGTTCGTCATATTTGGCAGCGTACACGGTCACAGTGACACAACACGTCCGGAACCGGATCAAAGGAGCAGAATGCGTTCTCAGGGACCTTTCGCTGAAGGTGACCGCGTCCAACTGACTGACTCAAAGAGTAGGCACATCACTCTCACCCTCCAGGCGGGCGGACGTTACCACACCCATCAAGGGTTTATTGCGCATGACGACATCATTGGACAGCCCGAGGGGTCCTCTATCGAATCCTCCGCGGGTGGTAGCTATTTGGCGCTACGCCATCTGCTTGTCGATTACACTCTTTCGATGCCTCGTGGTGCGGCAGTCGTCTATCCCAAAGACGCTGCCCAAATCTTGATGGAAGGAGATATTTTCCCTGGTGCCAGAGTCCTCGAAGCAGGCGCTGGCTCTGGTTCACTCACCTGTTCGTTGCTGCGGGCAACCGGCCCTACCGGACACGTCTATTCTTACGAAATCCGCGGCGACCATATGGAGGTTGCTGAACGGAACGTCGTCGAGTTTTATGGTGAGCATCCGAACTGGTGGACACTCCAGCAAGGAGATCTAGCTGAGGTCACCCGAGGGGACATCCCGGATGGTGTTGATCGCATCGTTCTCGACATGCTGAGCCCTGAAGATTGCCTTCCCGCGGTAAAAGATCTCATCAACCCCGGTGGCGTCCTTATTTGTTATGTGACGACGGTGACGCAGTTATCACGTTTCATCGAATCGCTTCGCGAACAGCAGTGTTGGACTGAACCTCGCGCATGGGAGAGCTTTGTGCGCGAATGGCACGTGGTGGATCTCGCTGTACGTCCTGAACACCGGATGCAAGCCCATACTGCTTTCCTCATCTCCACTCGACGACTTGCCGATGGCACAAAACCTCTTCCCCCTCGGCGAAAAGCACGGCGCTCCTAAGGTTTTCTGGGTTACCCTAGAAGCGATTATGCTGCCCGCTTAGCGGGCCGTTACCGTTAGTACCTACAACCTTTATAGCTGCACCATTATGACTGAAGTAGACGACCTCAAGACCAAGTTGCATAGCCTTGAGACGCGCAACATCAAGCTGGCTGAACTCCTCAAAGCCTCTCGTGAACAAATCAACGAGCTGAAAGAAGAGCTCGATTCCCTCTCGTCCCCACCCACCGCGTTTGGAGTCGTCCTTAACCCGCGTCTTCTCGACAACATGGACCTTGACAACAAGACGGCAATGTCGATCGATGTCTTTACTAGTAATCGGCCAATGCGCGTCTCGTTGAGCCCCAACATTAAGATCACCGATATCCATGTGGGCACCACCGTACGGTTGAACGATGCCCTCATCGCGGTGGAGATTGTTGATACCCCCGCGGCTGGCCAGATTTTTAAGGTGCAAGAGATGGTCGACGACTCTCATGCGCTAGTAGCCAACCACACGAACGAAGAACGTGTAGTCACGTTGGCGCAGTCCCTTGTCGATGGAGTTGAGACCGAGCAGGGCGTTCGTAAAGTGCGTATCGGTGATTCTCTCATCGTTGACGAGCGTATGAACGTGGCACTACATCATGTGGAGCGCGGTGAGGTGGAGCAGCTCATCCTCGAAGAGGTTCCGAACGTCGCCTATTCTGACATCGGTGGTCTTGAACCGCAGATCCAGCAGATTAAAGACTCTGTTGAGCTTCCTTTTCTTCATCGCGACTTGTATGCCGAATATGACCTCCGCCCGCCCAAAGGCGTACTACTCTACGGCCCTCCTGGTTGCGGTAAGACTTTAATCGCAAAAGCCGTCGCTAATTCATTGGCTCAGCAAATTGCCGAACGGCAAGCAGCTGCAGCAGGCGAAAAGAAGCCTAGAAAGATGCGCGCTGAATCCTTCTTCCTCAATGTGAAGGGCCCGGAACTCCTTAACAAATATGTTGGTGAGACAGAGCGCCAGATTCGACTCATCTTCCAGCAGGCGCGAGATAAAGCGAACGACGGTAATCCCATGATCATCTTCTTTGATGAGATGGATGCAGTGTTCCGGACCCGTGGGTCTGGCATTTCTTCTGATATGGAGAACACTGTCGTGCCCCAGCTTCTTGCCGAGATTGATGGCGTGGAAAGCCTGGAGAACGTCATTGTCATCGGTGCTACGAACCGAGAAGACATGATTGACCCCGCAATTTTGCGGCCCGGACGTCTCGACGTGAAAATCTGCATTCGCCGTCCTGACGAAGATGGTGCACGAGATATTCTCGCAAAGTACCTCAACCGGGCTGTGCCTCTCTCCGCTGCCACTATCGCTGAGCTGGGTGGAGGAGACACCGACGTTGCCTATCAGGAACTCATTAACCGCACGGTGGAGCGCATGTATGCACCAATCCCGGAAAACGAGTTCATTGAAGTAACCTACCGAGATCGCTCGACGGAAATTCTCTATTTCAAGGACTTTGTCTCCGGCGCGATGCTCCACAACATTGTGGATCGTGCAAAGAAGTCTGCAATTAAGGCAAAACTTGAGGGCAAACCGGCAGGCATCACTGAGCAGTTCATGCTGGACGCTGTTGCTCTTGAGTACTCACAAAACGAAGATCTGCCCAACGCTAACCGTCCTGATGAGTGGGCTCGTGTGTCTGGAAAGAGAGGCGAACGGATCATTGATATTCGACTACTTTCACAGTCATCGACCCGTGAGTAAGTACGCCCGGTCTCTTGGCACTGAAGTGGAATTTGGCATTGTTACTCCAGACAATCCTCTCCTCAGTCCGATTTCCAGTTCCACCGATGTTGTACTGGCGTATGCCTACTCCTTGGGTATGGCTGCCGATTCTCGAACTCGCTGGGATTATTCCCCCGAGCATCCCTTGCGTGATGCACGCGGCTACGACCTGGGTATTGCGCGGCCGAGCCCACGTATCAACCCCAATGCTCCGGGTCTCGCCAATCTTGTCCTCTCCAACGGCGGACGCTTCTACGTTGATCACGCACACCCCGAGTTTTCAACGCCGGAAGTCGCGGATCCCCTCGACGTTGTTATCTGGGATAAAGCGGGGGAGAGAATAGCGTACGAGGCGACAAAGATCCTCGCGTCTCTCCCCGACTCTTATCCAGTTGTGCTTTACAAAAACAATGTCGACGGCAAAGGTGCCTCTTACGGGGCACACGAGAACTATCTCGTGAAACGGTCCCTGGATTTTACGCTGCTCGCGCAGCAACTCATGCCGTTCTTTGTTACACGCACGGTCTACACCGGTGCTGGTCGTGTCGGCATTGGTACCACCAGCCAGGACACCGGGTTCCAGATCTCACAACGCGCAGACTATATCGAAACCGATATCAGTTTGGAGACCACCCTTAATCGAGGTCTCATTAACACTCGCGATGAACCGCACGCTGACGAAGAGATGTGGCGGCGTCTCCATGTCATTGTCGGTGACGCCAATATGGCGGAAGTTGCCACCTACCTCAAGGTAGGACTGACCATGCTGGTCATCATCGCTATCGAAGCTGGTGTCGATTTTTCTGATCTCGTACTAGAAGACCCTGTTGAGGCAGTAAAAATGGTCTCCCGTGATCTCACCTTGCAGGTTCCGCTCCCTCTGTTGTCGGGGGGGCAAATGACGGCACTAGATATTCAAGAACAGTACCGCAGCCGTGTCTACGCTTTCCTTCACGGAAAACGAAATCCGCATGTTCCTGCCACGCCTCACCATCACAGCTGTTTTTCCAAAGAACGTACTGATGACCTCTGTAAGTGGTGGGATAAGGCGTTGATAGATCTCCGCACAGATCCCTTGAGCACCTCCAACTATCTGGACTGGACGGCGAAACTAGCACTGCTCACCAAGCTTCAACGGCGCTACCAGTGTGGGTGGGATGATGCCCGGCTCACTGCCCTCGATTTTGCCTATAGCGATCTCCGCCCTTCCGGTATATACAACAAGTTAGTTGCTGCTGGTCGCATGCAACGTCTGATCGATGAGCCAGTGGTCCGTACCGCAGTTATGCACGCTCCAACGACGACACGTGCCTGGTTGCGGGGTACCTTAGTAGAAAAGTTCGGTTCAGCCATTGTCGCAGCTTCGTGGGACAGTATCTCCGTCGCAGGTCCCAACGATGGCGTATACACGTTGCGTATTGACGATCCGCTCTCGCTGGGGGCGGCGAACTGCGCTCCTATTGTGGACAATGAAGACAACCCCCAGACGATCCTGCGACGGGTCTCGTCAGAACTGTTGAAAGGAGAACGCTAATGCCACAGGCACAGGTTTTCGGAGGCCACGGTAATGGTGGAGATGACGATGAGTTTGGCGGCGGCCAGGCTAATCTGCATGCATCTGTCGACGAAGCCGACGACCTCCTCGACGAAATTGACAGCATGCTCGATACCAATGCTGAACAGTTCGTCCTGTCCTTTATCCAAAAAGGTGGAGAGTAACTTATGCGTCGTCGCATCGCGGGAGTAGAAACTGAATACGGCATTGCCTGCATGCTAAACGGTAAGCAGCGGCTCAACGCCGATGAAATTGCCCACCACTTTTTTACACCCGTTATTCACATCTACCATTCGTCGAACATTTTCACGAAGAATGGCTCGCGGCTCTACCTCGATGTTGGTTCCCATCCGGAATACGCCACCTGCGAATGCGACTCCGTTGATCAACTTGTCACCTATATTCGTGCAGGTGACGAAGATATGAATGAGCTTGCCATCCTTGCTGAGCAAGGATTGTCCCACAGCAACATCGGCGGCGACGTCTACATTTTTAAGAACAACACCGATGCCTCTGGAAACTCATTCGGCTCCCACGAGAACTACCTTATCGAACGCACCGATGACTTCTTCCGCATTTCCCAAGCTCTTATTCCCTTCCTGGTAACACGACAGCTCATATGCGGAGCAGGAAAAGTTCTCACCGATCCCCACACAGGGGAGACGACCTTCCGACTATCTCAACGCGCAGAGCACGTCTTCGATGGAGTCTCCTCTGCGACAACACGCTCACGGCCCATCATCAACACCCGTGATGAACCGCTGTCAGACTCCTCCCTTTACCGAAGGATGCACGTCATCGTAGGGGACTCGTCGATGGCCGAGCCCACCACAGCGCTGAAGCTAGGCTCCACTCTCCTTATGCTGGAAATGTTGGAAGAAGGTGTCGAGGTCCCCAACTTCTACCCACAAGATCCGATTGAGGCCATCCGTATCGTCTCTCATGGCCTGGACGGGCGAGCAGAATTCCCGCTTAAAGCGGGCGGCACTGCGACAGCACTCCAGGTCCAACAGGTTTTCTGCGATGTCGCCACTCGTTATCTGGCCCATCGTCCAGCCGATTTACAGACGTCACGTTACCTCTGGGTGGTGGAACTGTGGACAAAAGTACTCACTGCGGTTGAATCGGGTGACCTGAGCCCCATTGCTGCCGACATCGATTGGGTCATCAAGAAAACTCTTCTCGACAGGCAAATTGCACGCCATGGCATTGAGCTTTCTGATCCTCGCTGCGCGAAACTCGATCTGACGTACCACGATGTCCGTCCCGGACGAGGTATTTTCCCGCTGATGGAGGCACGTGGACTCATCAACCGGCTGACAGACCCTTTAGAAGTCGAGAAAGCGAGAAATGTCCCTCCCAATACCACTCGCGCCAACATGCGAGGGCGTTTTATCGCACAATGTCTTGACTCAGAAACCCCTTTCTCTGCCGACTGGACGCATATTAAACGCCTGTCCTACGACCCGTGCGAACTAGAGCTCAACGATCCGTTCGTGCCTATGACACCCGAAGCTGAGTCCCTTATTTCGAGCATTGGATGAATTACCATCAAGGTGTGCCTACCCCCAAAGTCTCGCCGCTAGAACGTCAACTCAATCTCGTGATCGCGCTCCTCAACACGCCGGTCTATCTCACTGCGGATGAGATCCGGCAAACTGTAGCAGGCTACTCTGCAGATAATGGAGAAGCTGGCCGACAAATGTTTGAACGCGATAAGCAAGCCCTCAAAGACCTGGGTATTCCCATCAGCGTGGATAGCACAGATGAAAAGGGCAATATTCCCGGATATCGCATCATCAAAGAAGACTACCAACTCGCTCCACTATCCTTCACCTCGGCAGAGCGCACCGTCATCAATCTTGCCATGCAGCTCTACACTGCTGATGGCTACGGAGAGTTGCAAAGTGGCTTCGACAAACTGCAACATGACGATGACGGCACCCACCCCGGGCTCATCAACTTCGCGTCCGCAACAACCGAGCAAGATCTAACCCGACTGAGTACCCTCTCTGAGGCAGCAGCGCACCACAGTACCGTCACCTTCCACTACCACACCGCACAAGCACTCACTACAGAAGAACGTGAGGTGGAGCCTTGGGGGGTGGTCGCTGACAACGGCCACTGGTACTTCGTAGGCTTCGACCGTCAACGGAGAGCCATGCGAGTTTTTCGGCTTTCCCGACTGAGCGGAGACGTTACCGATACCGGCGCTCCAGCGCAGGAAGAACGCCCCCCTATTCCCGTACGAGAGATCCTGCGACAACAGCTGTCCTCTGTGCGACGCTACGTGTCTGCATCTGTCGAGGTCGATGCTGACGCCAGTTCGGAGCTGGTGCTAGCTGCGGATCGGGTCACTACCGCACCTCACGACAGCGAACGACGACATCTCTCATTCGATTCTGTTAGCTATCAATGGCTGCGCGACGCAGTACTCGCCGACACTCCACACGCCACCGTGCTGGAGCCCTCCGACTTGGCGCAGGACGTCCGCACCTGTCTCGAGCGAGTTGTTCGACGCTATCAAGCAGGGGAGGTCACCGAATGAAGACCTCGCAAAAAGTGGCGCTCGCCCTCGACATCATCCCGTATCTCGCCAACCATGGCGGCATCACTCGCCGTGAAGCAGCTGCACACTTCGGAATTTCGCCCCATGAGCTCACCTCCATCCTCGAGATAGCGGTCTGCTGCGGCATCCCCGGATACTATGGCGGCGATCTTATCGATATAGACATATGGGGCGAAAACATCTACGTCTACACAGCGCAGGGATTAGAGAAACCTCTCCGCCTTACGCCTGCGGAGCGAGCCGCGCTTATTTTGGCCCTAGAGCACGTTGATAAGGTCCCCGGGCTAGCCAACCATACGGCAGTCCACAGCGTGCTCGTTAAGCTGACCGGCCATCCGTCTTCCTCCACTGAGTCCGTCAACACCGCTGCACCCACCGGCGGAATCCCTGGTGCTACCGAAACCCTCTCGATTGCTATTACCGATAGGCGGGTACTAACGCTTGACTATCTTAGTGGTACGGGTGAGCTGACAAGGGGTCGCAGAGTTTTGCCCTACCGCCTCATCATTCGTAAGGGATTCGCCTACCTCATTGCTTGGTCCTTGGATGCGCGCGAACTCCGCCAATTCCGACTAGATCGGATCGTCCAGCTTCGTCCTGACGCTTTGTGGGAGGGGGAGGAACCGCTCCAAAACGCCGATATTGAACGCTACTGTACAGATGACGATGCGGCCAAGGAAGCACATGTCACCTTGCGTCATGACGCAGTCTGGTTGGCAGAGCTGCTCGGTATCACCATTACCGACAGTAACCCCAGCACGCTCTCTGGCGTGCTACCGTACTTTACCGAAGCGTGGTTGCTGAGAACGGCACAGCGCTACGCAGACTATATGGTGGTATGCCAACCTGAACATATAGAAAAGGCTGTCGTGGACCGAGCCATGGAGGCGTTGGCGCGGTAGACTAACCATACAGTGAAACCCCTCTTATGACGTTAGTTGGAGGACACCATGCCCAGTCTTGGTTGGCCGGAAATTCTTATTATCCTGCTCGTTATTATCGTCCTCTTCGGAGCAGCTAAACTTCCCGAACTGGCACGCTCCATGGGGCGTTCCATGCGTATCTTCAAGTCTGAAATGAAGGAAATGAAGAACGAGAATGGGGACGGCAAGCCTTCCCGCAAGGCTGGTAAGACGAAGAAAGCAGAGCAGCTTCAGGCCGAACCTGTGGTCGAGGCAGATGCAGTTATTGTCGATGACGACACGGTCGTGGTAGAGACGCCTGCTGAACCCGCCACCGATCCCATGAAAAAGGCTGAATAAGCTTTCCCCTCCTGACTAAACGAGAACAGGCTCTTGGCTCAAAAGAAGCACATCCGTACGCCAGAGGAAAAGATGGCGTTGACGGAGCACTTACGAGAGCTTAGGAAACGCATTGTCATCATCGTCGGGATCATTTTCCTGGCGATGATATTTGGGTTCGTCTGGTACGACCTGCGCATTGGCGTTGTTCCTAGCCTCGGTGAAATTCTGCGGGGCCCCTATTGTGCGATCCCCCCAGAAGCACGCCTCCAGTTGGGTAATGACGATACCTGCCGATTGCTCGCAACTGGACCGTTCGAGCAGTTTATGCTGCGCCTAAAGGTGGGAACTGTTGCCGGAATCGTCTTTGCTAGCCCATTCTGGCTCTACCAGGTGTGGGCTTTCATCGCACCTGGTCTGTACAAAAAGGAAAAGAAGTTCGCCCTCCTCTATGTCGGCATTGCGTCCCTCCTCTTCATCTGCGGCGCTGTGCTGGCCTACTTTGTAGTCGCAAAAGCGTTGGACTTCCTCCTCAATATGGGCAATAACGTCCAGATTACTGCGCTCTCAGGTACGCAATACTTCAACTTCATTCTGGCGCTCATCGTTATCTTCGGGATGAGCTTCGAGCTACCCCTGCTCATCGTTACCCTCAACATCATGGGTGTGGTGCAATACGAGCAACTCAAGAAGTGGCGACGAGTCGCTATTCTCTGCCTCTTCTGCTTTGCAGCTTTCGTCACCCCTGGTGGGGACCCTGTTTCCATGACCGCGCTAGCGCTTACCTTGACTGTGCTGCAAGAGATTGCTATTCAAATCTGCCGCGTACACGACAAGCGCAAGAAAAAGGAACGTCCAGCGTGGATGGACGCCGACGACGATAGCGCTTCTCCTCTAGGAACGCCCGATGCAGTTGCTCCTACCGCCCTAACAGAAAATGGGGAGGAGGTAGCTGCTTCAACTATCGCTGCACCGGCACCGCTGCCGGACAGTCAGCCACCAACGCAGGTCGATGTCCACGAACGTTGGGCATGGGCCGATGTCGACATCGACGACGAGGAACCCGCCGATAATGGAACAGACAACGCTCCACGCTAGACAAGAAATTCTTGACGCCTTTATTGCGCGTCGCCCTTTCTCCCTTGACGAATTTCAACGGCGTGCTATCTCCCATATTGCTGAGGGACATAATGTAGTCGTCAGCGCCCCTACAGGAGCGGGGAAAACTGTCATTGCTGAAGCCGCTGCCGTACTAGCCCTTCACCAGTCTGAGAAACTGTTTTACACGACCCCCATCAAAGCGCTTTCGAATCAAAAATATCGAGACTTTTGCGCTCGGTGGGGAAAAGATAATGTCGGTCTCCTCACCGGAGATCAATCCATTAACGGGGATGCTCCTGTCGTTGTCATGACTACGGAAGTCCTCCGTAACATGCTGTATGCCGGCAGTGCCACTCTGCACGACCTCAGCTATGTGGTAATGGATGAAGTTCATTATCTTTCGGACGCCTTCCGGGGAGCCGTCTGGGAGGAGGTCATCCTCTCGCTTCCTGATACCATTCAGCTCATTGCACTTTCCGCTACCATCGGAAACACCGCTGAATTCTCTGACTGGATCACTGCAGTTGTCGGCCCTACCAGCACCGTCAGTACGGGATTTCGTCCAGTACCGCTCACAGCCGACGTTCTTCTCAATTCCACGATCTACCCGCTGCTTAGCAAGAACGGTAGGCACGTCTCACAACACCTGCAAGACCGCGTCGACCGGGTACTCCACAGCCCGGGCCACCATGAACGTTTTCCCAACCGGATTCGCATAGTCGAAGCACTTGAACGGGAGAACCTACTACCCGCAATCGACTTCATTTTTTCCCGTGCGGGATGTGACTCCGCGCTTGCCCAATGTACTCGTTCCCGCGTTACATTGACGACGAAAAAAGAGCGGCAGCGCATCTTCCAACACGTCGATGAACGCTGTCATCAACTCTCTGAAGCTGACCGCGAAACTCTACACTTCGCGCAATGGCGGGCCGCACTCGGCCGTGGTTTTGCTGCCCACCATGCAGGCATGCTGCCCCTGTTCAAACAAGTTGTGGAGGAGCTCTTCAGCAAAGGGTTGCTAAAAATCGTCTTCGCAACCTCCACACTAGCGTTAGGCATAAATATGCCCGCACGTGCCGTCGTATTGGAGAAGCTCACAAAATTTAACGGCGCCACCCATGAAGAACTTACCAGCAGTCAGTTTGCGCAACTTATCGGCCGAGCTGGGCGCCGCGGTATCGATGCCACTGGCCACGCTATCGTCTACTACAGCCCAGAAGTGGACCTAGACCGTCTCGCAGCCCTACACAACGCCGACCCGTCACCACTTCGTTCAAGTTTTAAAGTCGGCTACAACATGGTCGTCAACTTGTTGGCCCACCATAGCTACGAAGATGTTCGTGTGCTGCTTCACCAGTCCTTCGGGCAGTATCAGAACGACGCAGCGGTAGTCCACGCGCAACGAGAGCTGACACGAGTAGATAAACAGCTTGCCACAATAGATGCCGATATTTCCCCCGAAATGTCCGAGTACCTCGACCTTATTTCCCAGCTCAATATAGAGACTAAAGCATGGGAAAAGAAGCGGAACAAGGACAAGCCACACGCCTCTAAAGATGCCTTAGCTAAACTACGTCGTGGTGACGTCATCTGCATCAGTGTCCGGAAGAAACCTATCCTTGCGGTGATACTCGAACGTCCCCGCAAAAACCGTGTTCTCGTCGTGACATCCACCTGGGTGGGAGCAACTCCTCTCTCTAATGTTCGGCATAATGGACATTCCCTCGGCCATATCCACCTGGAGAAAAAGGGGGCCGCAGACGACGCCCACACCGTGAAGCTCGCCCGCCGGGAACTCGCACACAGTAATATCCGTATCCCCAAAGATGCGCGCCGAGAAAAGGACCTTCATCCTCCAGCCCACCTACACCATCTACGGAAGGAGGTACGCCGCCACCCCCTTCATGGACACCTCACACACGCTGAGATTACCACCCTCAACCGTGATAGAGCCCGCCTTGTCCAACAACGTGAGGCTCTCCAACATCACATTGACCACGCCTCAGGAACCCTTGCCACCGACTTTGCACGCGTGTGCAGCATTCTGCATGACGCTGGCTATCTGACCTCGGACTACCAACTAACTGACGCTGGCACTCTTCTCCGATCCATCTACTGCGAAACTGACCTTATCTGCACAGAAGCAGTACGCGAACACGCGTGGGATGGGTTGGAGCCCGCGGAACTCGCCGCGGTGATCTCTGCGATTACCGGAGAAGCCCGAAAAGAGACGGACCACTACTGGCCTCCCGCGCAAACGGAGGTACTCGCCGATACTTTTGCCGATACCCAACGCATCGCCCGCGACATTCACCGCTTGGAGCAGGAACATGACGTGGAATTGTCCCGCCCTCTTTACGGTGGATTAACGACAGCCGTCTATCGTTGGGCAAGCGGAGCTCCTCTCGAAGAGTGCCTCATCGTCGCGAAAATGTTTGGTCTGAGCGTCACCCCGGGAGACTTCGTTCGACACATTCGCCAAATCGTGGACCTTCTTTCCCAGCTCACCAAACTCGATACCACAGAGTATCAACACCTCGTAGACTGTTCTTACCAAGCGAAAAAAGCCATCCAGCGCGGTATCGTGGCCGAATCACTGTAGAAGGAAAGGGATTCTTGTGAAGACTCTGCAGCCCTCGGAAGGCGGTGTTCTCCTGCTCGGTGGACGATCTGAGATTGGAGTGGCACTTGCCAGTAGACTCTGCAACGGGCGGCCAGTCGTCCTCGCACAGCGCCCGTCGCAACACGATGTTGGAGCTATTGAAGATCTCCTCCGGGGAGGCGCCCAGCAGGTCTACTGCCTAGAATGGGATGCTCTGGTGGAAAGCGATCTCACCTCCATCTACGAGCGTGCTGAGAAGGCCTGTGGCATGCCGGTGAGCACCATCATCGTGGCGTTCGGAGTCCTGGGAAATCAACATAAGGCAGAGCATGATCCGAAAGAGGCGTATCGCATTGCGCACACGGATTACACCGCCCAAGTAGTAACAATTACTGCAGCTATCGAGTACCTTCGCAAACATACCCACGGGCTATTAGTAGCGTTTTCGTCTATTGCGGGCTGGCGTGTGCGGCGCGGAAACTATGTGTACGGGTCAGCCAAAGCGGGACTAGACGGCTTCCTCTCAGGTCTCATTGATGCCACCCATAAAGAAAAAATCAATGTTGTGATGGCACGACCGGGATTCGTCATCGGACGGATGACGCAAGGGATGGATCCTACCATCATGTCATCGACGGCAGAACAAGTTGCTGCCGAGGTCTATCAAGCCATTCGGTCTGGTAAACACCGTGTGTGGGTGCCCAATCGGTTACGCTTCCTCGCCGCTATCATGCTGTTCGTACCCTCCTCACTGTGGCGGAGAATGCCCCGATGATTCATGTCATCGGGCTCACCACTGCCCCTCTAACTGATCCTGATAGTGATGTTGCCCAGCTCATTCACCGCGCTCCGTTAGTCCTCGGATACCCACGCCAGCTTGCCCTGGTGGAGCACTTAGTGACGGGTCAGTCTGTAGCACTGCACTCACCGCTGCGTACGATGCTCCGCCACCTCCTTGAGACGGCTCCCACCGATACCGTCATCCTCGCATCTGGAGACCCACTGTTTCATGGTATCGGCGAGACTGTCATCGACTGTGCCCCGGCTGGAGTACAAATTCGGTGCTACCCAACACCAACTGCAGCAAGTTTGGCGGCAAGTGAACTGGGCTGGAGCTACTCTGACATCCCAGTTTTTTCCCTCACCACCAAACCCCTGTATGCGTTACGTCGCGTGCTCTCGCCGGATCAACGTGTTCTTATCTACGGCATTACGCGACAGAATGTTCAGGAGGTCGCCAGCTATCTATGCCGGCATGGCTACGATGCATCACGGCTCTGGCTCTTGGGCGATCTTGGTACTCCTTCTGCATCGCGGTGGGAGGGGACAGCGAGTGAACTCTCCCGTTTAGCAGCGGGCGCAAACTCTCTTTGCGGAGATATCACTCTTCTGGCGATGGAGTGCCAATATTGCGATCCCCGGGATAGTCGGGCGAGCCGCACAGCTGGCCTTCCCGATGAGCTCTTTTCCACCGACAAAGGGCAGCTCACGAAACAGGCCATGCGGGCGATTACCCTGTCTCAGTTGCTTCCCTGTGCGGGCGAAGAGCTCTGGGATGTAGGGGCGGGTTCTGGGTCGATTGCCATCGAATGGTGCCGGCTCACCGGCGGTACTGCTCATTGTTTCGAAGCCGAAGCTACCCGACACCGCGACATTATCGATAACGCAGAGCGTTTAGGGGTGACCGGCCTCACCCTGTGTGGGGAAGCTCCCGCTAGTTTTGGGGAGGTGGAGACTGCTCCCGCAGCGATCTTCATTGGGGGAGGGGTGACGACACCTGGAATAGTCACTGCCTGTTGGGAATGCCTCATGCCGGGGGGACGTTTGGTCGCTACTGCCGTGACGACGGAGTCTCTCCGGGTAGTGGAGGATGCGTGCGCTCGTTATGGTGGTTGCCTGACCGAGTACTCGGAAGCAACCTATAGCCCGTTAGGGCATTTGCACACTTGGAGACCCCGCCTCCGACATGTGCAATGGGTGGTAGAAAAATGACGGTGTACTTTATCGGTGCCGGTCCAGGTGCTGCTGATCTGCTTACGGTTCGTGCGGTGGAGCTCCTGAAACGGTGCCCAGTGTGCCTCTATGCGGGATCAATTGTTCCACCTGAGGTACTGGCGTACTGCCCTCCCCCCGCACAACTAGTGAATACCGCACGTCGGCCGCTTGCCGAGATTATCGATCTAATTGCGGCTGCGGATGCACGTGGCGACGATGTTGCCCGCCTGCACTCTGGAGACATTTCGGTCTACAGTGCGGTCAACGAACAGATCCGTCATCTCCTCAAGCTGGGAATTGACTATTCCATCGTGCCCGGGGTTCCTGCCTTTGCTGCGGCAGCCGCAGCTCTTGGACAGGAGCTGACGGTGCCTACAGTTACGCAATCTCTTATTCTCACCCGTGTCGAGGGGAGAGCTAGCGCCATGCCCCCTGGGGAAACACTGGCCAACCTCGCTGCTAGTGGAGCTACTCTTGCCCTGCACTTGGCGGCTGCCTATACCGACAGTATTGTTGAAAAGCTCCTTCCGTTGTACGGTCCCGAGTGTGCATGCGCTGTTGTGGCCTATGCCAGTCGGCCAGAGGAGCAAGTGCTTCGCTGCCGTCTTAGTGACCTATCGCAGGCTGTAGCGGATGCCGGAATTCGTATGACAGCAGTGATCTTTGTCGGCCCGGGTGTAGATCTTGCCCAGGCACATCTGCTGGCGGCCCCTACCAGTTATCTCTACTCCGATAATCGCCCCCGCGATGCGTATGGACATACGATCTGTAGCATCGCTGATCGTGAGCAGGAATCACAATGAGTGGCTTAGACGAGCAGCTAGTGGGGGCAGACGGTCCCAGAACTATTCTGATCCTCGGTGGGACAAGCGAGGCAAGACAGCTTGCAGAATGTTTGGTGGAGAATCCCCGCTTCGGCCAGTGTGCCATCGTCTCTTCACTCGCGGGGAGAGTCTCCCATCCGCGTCTACCGCAGGGGGAGGTGCGCGTCGGTGGTTTTGGAGGAATACCTGGGTTGGGAAAATGGGTAGAGGATCACCATGTCGTTGCTCTCATCGACTGCACTCATCCTTTTGCCGAGCGAATTTCGGCTACTGCCCATGAGGTCAGCCGCCAACGCCGCCTTCCTCTTCTTACCGTGCATCGGCCGCCCTGGCGGGAGGTACCTGGTGACCAGTGGATTCATGTGCCTACGATGGAGGCGGCTGCTAGCCGTTTACACTGCTTTCAGCGTGCGTTTCTCACTATTGGGCGGCAGCAGCTCGCAGCGTTTTCTGCTGTGGACACCCACTGCCTTATCCGCTGTGTAGAACCACCTGCGCCACCACTGCCGCACTCCCACGAGGTCATCCTCGACCGTGGCCCCTTCACTGTGGAGGGAGAGTGTGCACTCCTCGAACACGCCGACTGTGATGTGCTGGTCACAAAAAATAGTGGGGGAGCAGCAACGTATGGGAAGATTGAGGCAGCTCGCAAACGAGCGATACCCGTTATTATGGTGGATCGACCCGTACCTCGGCGGCCCTCACCTTATCATGAAGAAGTTGAGACAACTGCTGCAGCAGTCAAGCAGCTGCAGCGGATTATCTGCTCTACGCAAGATTGCTAACGTCTTTGCTCCGGCTCGCCAGATCTGTTGCCGCGCCGAGCATGATCATCTCCGGCTTGGGGAAGGTGTACCGCGCGCTCTTCCAAAAGACCCTTTTCAGACGCCAGTAACTCGGTAGTGACGTCTGGCTCTGAAAGCAAAGCTTCGTCATTCTCGGGCTGGTATTGGCAGCCTTGTGACATTGCCTGCGCACGTGCCTCCGCATGGCGTTGTGCACGACGTTCGATGCTCTTCTGCACCCAGCGGGTCATCCAAGCAAAAGTGGGAGGGGTAAATACGTAGTCGAGACGGGAACCGCGCACTAGCTCGCGAATCAGAAGGGAAACACCTGTCACGAAGACCAGTCCGATCAGCGGAGCCCAGAAGTTCATTGAGCTGAGTACGCCCCGCGGGTCGATGAAGAGTTCACCCTCTTGCCAGGTGGACATGTCGCTGCCGGTGTGGGTGTCAATGAGGGGGAAGATATCTTTATAAAACACCCAGACGAGAATCTCGTTGAGCAGGTAGATCTCCAGGGTATGTCGCCCAAGGTAGGACAGCAGTTTTCCAAAGTAGGTACCGTCCAGCGCTACCGCGATCGCGACGCCAGTAATGAGGCCATATCCGATGAGGAGAATGTTGGCGCTGGTGTGCAGAAACTCATTGTTGATATAGCGGTAGCCTTGTTCCATCACAATGAGCAATACGAAGAGAATAAGTGCGTGGTACCAGCGACTTTTCGCAGCAACACGGATAACAATCTCGCGCCCGTATAGCCCAATGCAGTAGGAGGAAAAGTACATTGCAACGCGCGTCCACGACCATAGGGGCCCAGCCTGCGCTGAGCCTCCGATAAAGGGAGCAATCAGTGTCAGGATGAAGGACACTGCCAGCACGTAGCGCCCACGTACCCGCCGGCACACCCAAATGACGAAGGTGAAAACTAGTAAAGCCATGAGGAACCAAATTCCGTTTTCGGGAAAGATGATCCCCCGGCCCCATTGGCTCCAGAACTGGTCGAGAGAGGTGCCACGAATAAAGTGGGAGGCCAGCAGCACGATGGCTCCCCACAGAATATAAGGAACGCCCCATAGCCACGTGCGTTTGACGATGAGCTCGGCAAAGGTGAAACGCCGAATCTTGGCTGCGAAGAGGCCAGACACCATGAAGAAAAGCGGCATACGCAAGTGAACGAAGTTCGCAGAAACGTTGTACCACAGTCCAGGTGAGTTTCCTGTGTCGATTCCCCAGGTCGATAGGTGAAGAAAAACGACCGTGAGAATGGAGATACCTTTGGCGATATCTACCCACACTACACGGGGCTTAACTGGCTTATCTGCCACTACATCTCCTAGTCGTAACGCCGCGGGGTATAGACCCGCTGACGGTCACCCACGGCCACTCTGCGCGTGCGGGAGGACCCGACGATAAGCACAGTGCGCATGTCAACATCGTCACTCGTAAAGTCGGCAAGCGTGCTGACACTGTATTGTTCCTGTTCACAGCCTACCGCTCGTACCTTAATTATCAGAGTTTCGGGACTTCGTGCGCGGCGCAGAAGTTCAATGAAGGTATCAATTTGGTGCGGGCGCGCCCGCGATTTTGGGTTATACACAGCGAATGCCAGATCCACGGTGCAACAGGCTTGAACGCGCTGCGCAATGGTTTCCCAAGGCTTCAGGCGGTCTGATAAGGAAAGGACAGCGAAATCATGGCCAAGGGGAGCACCCACAAGGGCTGCTGCTGCCAGAGCTGCCGTGACTCCAGGGTGAATCTCAATCGGCAGCTGGGCGAACCTTTCCACATCCCCGCTCTGGGGATCAAGCGTATCCAGAACTTCCATCAGCGCGGTAGCCATACCGAACACACCGGGATCCCCCGACGAAACAACAACCACTCGTTTTCCGGAGGCAGCTAGGTCTAGCGCCAGTCGCGCACGCTCTAGCTCCACCATGTTTCCCGAGCTATGGACGCGCTGGCCCTCCTTCAACGCGACTCGTTGCGTATAGGCGCCATATCCCACCACATCAGTTGCCTGGGTAAGAATATCCGCCGTGTCCGGGGTGAGGAATCTAGCGTCTCCTGGGCCCAACCCCACGACGTCCACGCATCCTTCCGCCGGGAGATTCTCCTGGCGTACAACTCCGTCAGCAACTGTCGCGGAGGGTAGCAGTACGACGGAGAAGTAGGGGATTCGTTCCCCTCTGCTGAGGACATCCGTTAAACGGACAACGTTTTCAAGCGGAGTACTGGCATTCATTACGACAAGAGCTTGTTCTAACCGGTCCGCCGCGCGGAGCGCCGAAACGAGTGTCTCGGTGGTACGGCCTAGTTTGAGTACTGCCAGCGGATCGCCGCTGCGCAGTTGGGTAGTGAGTTCTGCGAGGGGCAAGGTTGCCGGTACGACACGAAACACGTCATGATCTTCGCACAATACGCTGTTGGTGGCAGCGGCTGCCGCTTGAAAGCTGCTGATCCCGGGAATGATGTCGACCGGATAGTCCCCAGCGAGGCGGCGGCTTAGATGCTGTTGTGAGCTGTAGATAAGGGGATCTCCGGCAGCGATGAGGGCGACGGTTTTGCCAGCTGCGAGCTCAGCACGCAACAGCCTCTCAGCCGTGTCGTAAAACTCCGCTAGTGCTCCTTGGTATCCCTCTGGGTGAGAAGTTGACCCAGTAGTCACTGGGTACTCTAAGGTAAGCAGTCGCTGCTGGTCAAGGTAGGGGGTGACAGTGTGCAATGCGTGGGAGGTGTGGCCGGGGGCCTGGTGATAGGCAACGACATCAGCAGCGCACAACGCGTGAACGGCTTTGACTGTGAGGAGCTCGGGATCTCCCGGACCAACACCGATAGCATAGAGGTGTCCCCGTGGTTCTCGAGGGTGAATAGCAGCTTCATCGTTTGAGCTAGACATGGTTAGAACGCTTTCTCCGAAGGCGTGGCGAGAGCATTGAGAGCAGATACGACGATGGCTGAACCGCCTCGCCGGCCATGAACTGTCAGATACTCTGTTCGTCCCGGGTGGGACGCGCACCAGTCGGCTAGCGCCTGTTTGGATTCTGCGGCACCAACAAAACCCACGGGGATGCCAATGATAGCTGCTGGGTCGGGAATCTTTTCATCGTCAAGAAGCTCGAGGAGACGATAGAGGGCGGTCGGAGCATTGCCGATAGCAACAACAGCACCATCACTGTAGGGGGCCCACATGTCGACGGCTTGGGCACAACGGGTCAGCCCGTGCGCTGCAGCGGCGTCACGGATGCCAGACTCGTGCAGGGTACAGATTATGGGATTGTTGTGGGGGAGCCGCCGGCGTGTGATACCGGTCGCCACCATGGAGACATCACAAAGTACAGGGGCTCCAATCTGCAGCGCTCGGCGGGCGGCCTCCACACATCCTTCGCTGGCCTCAATATCGTGAGCGAGGTCAGTCTGCCCGCACCCGTGGATCATGCGTACAGCAATAGGCTCAAGCGCGGGGCTAAACCTGGAGAGATCTGCTTCCTTCCGAATGATACGGAAAGACTCGGCGTAAATGTCATCTCCCGAACTGGTGTAGCTATAGCTCATGCAGCTGATGTCCTCCGCTAGTTACTGGGGTTCGCCCATCTGCGTCCATGAGCGTTTCTACATACTCTCCTTGTGCTGTAGCTAGACGTTCCCAATGCTGTGCATTGGGGTGTCCGCACCGGCGGGCACAGCCTACATAGTGAATTCGGACTCCTGGTTGGTAGTCGGAGGAGTGCATCTGCTGCCAAGCATCACCACGTACATCAGCATGCGCACGTCGGCATCCCGGTTGTCCACCACAGGCACTAATCCAGTTCGCCGGGTGACGTGGATCGACGCTCATTCCTAACCGAGTTAGGGCGGTGCACAGGTCGTCGCGGGCAGCTGCTGAAACGCCATAGATGGCGACGCTGTGCCAGGGTGTAAAACGCACAGAGTAGCCGAAGCCGGCTAGTTCTTGTGCGGCTTCTGCGGTCATTCGCCCGAAGGGGATGGTAGCCACTACAGTATCTGCTGTGATACCGGCTGTGGGCTGGAACCGTGGTGGGAGTGATACGTCTGCGTCCTTGAGTTCGGTAAGCTGCCGCGAATAGTGCTCGCGGAGCTGCATCAAGATAGTCTCTCGACACTGCTCCTCGTCGACCATCCGCCACTGCTGGCGGGGAAATTCGGCATAGTACTGAGCAGCGGCGGCAAGTATCTCTACAAGATGATTCTGTGCGCACGTGAGGGGAGTGGGAGCGGCTGCCAGAAGGATCATCCAGCTACCGTTGGGCTGTGCCACAGCCCCAAGATCTGGGCGCTCGTAGCAGACGTCACCGCTTCCGTTATCAAGCGCGATAATGGTTCGTCCGGAGAGATCTGCGACCGCGGGGCAAGCACAGAGTGCCTGGTCGAGCTCGTCGACAAGACGTGCAAGGGAGTCAGCAGATGGGCCTTCCGAATGGTGGAGTGGGGAGACGAGAATAGTGCGCACACTATCATGGGTTGGATGGGGGAGAAGCCCCGCTGCTGCAATGTCAGCGATAAGGCCTTGATGCATGTCGCCCTTGCGGACCCCGCGCAGCTGCGGGTGTGAGCGGTTTGACAGATGTAAGAACCCGTCCCCATAGTGCGCAGCAGCCTCTCCTAAGAAATGTAGTTCAGCAGGGGTAAAAAGGCTGCCTGGTTTGCGGATGCGCGCGATGCCGCCGTCTTGTGCGGGGAAAAGTCTTAGCGCGCTTGGACACGAGTCGTGGCAGGAGTGGTCGGATTCTTGCCGAGGAATAAAGGTGTGCACTCCACTAGCCTAGTCTGTTGGGTGCATGCAGCAGGTTAGCCCACGTGCTCCTTGATACCATGGGGGAGTTACTATCGCTGAAAAAGTAGGTTCGTGTGCGCGCCGTTTTGCTTTCCACTTCTGATACTGATGGGTTAGCGGCTGCTCAGTCTCATCGCCCCTGGTTATGGCGAAACCCTTCCGGTGTAGCAGCAGAAGAAGTAACCACTCTTCTGACGGACGCCGACGTCATCGTGCTTCGCCTGCTGGGCAGCGCTCGTACCTGGGATGGTCTAATCTCACTGGTGACGGTACTAGAGAAACCCCTTGTGGTGGTTTCCGGCGAACAATTGATCGACACCGAATTGTTGGCGTGTTCCACGGTCTCAGCTGAGATTGCGCACGTCACTCATCTCTATCTTGCGGCATCCGGTGCGGATAATATGGAGTCTCTCTGGGATTACCTTGAACTCGCGGTCTGTACCCCGGGGATGAGTCCGAGGGAAGCAAGCAACCACGTGCCGGCACCCCACGCACATCCTGCCTGGGGCATTATGGGTACAGATCCCGGTAAGAACGAGCTCGCTGGAGCCAAGGGCCGAGTGGGGATTGTCTTCTACCGCTCGCACTATCTCGCCGGAAACACTGCGTTTATAACAACACTTGCAGAGGCGTTTTCTACGTGTGGGGGAGTAGCAGTGCCTATTTTTGTGTCGTCTCTGCGCACTCCCGACGAAGATTTGCTGAACTATCTGGGGACCTTTGACGCACTTGTCGTGACGGTGTTGGCCGCCCATCAACCAGGACAATGTACTTTCCCCGATTCTGCTGTTACCACCCCGTGGGATAAGGACGACACGTGGGATGGAGGAGCCCTTGCTCGTCTGGGTATCCCCATCTTCCAGGGACTTTGTCTGACCTCTCCACACGACAAGTGGTTGGAGTCTGATGAGGGGATGAGCCCGTTGGATGCTGCATCGCAGGTGGCAATTCCCGAATGCGATGGGCGTATCATCACTGTGCCTTTTAGTTTTAAAGAGGAGGGAGAAGACGGTCTCAGCCGTTACGTGGCAGACCCCGAACGCTGTTCCCGATTGGCATCACTGGTGATGAGGACGGTGCGGCTGGGTTACCTTGCCAATGCCGATAAGCGTATTGTTCTTATGCTCTCGGCTTATCCAACAAAGCATGCCCGCATTGGTAACGCGGTTGGGTTGGATACTCCTGCCTCAGTCCTCGCGTTGCTCCACGCTTTGGCTGCTGCCGGCTATACCGTAGATGAAGCAGCCATCCCGGGTTATAGCATTGACGATCCTGCTGCCGATAATCCGGCCGAGCTGATGAAAGCGATTATTGCGGCGGGTGGGCAAGACGCAGATTGGCTGACGGATGAACAGGTTGCTGCAAATACACTCCGGTTGGACGCTGCAACCTATGAGCATTGGCTCCGCCTGTGCCCACTTCAGCTGCAGCAGAAGGTTGAAGATGCCTGGGGCCCTGCTCCCGGAGAGCTATTCGTGGATGCTCGCCGTAGCGGACACCCAGAGATCTTTTTTGCCGGCTTGGAGCTTGGCAACGTGTTGGTGATGGTACAGCCACCGCGCGGCTTTGGGGAGAACCCTGTGTCGATCTACCACGATCCGGAGCTGGCCCCGTCACACCACTATCTTGCTGCCTACTGGTGGCTTGCCGCGGATCGGACGGTTGGCGGCTGGGGTGCGCACGCGATCGTACATGTGGGGAAGCATGGCAATTTGGAGTGGCTGCCAGGAAAGCAGAACGCACTTTCCCCTTCCTGCGGACCGGATGCGGCACTGCGGGACCTTCCCGTCATTTATCCCTTCTTGATTAATGATCCTGGCGAGGGTACTCAGGCTAAGCGGCGTGCCCATGCTGTGCTAGTAGATCACCTTATTCCCCCTACTCAGCGTGCGGAATCCTATGGAGACATTGCTCGACTGGAGCAACTACTGGACGAACACGCGAACATTAGCGCGATGGATCTGGCGAAGCTTCCTGCCATTCGGCAGCAAATTTGGACCCTGATGACGGCCGCTCAAATGCATCGAGATTTAGGACTTGAGGAACGGCCTAATGAGGATGAGTTTGATGACATGCTCATGCATGTCGATGGATGGCTCTGCGAGATCAAAGATGTCCAGATTCGTGACGGCCTCCATGTTCTCTCCCGTGAGCCCCAGGGGGAGCACCTCACGAATATGGTGCTCGCCATTGCACAAGCTCGTCAATTATGGGGTGGCCAGGAGATTCTTCCAGGATTACGTGAGGTCCTCGGCCTCAAAGAGGATGGAACTGATAGTCGGCATCAGGTGGACAGGGCAGAAGAACATGCCCGTTTCCTCGTCGAAGACTTGGCGGCACACCAGTGGGATGTTGGCCTGGTGACTGATGCAATCAATCGTTATTGTGAAGCTTTTCATGTGGGTTCGGAAGCCTTTAATAGTGCACGCCTCCCGCAAGTTCTGAAGTTTTTGTGTGAGGTGGTGGTACCGCGTCTGCGTCAGACACGGCAGGAAATTCCCCACGTATTAGCAGCCCTTGATGGTGCTGCAGTACCACCTGGACCAGCTGGTTCACCGTTACGCGGACTTGTGTCGGTCCTCCCGACCGGACGTAATTTTTATGCCCTTGACCCTCGCGCCATTCCTTCCGAGCTCGCCTGGGAGACCGGTCAAGATCTCGCACGGACTCTGCTCGACCGTTATTGTGACGATCACGGCAGATATCCCGAATCTATCGGCATTTCTTTGTGGGCGACATCCGCAATGCGGACCAGCGGTGACGATATTGCCGAAGTACTCTCGCTGCTTGGGGTTCGTCCTGTGTGGGATGCTCAGAGTCGACGTATTACCGGGTTGGAGATCATTCCACTTTCCGAATTGGGGCGTCCGCGTATTGATGTGACGCTCCGCATCTCAGGCTTCTTCCGTGATGCGTTCCCTGCTGCGATCGCACTGATGGATGATGCCGTACAGCTTGTGGCAGATCTCCCTGAAGATACTGCAGATAACTACATCCGTGCACACGCCTTACTTGATGAGCCGGGGGGAAGTAGCGGTAAGAACTGGCGCACTGCCACGACACGTATCTTTGGTTCACGACCCGGGACCTATGGTGCTGGTGTAATCCAGTTGATGGAAAGTGGACAGTGGGAGACAACAAAAGATATAGCAGAGGTATACACTACCTGGGGTGGATACGCTTACGGCCGTAATATGGCTGGTATCGAAGCACGAACAGCCATGCAACGCAATTTCGCGCGGATCACCCTCGCAACGAAGAATATCGATTCCCGAGAACACGACATCTTCGATTCTGACGACTACTTCCAATTTCATGGCGGCATGGTAGCGACGGTGGAAGCGCTCCGCAATCATAAACCTGCCTCCTATATCGGAGACTCTACGCGCCCATCAGCTGTCCGGCACCGTAGCCTCAGTGAAGAGGCCACACGGGTGGTGCGAGCACGGGTGCTTAATCCTCGCTGGCTGGCAGGAATGCGTAAACATGGCTACAAGGGCGCCTTTGAGATGGCAGCCACAGTTGATTATCTCTTCGGATACGACGCGACAACAGGCGTCTTGGACGATTGGATGTATGGCGCGGTAGCTGAATCCTACCTCCTTGATACAGAGAATCGCACTTTCTTGGAAGAGGCCAACCCATGGGCATTGCACGGCATGTGTGAGCGGCTTATGGAAGCGGTTCAGCGGGGACT
This sequence comes from uncultured Lawsonella sp., assembly GCF_947252745.1. NCBI lineage: Bacteria > Bacillati > Actinomycetota > Actinomycetes > Mycobacteriales > Lawsonellaceae > Lawsonella > uncultured Lawsonella sp. The sequence goes on along the minus strand of NZ_CAMXWW010000005.1, from coordinate 17,677 downwards.
CTGGGAGAATCCCGACTCACGGATGTTGGAGCAGCTCACCGATCTCTTGTTAGAAACTGAAGGATCCATGGAGTGATGTCCGCTCCTTCTCCTCGTTCTGTATTCAGCTCCATCGTGAAGCTATTGGGGCCGATAATTATTGTTCCCGCTATTGGTGGAGGTGCAAGTTATTTCAGTTTTGCACCGTACAACCTTTGGCCGCTGGGAGTTGTTGGTATCGCACTATTATTCGGAGGTCTCGGCCTACTCGTGGCGATGCGGCGGCGGCACTTTTATTGGTGCGCGGCAGGCGCTGGATTTGTGTGGGCACTAGCTCTCTACCTCCCACTTTTCCAGTGGATTCAGACTTTTGTCGAAGAGCCACCGTGGATTGCATTATGTATCATCCTGGCCCTGTTTGTCGTGGCGATCACGGTTCCTGTCGTCCACTTCATGAGGCTTTGGGGAGTCTTCTCAGTTCGCACGGCGGCGGCGAGCGCACTCTGGTGGACTGCAGTGGAAGCGGTTCGGGCCCGTTTTCCCTTTGGAGGTTTTTCCTGGGGGACTCCCGCCTATGGGCAGTCGACCAGCCCACTCGTCAGTGCCGCGCCGTGGGGTTCCGCCTCGGCCGTCACTTTTCTTGTAGTGATGTGGGCTTACACCCTCGTGATAGGTGCCGCAGCGGCGCTATTCCTGGCGTATGCTGCCGTATGCAGACGGGACGATAGAGGGCATACAGGAATCTTTTCGTGGTATTCGTGGCCACGCCCGCCCAAAGTTTTTCGATCTGCAGTAGGTGTGCTGCTGATTGTTCTTACCATGACTTCAGGTTCGTTTATCTATGACTTCTCGCAACGTACTCATGCCGAACCCACCAGCACCCGACGCATCGCTTTTGTTCAGGGTGATGTGTCTACTTCCGGACTGACGTTTAACGCGATTCGGATGGAAGTGTTGGAGAATCACGCGCAGGCAACCTTCCGTCTGGCTGATGCAGTGAGATTGGGAAAGCAGCCTCAACCTGACATAGTGGTTTGGCCGGAGAACTCCGCGGACATTGATCCTTTAGGCAATCCTGATGCCAATGCGCTTATTACCAGTGCTGCCAGAGCTATTCGAGCACCAATTCTAGTGGGGGCGGTCTTAGGACGAAAGTCTCATAATCCGGAGCTCAACGCCATTCTATTATGGACATCTGATGGTTATCAGGGTATACGTCATGTAAAACGTCATATTCAGCCTTTTGGAGAGTATCTCCCTCTCCGTGGGTTAGTGGAAAAGATCTCCCCCTATGCAGTTTGGGCAGGTAATTTTCAGGCGGGGAGGGGAAATGGGATCATTCCGGTTGATGGTTCCCGTGCTGGTGTCGCAACCTGTTTCGAGATCATTTTCGGGGATAGTGGCCGACGCGCGATACACCATGGCGCAGATTGGTTAGCTGTCCCCACGAACAATGCGACCTTTGGCTATTCTCATGAGACCTACCAACAGCTGGGTATCAGCCAGTTCCGAGCGCGGGAGTTACACCGTTGGGTGGTAGTTGCGGCAACGTCTGGAGCCAGTGCGTTTATTAGTCCGGAGGGCGCTATTATGGACGAGACCTCCCTTTACGAACAGGATTTTGCGGTTCGCACAGTGTCTCTTTATCAGACGCGAACTGCCGCCACTTGTATCCAGCCGTGGCTAGATGGAGTTCTCTGCGTGCTGGCGGTGTTGGTGTGTGGCGGATCGATTATTGCCCGGAGGAAGCGTAAAATTACGCTCTAGCCTTACAGCTTGAACAGCCCTGAGATGCCCACCTACGGGTGGCTAAATAAGGAACAACATGTCTGCAAATGAATTGAAGCCAAGCGCCCGTACGCTGGTGATCATCCCTACCTACAACGAGGAAGAGAATCTTCCACTTATTGTGGAACGGGTTCAGACCGCTCAGCCTGACGTCCACATTCTGGTCGTTGATGATAACAGCCCGGATGGTACTGGTGATCTTGCTGACAAGCTGGCAGCCGAAAATGAAGGCTCGATCTTCGTCATGCATCGTGAGGGCAAAGGCGGCCTCGGCGGCGCCTACATTGCCGGTTTCCATTGGGGTCTGGAGCGCGATTACACCGTTTTGTGTGAAATGGATGCGGATGGCTCTCACGCGCCTGAACAGCTTTGCCGTCTGCTGGACCGCATTGATGAAGGTGCGGACATGGTGCTCGGTTCCCGCTATGTGCCGGGTGGCACCGTAGTGAACTGGCCGAAGAAGCGGGAGATCCTGTCCCGTGGTGGCAACATTTACACTCGCATCGTGTTGGGTGCCAAACTGAACGATATTACCGGCGGGTACCGTGCGTACCGTCGTGAGGTGTTAGAAACTATCGACCTCGATGCGGTGGGCTCTGTCGGTTACTGCTTCCAGATTGACCTCGCTTGGCGCGCAATCCAAGCTGGCTTTACTGTCGTCGAGGTTCCCATCACCTTCACCGAGCGCGAAATCGGTGAATCGAAGATGAGCGGAAACATTATCACTGAAGCCTTCGGGCGAGTCTTTCTTTGGGGTATCCAGTCTCGTTGGAAAAAGCTTCTCACGCTCCTTCATCTAAAGAAGTAAGACATGCTGATAAAGAATGGCCCACGGGAATTTCCCGTGGGCCATTCTTTATAACGTTAGCCCGCTTACCTGGCAGACCATGTCTTAACCGAAACGCAGCTGCTGTGGGGGAGAGGCGGCGTGTTCTGCTCCCACCGTGCGTTGTTTAGGCGTTGTTAGTGGGCACACGACGGCGACGCTTCTTCAGCACCTCAAGACGCTCTTGGAGCAGCTCGTCGAGCTCGTCAAGACTGCGACGTTCAAGCAGCATATCCCAGTGGGTGCGTGGCGGCTTGACCTGCTTGTCGTCTTCTTCTTCTCCATCGACACGGGTACCTTCCATGCCGTTCTTACAGATCCACGTCTGTGGAATCTCTGCTTCATGGGAGAACGGAACAACGAATTCTTCCCCGTTGTCACAGCGGTATGTCACCATCTGACGAGGTGCTAAGTCGTGGTTACGATCAGTCTCATAACTAACGGCGCCAAGTCGACTACCTCGCAAAACGCGATCAGCCATGCAGAATCATTCCTTACGTTACTCAATTAAATGTTATTTATAACACATAAATAACATACAGACAAAGCATCTCTCAGATATAACAACGGCGAAGAGGTCATTTTAGTTCCGACAACCACGAGGATCCAGCAAAATGCTCAACTCCACCGTATAGTTGCGTATATTCTACCGTTTCACGGAAGAAGACACGAAAGGCGATTATGGTGGAGTCACCGTATACAACACACCACGAAGATGCTCACTGTGCGTGGTGCGGTCGCGATATCTCCACAAACACTCGTGGACGAAAACGTAAATACTGCTCACAGTCTTGTCGGCAACGTGCTTATGAAGCACGCCATGACCTTACACAGCGTGGACTGCCGAATGACGTTATCGTCCTCAGTCAGGATGATGCAGAAGCTATTATCGACCGTATTTTCCAGGCGCGCTGTGCTGCAGAGGATCTTCTTATCGCGATCACTGAAGGTGCAAATACACAAGAGCTCCATGAGATTGCTGATGAAGTTGTGGCGCTCACCCGGGAGGCGGAGCGTCTTCGATAAAACCGGAATTGCTCCTGTCCTTCAATTAATGGCACACAACGGCAGTACACGGCTCAATTAGGATCCCGCAGCTTAATTCACTTCCTTACCTTAGGTTCTCTCACCTGTAGCCACAGCATGTTATTTTGTCACTGTGACAAAAGTAAACTCGTGTGACTGTGCGATATGGCAGGGAAATGGGTAATGCCGTTGCGGTCAGTGGGGCCACTAGGACCCAGGTAGTCTTATATACGCCCCCCAGGAATAACCAAGCAACGAGCTAATAGAGTGTAATCACACTACACGTAACAAGAAGTATGAGCACTCGTCGCGATAAAACCAAACATGATGTCTCCAGTCACATTCGGACTTGCTCGTTCCACGCACGAAGCACGGATATGTTTACCATTTTTGAGTAGATGTTCCCTGTGCCTTCTCTGCAATATTCGGAACTGACACTTCTCTGCAGAGCCTTTCAGTTTCCCTCTTTATCCGATAATCTACATTATGTCATTTCAGCTATTACACAGAAGCCGCGTCTCTACCTTGGGTTGAAAGTGGTTCCCTCCCCGAAAAGCCCTAACGTTTCTGGAAAACCAACCGTTGGTACTCGAGAGCCCCCGTACGCACTCCCGCGCGTGACAGTGCCAATGCTGTGCGCCACAAGCGGCGATAGGCTGCGTCGTAGCCCAATGCGCCCGCCTGCGAAACATGTGCACGGAAACTCTCATCCCATAATTCAAGTGACCGCACGTAGTGATGCCCGCAGTGAGTCGCTTGGGTTAAACGAGCTCCGGCAGCCATAAGAGCTGATACGCACTCTTCCCGAGAACGCAATTGAGTATCTGTATCGACGTACGCCCACCACCATGCGAGAGGCATCTCTTGATGAGGGCGCCCCCGCCATGGCCTCTCCACGACAATTCGGCCGCGCGGAGCCACATCTTCGGCCACAAGCTGCGGCAGGGCATCAAAAATAGCGTCGTGTGGAAGCGGAGAGATCGAGATGAGGACGTCATAGACGCCCGTCTGGCTGAACAATCCGGGAATAAGACGAAGTTGTCCCCCCTGCGCCATATCAGCCCGGGTGGTGAGAATCTTCTCAACTTGTGGGGTCTCACACAACACTGTGACATCGCACCCAAATGCCACCGCTTCTAGTGCAGTTTCCCCCCACTCAGCGCCGATAAAGAGAACTTTATCGCGACGACGTAAGTCAGCATCAAGGAGGACACGTGAGACTCGTCGCCGTTGCGCATCATACAGGTCTTTGCGCAACGGCAAAGGCGACGGATCATCAAGATACACTTCCGCCACCCCATTATCGACCACGGTCGAGCGCGGACCATTGATGAAATCTGCAGCACCAAAATTGAACGTCTCATCGAGATACGTCGAAAAGAACTCAAATGATCGATCCCGCGGAGAAGCGACTAATGGTTGACGACGCTGAGCGCGTTCTTTGCGTGGCAACGCCCCTTTGAGAGACATAGCGGTACCCCAAAAATAGGAGGGGTCTTGGGCATCCCATTCCCCTGCCATAAAGCTTTCCGCCAGCCCTAACCATCCATCCCGAGCAAACCGTTCATCGACGGACGCCTCATCATAGAGTTTCACCGTACGCGCCGCTTCAGTACCCTCCAACGGCAAGCGCCCCGGTACGAGTTCAGGACACTCCCCTGCCTCCGTTACCCACATAAACTGTGGGAACTCATCTCGAACATGGCGTTGACGAAGCCGGAAGTGTGAGGCGGAGGGAGTGGCAAGGCGTGGCCATTGCGACAGGTCGAGCACGCTCATTACCGGATCGTCACCTTCCTGAGGAGCACAAGTAGTACTCCCCCATGGTAAGCCCTAGGCGCCATCAACACCCGTAGGAAACGGCAGTGAGACCGACACAGATGAGAGGCGATGGGAGCTACTCGTCGTCGGGAGTACCCATGGGAAGGTTGGCCACCCGCAGCTTCCCTTGTGCTGCCCGTTTACCATCCTCGCGGACAATATCAACAACCCAAATCTGCTGAGTCCTGCCACGATGAAGCGGAGTAGCCGTAGCGATTAACCGCCCTTCGGTGACGGGTCGGAGGAAATCTGTACTGTTGGAGGACCCAACAGCTAGCCCTCGCCCACCTAACCACCACCACGCGGCAAGAGAGGCGACATCCTCCACTAATGATGTGTAAACTCCGCCGTGGACAATACCCATTGGCTGGCACAGTTCCGGTCGCACATCCAAGTGAGCGACTACCTTGTCTATGGAAACCTCGTCATAAACAATGCCAAGGGTGTGGGAGAACCCTTGAGCCGCGAGAATCTCTCGCGCTTGATCCAATTCTTCCCCGAAGAGGGTACGCCCGACATAGGGCGCATAGAGATCCATAACGTCGCGCATTCGATAACTCCTTGCATCATAGTGATGGCTAGAGTCTACCGATCCTCCGAGAAAGAGGAAGGCCCAGACGCTCACAGCTCTCATAAACGTATCGCATGCGACGCTCCACTTGATCGCGTTTACGGGGATAACGATGCATGACAAGCTTAGCGTAGCTGTTGATAAGTCCGCGCAAAGGGCCCCAACACTGAGATTCGGTGTAGCGACTTAAGCGACTCAATTCCCGCATGATTGGCACCAGGCTCTCCTGTGCCTGAAGCATTGTCCAGTCAGCCATATCTTGTTCAGATGGGATGACATGGAACGGCCGCAGCTTGGATACGTAGGGGTCATCTCCGAGCACACGCACCCGGGCGTGCTCTGCGCCATAGCGGTCGAATCCGCCTAACACATGTGTGCGGAGGAGAATATTCCTTGGACATACCTCCCACACTCGTCCGCTCAGCATGTAGCTAGAAACCACACCGCCCAGCACAAGGTGGATCATATGCGCACATACTTCTTCGACTGCCCGTTCTTTATCTTTGCTCGGGTCGACGATGGAGTGATAGTACTCTTCAAGATACTTGTTTTTAATCACATCAGTAATGGTGATCCAGCGGCGCCGCGGGCACTCTTCAAGGTCCGCTACAGAATACAAGTGAGGCTCCTCCTCACACAGGCTGCCGCCAATATCCGAAATCTCGTGTAACACTTCTTTGGCATACATCTCAAGCACTTGCTGGTACTCCCTTGTTTTTAGGATCACCTTCCCTCCAGCACCAGGTAAGTTTGCTATTTTTTTCTCGTAATTTCAAACCGGTGCAACTGATTAAGCGTTAATGAAGGCGAATAAATGAGCAGAATAAGACGAAACGTATGTGGATCCGTACAATGGAAAGGGAAAAATAGGAGAGAAATCCAGCAAGCTTATGGAAGTCGCTACACAAATTCTGTCATTAATTGGATTTGTGGCAATTACTGGCATCACTGCCATTTTTGTCGCCGCAGAATTCTCACTGACAGCACTCGAAAAGTCGGCCGTTGACAGAGAGGCCGCCGCTGGTCACAAAAGTGGGCAACGTCTAAAGCATGCCCATCAACACCTATCATTTGCATTGTCCGGATGCCAGGTCGGTATCACTATCACAACGCTTATCACTGGCTACCTCGCGGAGCCAGTACTTGCACAGTTTTTGACGCCTCTCTTGCGGAAAATCCCCAACATCTCGGATTCGGCGGTTAACGGAATTTCACTCGCTCTCGCACTTATTATCGCCACCATTCTCTCCATGACATTTGGCGAACTCGTGCCAAAGAACTGGGCAATTAGTGAGTCTATGCGTTTAGCCAAAGCGACCTCACCGTTCCTCATGGGCTTCTCCGTACTTTTCCGCCCCCTGATCAATAGTCTTAACAGTTCTGCTAACAGCATCATCCGCCAGTTAGGTGCTAAACCTGTCGATGAGCTAGCTTCCGCTCGCTCTCCACAGGAATTGGACAGAATCGTCCAAGAATCGGCTTTAGATGGCCATCTGCCGGCTCATACGGCACAGGTGGTCCAAAGATCCCTCCGCTTTGGCGATCTGTCCGCAGAAGACATTATGACCCCTCGTTCTCGAATTGAGACGATTGCAGCCGATGCGGTGGCCCGTGATCTCCTGTCACTGTCGGAAGAAACCGGACACTCTCGTTTCCCTGTCGTCTCCGGTGATCTCGATAGCACGCTGGGCATCGTGCATGTGAAGGACGCTTTTACCCTCTCCCCCGCCAAACTCACTAGCGTCACTATGCGTGACCTCATGAAACCCCTCCCCCGTGTCCCCGACAGTTTGGATGCCGACGCTGTACTCAGCACTATTCGGGCCAGCGGCCAACAGTCCGGCCTCGTTATTGACGAATATGGTGGCGCAGCGGGACTCGTCACCATGGAGGACATCATCGAAGAGATCCTCGGTGACGTCCGCGACGAACACGATGCGAGCCTCCTTGACGTACTTAAACGCGGTAATAGCTGGGATTGCTCCGGCCAACTCCGACGAGATGAAGTCGCTGCGGCGACCACCTACTTGTTCCCCGACAACCCCTCGTTTGACACCCTCGGCGGTCTTATCATGTGGAAACTGGGGCGCATCCCCGAAGAAGGGGACGAATTGGCCGTGCCATCCGAAGTGCACGCCGTCAGCGATGTGCAAGAAATACAGTGGTACTGCCGTGTCATCAAGATGGATGGGCGACGCGTCGACCGCGTGCTATTGACCCCACGCCCACTTGCTACCGTCACGGCGAGGGGAGAACAGCAATGAGCACCCTCCCGGCAATCCTCCTCCTTATTCTCCTCCTCGCTGTCAATGCCTTTTTCGTAGCAGCAGAGTTTGCTCTTGTGTCATCTCGACATGATCGTTTGGAGGCACTGGCCGCCGCCGGCCATCCGCGTGCCTACAAGGTGATCGATGCCTCTGAGCACCTCTCGATGATGCTCGCGACCTGTCAGTTAGGTATCACTGTGGCTTCTGTGCTGCTCGGCAAAATTGCAGAACCGGCCATTGCCAAACTCCTGGCAAAACCGCTCGCGCTCGCCGGTGTCTCCGGCTTTTCGCTCCACACCATCGCTTTTATCGTCGCCCTCGTCATCATTTCCTACCTGCATATTCTGCTAGGTGAGATGGTCCCCAAGAACTTCACTATCTCTTCTCCCGAACGTACTGCTATCATCATCGTCCCCCCGATGCTGATGATTATGAAGGTGTCACGTCCACTCATTCACTTCTTCAATGCATTGGCAAATGGCACCTTGCGCCTCATTGGCGTGAAACCGCGAGACGAACTAGAACATCGCGTCACGTCCGCTCAGCTCAAAGCTATGATCGGCGAATCGAGCGGAGAAGGACTCATCGACGATGACGAGACGCGCCGCCTGGACCGGGCACTCGAAGCATCTGATCGTCCCGTGCGTGCCATTATGATTCCCGTCCATCGCATGCGCACTCTAGAATTGCAAGAGGGCCACATCACTCTGGAATCCCTCCAGAAACTGGTTCGGGAAACCGGTTATTCTCGCTACCCCGTAAAGAACGACATCGGCCATTACCTGGGCTTCCTCCACATTAAGGATGTGCTGGACTACCTTTACTCGGATGAGTTGAGCGGAAAGCCAATTCCCGTCAATCTTATTCGTCCGCTCATTACATTCCCCGGAGATTCCAGCATCGATTCTGTTTCCGCTCGTATGCGTCGTCTACGTTCACATTTGGCCCTGGTCACGGACCCGGAAACTGATCAGATTATTGGGTTCGTCGCCTTGGAAGATCTTATGGAAGAATTTGTAGGTACGGTCCGCGATTCCACGCATAAGATTCCGGAGTAAGAACAATGTCTCTCGAAAGCTCACGGCACCGGTCGAAAAACCGACCGCGGAAATTCTTGGCTGGCTGGATTATCGCAGCTGTCCTGGTGGTCCTGGTGGTGATCGCTGCAGCCGTGGGCTGGACATTAGCGCACAAGAGTGTTGATGATAGCCGTACGCTTGATGCCGTGCAGGATTGTTCCGCAGGCTACCTTACTATCGAGATTTGGGCCCCCGCAGGAGTGCAAGAGTCTCTCACGGAGCTAATTACTTCCTATCAAACTACGCTTCCGTCGGACGGCGGACTATGTGCCTCCTTCTCGATCTCTGCTCAACAGTCTGGAGAAGCTGCTACCGCGCTCATGAAACGGACTCCTTACGTTCCGGGTGTCTGGATCGGATCGCTTTCTGATATTAAAAAAGTTGAAAAGAAACACCCTTCGTTGGTGGTCACTAAACCAGAGAAAATGAAGGGAACATCGTTTTACTCCGTAAGCCTTGATTTAGCGCAGAACGCCCCTGCTAACCTTGACGAAACGACTGCGGAACACACTGCTGAGGCCACACAAGCTGCGGTCGACGTTGATGCTTTCCTACAGCAGAATGAGTTACATTTTTCGGAAACGACGACGGTTGCCCCTGTAAAGAAGCCCTGTCCTACGACCCATACGATCCCTGCAGAAAGGACTCCTGCTGTATAGACTGACCCACGCAGGAGAGTTTGTCCGAGCATAAATAGTGCGGACTCACCAATTGTGGTGGGTCCGCACTGATACGTCTGTGAGAAAGGGCGACGCCTACCCAATTCGGCGTGCACGCCGACGGCGCATGTCCGCCAATTCATCAACCAGCGGCACTGCTGTGACAGCAGAACTCTCAATGTGCTCGGCCGGGAAGTGCGTAATAGATCCTGTGAGTTCTTTCATTGTGCCGGAAACGGCAATTCCGAATACACCTTGGCCATCCTGAATAAGGTCAAACATTTCCTCCGCCGATGTGCATTCATAGACAGAGGTGCCATCGGATACGAGGGTGGTGTTGGATAGCTCAGACACGCCTCGGTCACGGAGATGGTCAACGGCGATACGAATGTTCTGCAGCGAGATTCCGGTATCCAACAGCCGCTTTACAATCTTCAACGTGAGAATGTCTTTAAAGGAGTAGAGTCGCTGCGAGCCAGAACCTTTCGCGCCACGGATAGAAGGCTCAACAAGACCAGTACGTGCCCAGTAGTCGAGCTGACGATAGGTGATACCGGCAATCTGGCAGGCGGTAGGACCGCGGTAACCGGTTTGCTCATCAGGAATGGAACGGTCAGGGAAGAGTCCCGGCTGTTCACTGTGATTGTCGCTGTGGGACCCGAAGTTATCCATACTTCCACCTTGCGCACGTCACGTCAGCTGCATCTTTACTGCCAATGGTAACCCAGCACGGGAACAAAGTGTTACTTATGTGATAAAAATTGCTGATGTTACTGATGTGACTGGTCTTGCCTTACGTGAATAAAGAGTATTTGTCGAGAAATATCTGAGCAATAGGACACGCCCAAAAGCTTCAAGTATTAGTTGAGACTTTTAGTTTTTCTCGTCATCGGGACCATCCAAAAAATCATCCATCGAAAGATGATCCAGCATCTCACGGAATGCGTCGATCTCCCCACTTAGATCATCGGGAAGCTCCTCAGAAAATCTCTCCACGTCAGCCTCAGCTGCGCCCCCGGAAAGCCTAGCTGCGGACTCGCCACTCTGCGGATCGACCACCCCAAAGGCATTAAGGACAGTATCCTCCACAGTAATCTCGCAACCACATGTTGCCGCTAGGATCAAAGCATCAGAAGGTCGACTATCTACGCGACGACCATTATCAAGCACAATCTCCGCCCAGAAAATGCCATCCCGCTGGGCAGTCACACAGACGGACTGTACCTCTGCCCCTGCCGCCTGAATAGCCTTCCACAACGTCGTGTGCGTAAATGGACGTGGAATCTCCGTCTTAGCCATCGCGAACGTGAGCAGTGCAGTCTCCTGCTCCCCTATCCACATACCGAGAATTCGATCCCCTGTTCGCTCACGCAGCATAACGATGGGATCATCCTCGGGGGTATCAGCTTGAATACCGACGATACGTACCGGAACTCTCATTAATAATCCAACACATCCCGAAGACGTTGCTTAAGCAGACCCGCCGCCAAATCACTCGCACTGTTGGCCAACACGCGTGCTTGTTCTGCAGTACGACCCTTAACTTCAGCGGATTGCAACGCGCGACTTGCACCAGCAGCCTGTCGTACTAGATCGGCAATTCGATCTATCGCAGTTCGGAATGAACGTAAATGTCGCGTATCAATGCCGGACTCACACAGCGTTTTACACGCTTCGACGATCGCGATGTCATCTTCGACATAGAAGCCTGCCCCAGTTGCACGAAGCAGGTCAGCGTCGATGAGAGCATCCAAAAACTCCGGGTCAATCCCCGTCTTCAGACACAACGACCGCTCAGTCAGCCGCACTTGGCTAACGTGGGAGAAGTTCTCCTTATGCTCGGTGACGGCGCTCAACGGCATGGTCGACTGCTGGTGCAACTCAGCCAACGTCAGCTCGCCGGCATCCACTCTCTCCAACTGTTCCCCGATCACTTTGTTGGGGAGGAACAAGTCTCGCTGAGCGGTCAAGATAAAACGCAACCGCTCGATATCAGAACGGGAGTACCGGCGATAGCCGGATGCTGTCCGTGACGGGCTAATCAGCCCTGCAGATTCGAGAAATCGAACTTTGGACAGTGAAATATCGTCAAACTCTTTCGCTAACAGTTCAACGACAGAGCCGATGGACATCGTCGCATCGGATGATCGCAGAGGCTGCGCCAACATTTAGGCGCCTCGACGCGGACCAGTCAGGAACACCAGACGAAACTTACCGATCTGAACTTCGTCGCCGTTATTGAGTGTAGTGGAGTCAGTGGGCTCACGGTTAACGTACGTACCATTCAGGCTTCCGACATCGGAGACGCTGTAGACGTCACCCTCACGGCGGAACTCGGCATGGCGACGAGAAACAGTGACATCATCTAGGAAAATATCCGACTCCGGATGGCGACCAGCGGTAGTGACATCCCGGTCCAGGAGGAATCGAGAACCAGCGTTAGGACCCCGCTTGACCACAAGCAGAGCAGAGCCTTCTGGAAGACCATCGACAGAAGCAGCTTTAGCAACAACGGGCTCAGTAGCAGCCAGGTCGCTTTCCTTCAATAGCTTGGCACGGAAAACAGAAGTGGTCTCCGTGCTGGGTTCCTGGAATGGGTAACCGACGGGATTCTCGCTCACTAGTCTTCCTTTCTAAAACGGACACCAAGGGGCCCGCACAACACTCAATTCCTGGTTTAAGGATACCCTGCAAAGGCTCTTTCGTGCACCCTCTTGAGACCCTAAATCGCCATCAGATTAACCACTCTCTACCGCAGAATTCGCTTGTCTTCCTCCCACTGTGCCTTCTCTTCTGGAGTCAGCACCGGAACCTTCTTGAACAGCAGGAATCCACGATAGGTGTAAAGAATGCCCGTCCAAATGTAGAGCGCAAATGCCCAGATAAAAATGGCCCATGCAAGAGGCATCACCCAGTGATTCCAGGATACGGGTAAATATGCCAACAACAACATGGGGAACGCCACCATTAAACTGGCGGTGGCAAGTTTGCCTAGGTAAATAACCGACATGCGAAGCCCACGACGTTCGTACACGAAGATCAATCCGGCAAGGAATATGTCGCGGCAGACGATGATGACAACCATCCACCACGGGATGAAGCCAACGATCGCCATGGAGATGGGCACAGCAACCGTCATCAGTCGGTCGGCTGCGGGGTCCAGATAACTGCCGATCTTCGATTCCACGTGCCAGAAACGGGCGATTTTTCCATCCGCCCAGTCGCTCACCCCGACGATGATGAGGACGACAAAAGCCATGATGTAATCATGCTTCCCCACCAATAGCCAGATAAACACTGGCACCAGGAAGAGGCGGATCAGACTAATAAGGTTAGGGACCGTAAACACACGGAGAGATGCAGGGTCCACGGGCTCCTCTTCAGGAAGAGGAGGAGGCGGGGGAACATCACGTTTGATATCCGGTGGGACTGCCAACGCCTTGTGCCCGTCAACAACTGGTTCGAGATCAACAGCATCGCGCAGAATCTCATGAACACGCTCACTATCCAGTTCACGCTTGCGATCTCGTTTACGAGCAGCTGCCACGGCGGCCACCTTCTTCATTTCTATTGTGAGGAGTTCTTTTCGAATGGGCGGTACACGACGCCAAAGGTTACGCCGTATACCGCCCATCGCGAAGACAAAGGGTTACTTCTATTATCTAGATAACACCCATATCAATCATTGAATCGGCAACCTTAATGAAGCCGGCGATATTCGCACCGATCATGTAGTTGTCCGGGAAACCATACTTTTCAGCGGTTTCGATCGAAGTATGGTGAATATTCACCATGATCTGATGGAGACGCTGATCCGCCTGGTCGAAAGACCAGTGGCTGCGAGCGGCGTTTTGTTCCATTTCCAGGCCAGAGGTAGCAACACCGCCGGCGTTGGACGCTTTACCGGGGGCAAACCGCACACCCGCCTCGTTGAAGATATCGATGGCATCCGGAGAGCATGGCATGTTGGCACCTTCGGCAACAAACTTGGTGCCATTCTTCACCAGTTTGGCAGCTGCTTCACCATCGAGTTCGTTTTGCGTGGCACACGGCAAAGCGACATCACATTCAACATCCCAGATGGAGCCACCGGAAACGAAGGTCGCATTCGGGCGCTTGTCCGCGTAATCCTTGATACGTCCGCGTTCGACCTCCTTGACCTGCTTGAGCAGATCAAGATCAATGCCGTCGGAATCATACACGTAACCCGAAGAATCAGAGGCAGTGATAACGTCCGCGCCGAATTCCTGGAGCTTCTCAATGGCGTAGATGGCGACATTGCCAGCACCGGAGACAACGACCTTCTTGCCATCCATGTTGGTGCCAGCGTCCTTCAGCATTTCTGCTGCGAAGTACACCAAACCGTAGCCCGTTGCTTCGGTACGGACCAGCGAACCACCCCAGTTGATGCCCTTGCCGGTCAGAACACCCGCATCAAAGCTGTTGCGAATACGCTTGTACTGACCGTACATGTACCCGATTTCGCGACCGCCAACACCAATGTCGCCAGCCGGAACGTCGACGTTTTCACCAATGTGGCGCTGCAGCTCAGTCATGAAGGACTGGCAGAAACGCATAATTTCGTCGTCGGACTTGCCCTTTGGGTCAAAGTTGGAGCCGCCTTTGCCACCACCCATGGAAAGGCCGGTGAGGGAGTTCTTGAAGATTTGTTCAAAGCCCAAGAACTTGATGATGCCGAGGTTGACGGAGGGGTGGAAGCGGAGGCCGCCCTTGTAGGGACCGAGTGCGCTCGAGAATTCGACACGGTAGCCACGATTGACGTGGTATTCGCCCTTGTCGTCCATCCACGGAACGCGGAAGATGATCTGCCGTTCCGGTTCAACAATGCGTTCCAGGAGCGCCCGGTCAGTGTATTCAGGATGTTCTTTGATGACCGGTTCGAGCGATTCGAGAACTTCCTTCGCAGCCTGGTGGAATTCATTTTCGCCCGGGTTGTTAGCAACCAGGGCCGAGTAGACTTCCTGCAGCCGAGTACTTGGCATGGGGTGCCTTTCGTGTTGTGTGTTGTGTGATGAGTCCCGCGGGCTCATCGGCTTGTGTTAGCGGAATACTCCGCCCAAGCTAGAGAATCCAGTATCTCCGTCTTGTGCGAGCGGATTGCTGTGCACCATGTACGTCCAAGTTGTGGATGGACGTGCCATGCCAGCAAGATCGAGGTCAGGGAGGCCGGTTGACAGATCCAGCTTATTGAATGCTTCCTCGGCGCGACTTTCAGCACGCTCAATAAAGTTTTCAAAAGCCTCGATGGCGATACGGTGATATTCATCCAGCGGGTTCTGGCGTCCAAGCGCGCGCAGGTGGATACTCTCCCGCACGTCATCTAGGTAGGCCAGGTGGTCAGCCCATCCACGGTCAAGGTGGAAGAGCATGATGTTACGCGCAAGCTGATCTACATCTTCTGCAGAGAACTTGGCCGTTACCTCGCTCCACTTGTCAGGGTTATGCGAGGCAAAGTATTCGGACGCCACATCTGTGGCGAGGATGCGGTCACGCTGTTCGGACACAATGGCGCGCTGGTCTGCGACCAGACGGGAGTATCGCCAGGTGTAGGCGTGGATATCCAGCATTTGCCCCTCTGTAACACGTTGCGCGTGGTTGACGAGGCGTAACGCCTTCGGAGTAGTGAAGAGACCATCGCGGTCTGTCGCTCCCGGCCATTTCGCATCGGGGGCACCAGCGGCGACCAATTCATCCTCCATTGAGGCAAAAAAGACGCTCATCCCAGGGTCTCCTTGTCGGCCTGAACGGCCACGCAGCTGGTTGTCGAGTCGCTCAGTTCGGTAGCGGGAAGTACCGATGACACAGAGACCTCCGGCCTCCACGACTTTGGGTCGGTCAGCTTCATCCGAACCTCCCAAGCGGATGTCGGTTCCACGTCCAGCCATCTGCGTGGACACGGTGATAGCGCCGTACGCTCCAGCTTCGGCAATCACCTTAGCTTCCGCAGCGTCGTTCTTAGCGTTCAGCACGTTACACGCGAGCCCTTCTGCAGCCAGCTCAGCGGCGAGGGCTTCGGATTCTGCCACGTTTTGGGTTCCCACCAGAATGGGTTGTCCCTTCTCGTGCACGCTCTTAATGAAGTCAATGAGGGCAGTTCGCTTGCTCGCTGCGGTGTCGTAAACACGATCTTTTTCATCGACACGGATACATGGCGTGTTCGGTTCGATGGGCGATACGGCAAGATCATAGAAACGACGGAACTGCTCGCCTGCGGCAATGGCGGTGCCCGTCATTCCGCACACTGTCGAGTAACGCCCAATAAGCGCCTGCACAGTGATGGTGTCGAGCACTTCGCCAGCTTCGGAGATCGGAACACCTTCCTTCGCTTCCACAGCTGCTTGCAGACCGTCCGGCCAACGCTGCAGTTCAGCGACACGGCCTCGCGAAGCATCGATGAGTTTCACCTCGTCACCGCGCACAATGTAGTGCACATCGCGTTGCAACAGTACGTGCGCGTGCAGGGCGACATTCACCTGAACCAACGTGGTGCTGACATGCTCATCATCGTAAAGATTGATACCACCGAGCTGTTTCTCGACAAAACGTGATCCCTCATCGGTGAGGTAAATATTGCGTTTTTCGGCATCCGTCTCGTAGTGGCGATGCAGCTGGAGCTGCTTCACGATGTCAACAACATCTTCAGAGGGGATCTCCCCAGCGGTGGAGCCTGCCAGAACTAGTGGTACAAGAGCTTCGTCGACCAGCACTGAGTCAGCTTCGTCAACGATTGCTACATCTGCGCGAGGGGCCAGGAGTTGATCCTCGCGGGTGACGAGTTGGTCGCGCAGTACGTCGAATCCAATTTCGTTGACAGGCGCGTAGGTGATGTCGCAGGCATAGGCGGCTTCTCGCTCAGCACGAGCCGAGGACTCATTAATCCAACCAGAATGCAAGCCCAGAATATGAAAAAGCGGCTCCATCCATTTGGAGTCGCGGCGGGCTAGATAATCATTAACAGAGATAACGTGGACGGCGTGACCACCCAGGGCGTAGCCCACGGCGGCAATGGCACCCGAAAGGGTTTTCCCCTCACCAGTCGCCATCTCGATGACATCGCCCTCGAGCAATCGCAGCGCGCCTTCCAACTGGACGTCAAACGGTCGAAGCCCCAAGCATCGATCAGCCGCTTCCCTCACCAATGCAAAGAATTTCGGGTATTCCGGTGCTTCATCGGATAGTAGGTCAAGCTCGTGTGCCGCGTCAGCGAAGTCCTCGTCGGCGAGAGAGGCTGCCCACTCATCAAAGCCCCGGGAAAGGGAGACCGCGGAATGAGCCTCGGCTTGGTTCTTTGCGGTCGAAGCTCCTAAGAGTTTCCAGAACTTTCCGAAGCCTTTCACGGGCACTCCTCTTCTGTCGGTCTACTGGCACCATGTGTCGCTTCAACTGGGTGCTGAGCGTTTCTCGCGTTGCCAGGGTACGGATCTAGTGTAGCGATATAGAAGAGAAAACGATATTTCTAAGAAAGAGTTGGAGAGATTCTTTTGACCGCGGTGATGCTATCGACAGATAAGAAGCAGATGAGACGATGCTGAGACTACCCCCTACCTGCAAGAAAACATCGCCCCACTACTCTGTTTCAGGATTACGGGTTAAGGGTCAAAAAGTGTGTCCGGAATCGCGGATTTTCACGGATTGACCTG
>NZ_CAMXWW010000004.1:0-154898 GCF_947252745.1 uncultured Lawsonella sp. | reverse complement strand
AAATCTAACCCCCGCGACACGCCGAGCCAGACACACATTTTGACCCTTAACCCGCCCGCGTTCCCCTCACCCCCAATAAACAGTGCCCCACCTGTCATTCTGCAGGTGGGGCATAGCTACGGTGACAGTCGCGGTACCCGGAGGGCAGGTACCAGACGGAGGAAAAGTGGCTCTCCCGCCAGGACTCGAACCTAGAATGACTGGACCAAAACCAGTAGTGTTGCCTATTACACCACGGGAGATTGTCTGTACCGTTATGCGACAAACTTTAGAGGCATGCCTCCGAAGCTTTCTTAGTGTAACCCATCGAGCAGGGCTAACAGGTAATCGCCATAGCCAGATGAGGTGTGTCGGGCTGCTAAGGACCGTAATTGGGGGTCATCAATCAGCCCCAGACGCCACGCCACTTCTTCGGGGGCTCCAATCTTCTGCCCCTGGCGTTGCTCGACCGCACGCACATAGTCGCCTGCACTCATCAGGTCATCCACAGTGCCCGTGTCCATCCAACAGGTTCCGCGGGGAAGTACCTCGACGTGCAGTTTCCCCGCATCCAGATAGTGGCGGTTGACATCGGTGATTTCATACTCGCCGCGGGGGGACTTCTCCAGATTCCGCGCGACGTCAATCACCGAGTTGTCATAGAAGTAGAGGCCGGGGATCGCGAAGGGAGAGCGCGGATGCGCAGGTTTCTCCTCGATTGATAAGGCGGTGCCGGTGGCATCAAACTCCACCACGCCATAGGCTTGCGGCTCACGCACTTGGTACGCAAAGATCGCCCCGCCCTCGACGTGAGAGAAACGCCGCAGCTGAGTGCCAAGACGCGGACCGTAGAAAATATTGTCGCCCAGGATCAGTGCAACTCGTTCCTCCCCAATGAAATCTGCACCAAGCACAAAGGCCTGCGCGAGCCCTTCAGGAGCATCCTGCGACAGGTAATGGAGTCGCACACCCAGGTGGCTACCGTCACCCAACAAGCGCTCGAATTGTGGCCGATCTACCGGGGTGGTGATGATGAGGATGTCCTCTATGCCCGCCAGCATAAGAGTGGAGAGCGGATAGTAGATCATGGGCTTGTCGTAGACGGGGAGTAGCTGCTTGCTGACTGCCGTCGTCATCGGAAAAAGACGCGACCCCGTGCCGCCCGCCAGAATGATGCCACGCATGCTTCTAGTTTACGCTAGAAGCGTGACCAACCCTTCTGTTCCCGCCTCACACGGTACACATCGCGACATCCCGCCCGGCCAGGCTCCGCTCTCCCTGGCTCTCCCGAACCCTGCCATACAGGAGCTACTCGCGGATGCGTCGGGTACAGCACGCTCTCTCACCATCAACAGCAGTGATGCGGCTCGGCCGCTTCTGCTCGCAGCGCTCGCTACCCGCACACCCCTTCTCGTGGTGACTGCCACCGGCCACGAGGGGGAAGAGCTGACGGCGGAACTCTCCACCTACCTGGGTGACGATGTCGCATTCTTCCCCAGTTGGGAAACTCTGCCGCATGAACGTCTTTCGCCCTCCATTGATACGGTGGGCCGGAGGCTGGAAGTGCTGCATCGGCTCCACTTGGCGGCGCATCCCGATCCACACAGTCCGGTAGCGCCACTTCGTGTGGTGGTTACCGCCACCCGCTCGCTGATCCAACCCACACAAGCTTCCCTGGCCGAGACAGAGCCATTGATCCTGCGCGTCGACCAAGAAATCGAGTTTTCTGACGTGCCGTCACTGCTGACTGAGCTCGCTTACGAGCGTGTGGATTTGGTGTCTCGCCGTGGTGACTTTGCGGTCCGCGGTGGAATCATTGACATTTTCCCCGCCACCGCAGAGCATCCCGTGCGCATCGAATTCTGGGGAGATGAAATCTCCGACATTCGCACCTTCTCAGTGGCAGACCAGCGCACCATTCCGGACGCTGATCTCACCTGGGTTGCCATGTACCCCTGCTCGGAACTCCTCATGACCGCGCAGGTTGAGCATCGGGCTGCTGAACTCTACCAGGATCTTGTCGGCTATGCGGCCATCGCCGACATGCTTGACAAACTCGCCCAAGGGGTGCCGGTGGCGGGGCGCGAAGCCTTTATCCCGGCGCTCGCGTCCGAAGAACTTTGCCTGTTGCCCAGTTTCCTTCCCGCACAAGCCATCACGGTGGTGTGTGACCAGGAGAAGATCCGGACACGTACTGCGGACCTTACCCGTACGTGTGCAGAATTTCTCGCAGCTTCTTGGGAAAGCACAGCTGAGGGTGGCCAAGCGCCCATCGACCTTCTTCACCTAGGGCAAGGCGCTTATCGCACCCTCCGGGACGTCCAGCGGGAGACACTAGAGAAGGACGGTCGCTGGTGGGTTCTCAACCCGCCCGGCATATTGAACGTCGACGCGGATGCAGATACCTCCACCCGGGAGATTCCCTGGACAGCGTCGCCGGCGCCGCGCGGTGACCAAGCGGCCATTGAGGAACTGATTGAGAGGCTGCGGCAGCGTTTGGGGAAAGACGGCACACCAGTGTTCGTTATTGGTCCTGCTACCACTTACCGGCGCTTGCACCAGCAGTTCCGTGACCGCAACGTGGTGATGCATCAGCTTGCGCTGGGCGCATCCCCGCAAGTAGGTGCTATCAACTTCTTAGCAGGACAGTGCCGCAACGGCATTGCACTTCCAGAACTCCTCATCCTGTCCGAACCTGATCTCACGGGCTCGCGAGTGGGGACAGTGAGCAACCGCCGCTCCCGTGTGGCGAAGCGTCGGAATGCCGTAGACCCGTTGGCACTTAATGCTGGCGACCTGGTAGTGCACGACCAGCATGGGATTGGCCGTTTTGTAGAGATGACGGAGAGGACCATCAAAACGGGGGAGGGCACTAGCCGGCGTGAATATCTGGTGATTGAATATGCTGCCTCGAAACGGGGCCAGAGTGGGGATCGCCTCTACGTCCCTATGGAACAGCTGGACCAGCTGAGCCGCTATGTGGGCGGGGAGCAGCCGGCTCTCAGCAAGATGGGCGGCTCTGACTGGAAAAACACCAAACGTAAAGCTCGCAAGGCAGTCCGGGAGATTGCCGGTGAGCTGGTGCAACTGTATGCGGCGCGGCAGGCGGCGCCTGGCCATTCTTTTGCCCCCGACACACCCTGGCAGCAGGAGATGGAAGATGCCTTCCCCTATGTGGAGACGGAAGATCAGCTGCGTGCCATCGATGAGGTGAAGGGTGATATGGAAAAGCCCGTCCCCATGGACCGGGTGGTCGTAGGTGATGTGGGCTACGGTAAGACCGAAGTGGCGATGCGGGCGGCTTTTAAGGCCGTCCAAGATGGTAAGCAGGTGGTGGTCTTAGTACCAACCACCTTGCTGGCACAACAACATCTGGAGACGTTTAGCGAGCGTATGGCGGGGTTCCCGGTCACTGTAAAGGGGCTTTCTCGGTTTACCTCCCCTGCGGAGTCTCGGGAGATCCTCACAGGTCTTCGCGACGGTACCGTCGACATTGTGATTGGCACCCATCGGCTGCTGCAGGCGGGTGTGCAGTGGAAGGACTTGGGTCTTGTCATTGTCGACGAAGAACAGCGATTCGGGGTGGAGCACAAGGAACACATCAAAGCTCTGCGGACGCACGTGGATGTGTTGACGCTTTCTGCCACGCCTATTCCGCGCACCTTGGAGATGAGCCTGGCGGGTATTCGGGAGATGTCCACCATCCTCACCCCGCCGGAAGACCGGCAGCCTATTCTCACCTACGTGGGAGCCTATGATCCCAAGCAGGTGGCGGCGGCTATTCGCCGCGAGCTGCTGCGCGATGGACAGGTGTTTTTCGTCCATAACAAGGTCTCCGACATTGATGCAGTGGCTACCCAGTTGGGTGAGCTGGTGCCGGAAGCGCGCATTGCGGTGGCGCATGGACAGATGTCCGAGCAGCTGTTGGAGCAGACGGTTGATGGTTTCTGGAACCATGAGTGGGATGTGCTAGTGTGCACCACGATTGTGGAGACGGGCCTGGATATTTCTAACGCCAATACCTTGATCGTTGACCATGCGGATCGTTTAGGGCTTTCTCAGATGCACCAGTTGCGCGGTCGAGTGGGGCGGTCCCGCGAACGCGGCTACGCTTATTTCCTGTACCCGGCAGGTAAGCCGCTCACTACTGTCGCCTACGATCGGCTTAAGACCATTGCCCAGAATAATGAACTGGGCGCCGGCATGGCGGTGGCGATGAAGGACTTGGAGTTGCGTGGCGCTGGCAATGTGCTTGGCGCCGAACAATCTGGTCATATCGCCGGCGTGGGTTTCGACCTCTATGTGCGTCTGGTAGGGGAAGCAGTGGAGGCCTTCCGGTCGGTTGCCGACGGAAAGCCACTGGAGCAGCCCGTGACGCGCGAGGTACGAGTGGAGCTGCCCGTGGATGCTCATATTCCCGCCAGCTACATCGAGGGGGAGCGGCTCCGTCTGGAGGCGTATCGGAAGATTGCGCAGGCTGGGGATCGAAGTCGTTTGGCGGCGGTGACGTCGGAACTGGAGGATCGCTATGGCGAGATTCCGGAAGTAACGCGCCGGCTATTCTCGGTGGCGTTGCTCCGTCAGCTGGCACAACAGCACGGCATCGCAGATATCGGGCTCACTGGGACAACGCTTCGTATCTCTCCCTTCCCGCTGCCCGACTCCCAGCAGGTGCGGTTGCGTCGGCTCTACCCGCAGGCTCGTTATCGGGCAGCAGTGCAGCAGATTGCGGTACCGTTGCCGCAGGTGGGTGGAAAAAATTTGGCGGCGGAGAGAATTCGAGACGATGACCTTCTACAGTGGGTAGCAGATCTTATTACCGGTGTGAAGGGGCTTCCGCGGATCTCCCTCGACCCTCCGCGTCCGGAGGAATCTCCTGCGGACACTCCGGCGCAGGAGCCCGCTTCTCTGGCTACGTCTTCCTCTACCCCGCGTCGAAAGGGGCGCTCCCATGGCTGAGATTGTTACTGTCTGGCAGCTCGATAGTCGTTTTCCCACCTTGTTGACGGCAGAGTTGGTTCCTGCTCTGCAAACATCCAGTGGGTGTGTGGTGACGCCCGAGATTGCGGAGCATTATCCAACCCTGCCGTCGTGGGGTGCATTGCGCCGGACTGATGCGGAGTGGACGCCAGAGATGGCTCCGCATGTTCCCGCTGATACCCGCTACATTCTTACTTCCCTGGGGCAGGCGGACTGGGACGCCTCTTATCCGCAGTGTGATGGAGACGTCGACGAGTGGGATTGGCGGCGGATTGAGCTGCCGGCCGGAATGAGCATGGTGGAAGCGGCTCAGGTGATGACGGAGGTGCGCCAGCAGGGGCCCTGGGAGAGTGAGCAGACACACGAGAGTTTGGTGCCGTATCTGCTGGAGGAGACCTATGAGCTGGTAGATGCTATTCGTGATGCATCTGCGGGGACTACCGAGATTGTCTCGGAGCTAGGTGACGTGTTCTTGGAGGTGCTGTTCCATGCCGCGGTAGGGGAGAGCGCATCGGGGGAGGCGCACTTTACCTACGATGATGTGGCGGATTCATTGCTGGACAAGCTAAAAAGGAGGATGCCATACGCCTTTAATGGCGGTCGGTTTCCTGCTACGGCAGCTGAGCAAGATGAGTTCTGGCAGGCGTCGAAACGTCGCGAAAATCGTTCTCCGTTGGACGGTATTGTCCGCTCGCAGCCGGCTCTCTCCCTTGCCGCGCAGGTGGTCCACAGAGCGCGTCGCGCCGGGGTGGCAGACTCTGACATCCCGCCCATTCTTCGCCGAATTGCGGATGCTGCCGCAGACGGTAAGGGGTCGGCGGAGGAAAAACTGAGAAAGGTTTCGCTCGACTTCCTCACTCGAGTGCGAGGCAAGTAGGCACGTTTGTTTTCATTGGTTACCCTGTAGGCGCTGTATCTCGTCAACTGCTGTCATCCCGCGGTTGGTCGGTGCCGCGTGTTCGTTTGATTCCCTACTTTTGCAGAGGCTTGTTACGTGAAAATTGTGCGTCGGCTTGTTGCGGCCTTGCTCGTTCTTGTCTGTGCGGTGGGAGTGGGGGTGGCTGCTTGGGTGTTCCAGGATTGGGACACCACGAAGTACATGGATGAGCAGACGCCGGGTGAGTTCGCCCCCGCGCCAGCAGTGGCGATTGATGTCCCTGGACAGACATCGGATCAGCTGATGGCATGGTCGCAGCGTTGGGCTCCGCAGCTGGGTTTCTCGGCACGTGCCTTGCGTGCGTATGGAAATGCCGAGCAGACGTTGAAGCAGACAATGCCGGCGTGCCATTTGCGGTGGACGACCCTGGCAGGCATCGCTTTTATTGAGAGTCAGCATGGGACGTATGGGGGTGCGGAGGTTTTTTCTGACGGGACGACCTCGCAGAAGATTCGTGGAGTGCAGTTGGATGGTACGAATAACACTCAGCGCATCCAGGACACTGATCGGGGTGTGTGGGATGGGAACAGTCATTATGATGTGGCGATGGGGCCGTTCCAGTTCATTCCGGAGACGTGGCGACTTTTTGGGGTGGACGCGAATGGTGACGGACGGGTGAGTCCGGACAATATTGATGATGCAGCGGTTGCCGCGGGGCGTTATTTGTGCTTTAACAGGAGGGATTTGGCGGTCCCGCGAGAGTGGCAGCAGGCTATTCTGAGCTATAACAGGTCGATGAAGTATGTGAAGGCGGTGTATCGGGCTGCCTACGCCTATGGGGAGGGGCGGCAGCCGCGTTGGAATTATCTGGCGAAGCAGTTTTAGCTGTGGGCGAGTATCGGTGCCGAAGCGAATGTGGCAGCAGTTCAAACGTAGAGTGATATAGATCACAGAAGAGGCTGGTTTTCCCTCATCATTCACTTTCCGGGTAGCGTATTGTTTGCCCGTTCATGAGAGAATGAGCAGTGACACCCGCACAACGCAGAAGAACATTCACAGAAGTCCAGCGGGTTGACCAAGACATAACCAAAGGAGGGCCTCCGTAATGGCGGCTATTATTGAAGTAATTGCTCGCGAGATTCTCGACTCCCGTGGTAACCCCACCGTTGAAGCTGAAGTCGTTCTTGATGACGGTGCCTTCGGCCGCGCCGGTGTTCCTTCCGGTGCTTCTACCGGTGAGCACGAAGCAGTAGAGCTGCGCGACGGTGGCGAGCGCTACAACGGCGCTGGCGTTCAGAAGGCTTGCGACGCTGTGAACTCTGAGCTGGCTCCGGCTGTCCTCTCCCTGGATGCCTCCGATCAGCGTGCTGTTGACGCCGCCATGATCGAACTCGACGGCACCCCCAACAAGGGCCGTGTTGGCGCCAACGCCATCCTCGGTGTGTCCCTGGCTGTTGCCAAGGCTGCTGCCCAGTCTGCTGAGCTGGAACTCTTCCAGTACATCGGTGGCCCTACCGCTAACCTACTGCCCGTCCCGATGATGAACATCCTCAACGGTGGCGCCCACGCCGACACCGGTGTTGACGTTCAGGAATTCATGATTGCCCCGATCGGTGCCGCCACCTTCAAGGAATCCCTCCAGTGGGGTGCCGAGGTCTACCACGCCCTCAAGTCCACCATTAAGGCTCAGGGTCTTTCCACCGGTCTCGGCGACGAGGGCGGCTTCGCTCCTGACTGCGCCTCCACCAAGGCTGCTCTTGACCTCATTGTCTCCGCCATCGAGAAGGCCGGCTTCGCCGTGGGTAAGGACATTGCCCTCGCCATGGACGTTGCCTCCTCCGAGTTCTGCGAAGACGACGGCTACCACTTCGAGGGTGGCGTGCACACCGCTGCTGAGATGACCAAGGTGTACGCCGACCTCCTCGCTAACTATCCGATCGTCTCCATCGAGGATCCGCTGGATGAGAATGACTGGGACAATTGGGCCGAGCTCACCGCCGAACTCGGTGATAAGGTGCAGTTCGTGGGCGACGACCTCTTCGTCACCAACCCGGCTCGCCTGGCTCAGGGTATCGAGAAGAACGTTGCCAACGCCCTCCTGGTGAAGGTCAACCAGATCGGCTCCCTCACCGAGACCATTGACGCCGTGCAGATGGCCCACCACGCCAAGTACGCCTGCATGATGTCCCACCGCTCCGGTGAGACCGAGGACACCACCATCGCTGACCTTGCCGTTGCACTGTCCTGCGGTCAGATCAAGACTGGTGCGCCGGCTCGCTCCGAGCGCGTTGCCAAGTACAACCAGCTCCTCCGTATCGAAGAGCGCCTTGGTGCCTCCGCCAAGTACGCGGGCGCTGCTGCCTTCCCCCGTTTCCAGGCCTAATCTCCTCGGGAGCGATGTGTTTCGCTAGGCGCTAGTGAAGCACAGAAGACAAGAGACGCGGGCATCACCTACTCGTAGGTGATGCCCGCGTACTATGTAGAGAGATGCTCAAACGAAGGGAGGACCCGTGGCGCGTGAATCCCACTCCAGCCCCACTGGTGGCTCTCGCCGTCACCGCCCAACGACCGGTAGCAATGCTCGGTACGATGCCTATCTACAGAAATGGCGCAATTCTCGTCTGAATCCAGCACGCAGTATCGTCGTCATCGTTGTGGCGATCGTGCTTGCAATCTCCCTAGCGACGCCGCTGCGCACGTACTACCAACAGCGCACCGAAAAAGAGGCGCTACAAGCTGAGAACGCACAGCTCGTCGAAGAAATCAAACGTAAAGAAGAACAGCTTGCGGTACAAAACGATCCAAAGATGATTGAGGAGCAAGCGCGTCAACGGCTTCTTCTCATTCCCCGCGGAGAGACCGGCTTCCGGGTAATCCTGCCAGGCAAAGAGCAGGATGAGAATGTCCAACAACATGTCGACGATGTGCCGAACCTCAGCCTTAATGGTGGTGGACCTTGGTACCGTGACCTGTGGCGCAGCATTTCCGTTCCCGACCCTAATATAAAGACCACACAGTAAGGCAGACCGTGACCAACCTTCCCGAAGAGCCTAATGAGGCGGAGTTGCAACGCGTAGCTGAACAGTTAGGCCGTACTCCGCGCGGCGTCGTCACCATTTCTTATTACACCCCGGATGGCGAACCGGGCGTGGTAATGACTGCTCCTCGACTGTCCGACGGAACCCCTTTCCCCACCCTCTACTACCTCACAGAACCTCGCCTAGTGGCGGAAGCGTCCCGCATGGAAGCGACTCACGTCATGAAGGAAATGACGGAACGGTTACATGCGAGCCCGGAACTGCAAGCGAATTATCAAGCCGCGCATCAACACTACTTGCAGAAGCGCAATAGCATGGAAGACCTAGGCACAGAATTCTCCGGTGGCGGCATGCCAGACCGAGTCAAATGCCTGCACGTATTGATGGCGTATGCGCTCTCTGAAGGCCCCGGCGTGGTACTCCTCGGCGACGAAGCTGTAGCCCGTGCTGCGGATCACGGTGGCCTACGGGGGACAGCTATTCCGGCGTCCTGGCCGACCCTCGCCGATCTGGGTGTGACGCCTGTAGAAAGGAACTTGTAATGTCCGTTGTAGCTGCTGTTGACTGCGGTACGAACGCTATTCGTCTCCTCATCGTCAAGCGTGACGAGGAGAACACCATTCATGAAATCACGAGGCGGATGGAAATTGTGCGTTTGGGTGAAGGCGTCGACAACACCGGAAACTTCACCCCGGCGGCCATTGAGCGAACACGGCACGTATTGTCCGAGTACGTCGATGCCATGGTCGAGCATGGTGTGAAGCGTGTTCGTATGGTGACCACCTCAGCAACTCGTGATGCCGGCAACCAGGACGACTTTTTCGCCATGGCGCGGCAGGAATTGGGTCGTGCCGTCCCCGGTGCACAAGCAGAGGTTATTACCGGCCAGGAAGAGGCTCGCCTATCCTTCGGGGGATCGGTGGCTGATCTCCATGGTGCCGATGCTCCCTTCCTTGTTATTGACCTCGGTGGCGGCTCCACAGAGTTTGCTCTTGGAGAGCAGAATGCCGCCGACGGTGCGGTATCCCGAGTTAATGGTGCTATCTCTCTCAATATTGGGTGTGTGCGCATTACTGAACGTTACCTGCACACCCAGCCGCCCATCGCGGATGAAATCGCAGCAGCACGCAGTTTCGTGCGAGAACAACTCGACATTGCGTTCCATAATTTGGCGATTGAGACAGTTCGTACCTGGGTGGGCCTGGCTGGCACCTTTACCACCATTGCCGCATTGGCCTTGGGACTGGAGAAATACGACGCAGAGAAGATTCACCACTCCCGTATTTCACTTGAGCAGCTGCAGCAGGTGACTGATGAGCTCATCGCTATGACCCCTGAGCAGCGGATGGAACTGGGCCCAATGCACCCCGGCCGTGCTGATGTCATCGGTGGTGGTGCTATTGTGGTTCAGGAACTGGCGTCACGGCTGCACGACGAGTGTGGGGTGACCGAGGTTGTAGTGAGCGAACACGACATCCTGGACGGCCTTGTACACGATCTCCTCCACCGTAACGCCTGACTGCGGGGGAGTGGACCGTTAGTGGTTGCTCCCGCCTGCCCCCATAGCCCAATCGGCAGAGGCAGCCGGCTTAAAACCGGCACAGTGTGGGTTCGAATCCCACTGGGGGCACTCATTTTAGTCTGTTCAAAGAGTGTGTCTGATCTGCATCTTTAGACTTGTGGGAACTGTTTTGAGGGCCTTGCACGTTATAGTAAATAACGAGTATATGGACGCCAAGAAAGGACTCCACACGATGGCTTTCCGTAGTAGCAACCCCGTACTGGGTGCGCTCAACCGCCAAGGCAACACCGCGGCGGGAGGTTACCAGCAGCAATACGGACAACAACAGTACGAACAGCAGGGACAAAATCCTTACGCACAATTCGGACAGGCCCAGGCAGGTTTTGCCCAGGGCGCTAGCTACTATGGCCAACAGGAATTCCAGCAGTACGTACAGGCGCCTGGCCAGGTGCCATTGCAGACTAATTCGCGCGCGATCACGATCGACGATGTCGTCACGAAGACAGGCATCACCTTGGGTGTCATTATCGCGTCCGCGATAATCAGCTTTATCGTGGCTCTGCGCAATCCAACCGCCGGACTGGGGCTGCTCCTCGTCGGCGCAATCGCGTCCCTCATTGTCGTCCTCATCGCAACCTTCGGTAAGAAGATGCAGTCGGCTCCGATTACCATCTCCTACGCCATTTTCGAAGGTCTGTGGGTGGGCGCCTTTTCCCAGATTGTGGCAGGCGTTAATGTCGCCGGTTCGCCCGCTATGGGAATCATCTTCGGTGCGTTAGCAGGTACCATCGGCGTCTTTATCGGCATGTTGGTGGTCTACCGTACTGGTGCTATTCGAGTAACCCCCAAGTTCACCCGTATCCTCATTGGCTGCATCTTCGGTATTCTTGCCGTGGTCGTCGTCAATCTACTGGCAAGCCTCATCGCAGGTCGTCCTGACTTCTTTAGCATCTACAGTGGTGGACCCATCGCGATCGTCTTCTCCCTCATCTGCATTGTGCTGGCAGCACTATCCTTCCTGAGTGACTTCGACTCGGTGGATCATGCTGTTCGCGCTGGTGTCCCTGCCGGCTACGCCTGGGGTCTGGCGCTTGGCCTGGCCGTGACGCTGGTGTGGCTCTACACCGAGATTCTGCGCCTTTTGTCCTACTTCCGCGATTAGAACTGCGGAGAAGCGCACCGCGGGGCCGAGACGTCGTCGGGAGTACCAAACCCGCAGGCCTCTCCCTTGCACTAACTAGGAAATCGTCCACAAACTACGACGTTGGGGGCGGGACTCAGTTGAGTTCCGCCCCCAACCTCGTGTTATGAAGCAGTCTTGCGTCTTTACATTCGTGAGCCGTAGCCAACCCAGCGCTGTAGTGCATCCTGGATGGCCTGTGCGTAGAGACGACCGCCCTCTTCGCCGGGGTGGATGCCATCAGCCCGCACCACAGTGGGGTCCTTCGCGACAGCCTGGAACCAGCGGGCCAGATAAACGTTGTCGTACTTTTTCACCGCAGCATAGATCTGCTCGCGTGACTTTTCCATCCATGGCCGATCCCCATAGGGACTGACGAGAATGATGACGTGATTCGGACCAATTTCCTGAATAACACCGTCGATCTCACCCGGGGCTGCGTTACCGTTCGTTCCCAACCCGAGCACGACAAAGCGGTCCAGCGTGCCATCGCGTTTCATCTGTGCAATATGGTCAGGAGCCCAGGCCCAGGCGCGAGACACATCGGCATTCACGTAGATCCCCGGGAATGCCTGTTGTAGACTCGGCAGACTTGCCAGCATGACCGAATCTCCCAACGCAGTAATGTCATCACCGGTAGGAGCGGTGCGCTTTTCTTTCTCTAACTGTGGCTCCCACAGACGAGCCAGGCCCGGGCGTGATTCAATACCCGCAGCCCGCATCGCCTCCAGATCGCGTTGAATCTCCGACTCTTTCGGTGCCGTTACCCCGGACACCACAGCCATCGCCGTAATGCCCACAATGACCACAAGTGCAGCGAGATGCTGGGGGATCTTCCGGCTCGCTTTACGGGGGTGGAGTATGGGGTAGAAGAACGCGCGGAAGGTAGCGCCCACTCCGTGCCGCCGGAACGGCGTCTCGATGTAGCGGTACCAGAATGCCGAAAGCAGCACAGTGATCACGAGTGCGATGAACCCGGCGATAAGGGAATGCTTTTGCCCGTGTGCTCGGAAAGGCTCCGAAATAATGACGATCAGCGGCCAATGCCAGAGGTAAAGACTGAATGACCGCTCTCCCAGCCACCGCAGGATGCGACTGTTGAAGATCCAGCTGACCGGTCCAATCTCCTGGACGATAGCATACAAGACAATGCCACTCAGCACAGAGGCCAGCGCGATGCCCCCACGATAGGTCCAGGCACCTGTATCGGGAAGCACAACAAAGAGAGCGCAAAGCCCGATAAGCGCCACGATCGAGTTAAAACCCACCACTTTGGGGAAACGTGCAAAGGTCTGATACTTCGGCCAAGAATCCGCCAACAGTGAGGCATTCCGAGACGACATCCAGAAGGCCATAAATGCGCCCAAAAGAAGGCCAAAGGCATGCGTATCCGTGCCGTAGTACACCCGGGTGGGGTCGACTCCAGGCTGGTAGAGCACACCCATGAGGACAGCTGACGTGATTCCGAGGAGACCAGTCACCACCAACCAATGCTTCCGGCGCAAGCCCAAGGCACACAGCAGCACAAACAGCAGCGGCCAAATGACATAGAACTGCTCTTCTACCGCCAATGACCAGTAGTGGGAAAATACCTGCGGAACAGTGTCGGCGAAATAGCTGTGGGACTGCGCGATCTGTACCCAGTTGTTGGAGAAGGTCAGGATGCTCAGCATCTGCCAGCCCATACCCACCTGTGAGTCGCCAGCAATGACCAGGGTGATGGCGGCTACTGTCGCCATCACAGTGAAAGCAGCCGGCAAAATACGGCGGATTCGTCGCGTCCAGAAGTACTTCAGCGAGATGCGTCCAGTGCTGGCGCGTTCACGAATGAGCAGTGACGTGATGAGGAAACCGGACAGGACGAAGAACACATCGACGCCCAGAAAACCCCCGTGAAAGGTAGGTTTAAAGAAGTGGTAAAGGACCACAGCTATCACAGCAAGACCGCGCAGCCCGTCGATACCGGGTACGCGGCGCAGTCGCGCTGACTGTGGTCGGTTTGCCATGAGGTCAATACTAACGCGAAAGCGGGGAAAGCCGTCATATGGCCTTCCCCGCTGTCGCGGATTATTGAGTATTCTTCAGTCTCTTTACGAGACTCTTCTGTGGTACAGAAAGCTCGAACTAGTCCTCGTGGTAGGGCTCGGCGGAGACCAGAGTGACTTCTGCAGTCTTCCCGTTGGGCAGGTCGTAGCTGCGGGTCTCGCCAACTTTGGCGCCCAGCAGTGCCTTGCCGAGAGGGGACTCAGGGGAGTAGGTCTCTAGATTGGGATCTCGACCGCCCTCTTCGCGAGTAGCGATCAGGAAGGTCTCGTCGTCGTCCTCATCGCCGTCGTAGTACACCTTGACGACGGAGCCGAGGCTAGCCACGCCCGATTCGGCCGGGGCTTCACCAATGGTGACGTTAGCGAGGAGTTCTTGGAGCTGACGAATACGCGCCTCTTCTTGGCCCTGTTGTTCGCGGGCAGCATGGTAGCCCCCGTTTTCCTTCAGGTCGCCTTCTTCGCGCCGCTCATTGATCTCGGCAGCGAGAATAGGACGATTCTCAATCAAAGCATCAAGCTCATTCTGCAGACGGTCATAGGCCTTCTGCGTCAGCCAGGTTGCTTGGGGTTCCGTCATAGTCGGTCCTCCATCTCCAATAAATACGCAAGCACGGCCCTAAGAGAGGCCGCGCATTAGTCTGAGTCTACCACGCAAGCAGCAGTTTTTCTCTGGTAGATGCAAAATGGGCATTTCTTCCGCCCAAGATTTAGTGTGGACTTGTTGACAGTGAAGGAGGACCCAATGGCAAAGTATCGGCTTCTCGCCGTGCACGCGCACCCTGACGATGAAGCGTCTAAAGGGGCAGCTACCCTTGCTCGTTATGCCGATGAAGGGCATGACGTGATGGTCGCTACCCTCACCGGTGGCGAACGAGGAGATGTACTCAACCCAACCATTAAAGATCCTGCGATTTTCGAGAATCTTCATGAAGTGCGTATCGCAGAGATGGCGACCTCCGCCGCCGTACTGGGTGTCCGGCACCGCTGGCTGGGATTCGTGGACTCCGGTCTCCCTGAAGGAGATCCCTTGCCCGAGCTCCCCGAAGGATCCTTCGCCACGCTTGACCCTTACGAGGCAGCCGAACCGCTGGTGCGGCTCATACGCGAATTCCGTCCCCACGTCATCATCACCTATGACGAAAATGGCGGATACCCGCACCCCGACCACATTCAGACCCATCTAGTGTCCATGATCGCCTGGCGAGAGGCTGCAAACCCTGCGGCATTCCCCGAATCCGGGGAAGCCTGGGCCCCCTTCAAGATCTACTACGATCGCAATCTCACCCGGGAACGTTTCATCGCCATCCATGAGGAGTATGAGCGTCGTGGTCTCCCCAGCCCCTACGCAGCATTGCTCGAAGGCTGGGGCAAGGATAAGGGCAAAGGATTCGACCGGGTGACTACCCGAGTTGAGTGTGGAGACTATTTTGGGCACCGCGAAAAGGCCCTCCAGGCACACGCCACCCAGATTGATCCCGCCAGCGTGTTTTTCTTTGCACCGCTCGATATTCAACGGGCTGCCTGGCCGTGGGAACATTTTGAATTGGCAGGTACCCGTGTTTCCGTCACCCTCCCCGAAGAAGGACTTTTTGGTCAACTGCCCGACAATTCAGAGGTAGATGCGACCGCTTTGGCAGAGCCGTTAGAACCGGGTGCTCTTTCTCACTAACCGAACTCAGAGTTTCTGCTCTGCAGGGGGCGACGGCTGGCCGGAAGTTGGTTAACCTGGAAAGGTGAGAACCAAAGCCCTTCGGCGTTGGTTACGGCACCCCCTTGCTAATACGGCACGGGCGGTACTGTACCCCTTGTATGAGCAGCGTTTGCTCTGCACGATTGCGCCTCTGCCGAAACCCGCCCACATCGCGGTGATGTGCGACGGCAATCGTCGCTGGGCGCGAGAAGCTGGATTTACTGATGTAGCCAGCGGGCACCGCGCGGGTGCTCTCAAAATCGTAGAGATGTTGGAATGGTGCAGCGAGATCGACGGCATCTACTGCGTCACCCTCTACCTGCTCTCCGCAGAGAATCTGGGGAGAGCAGCTGATGAACTCAATGAGCTTCTTGCCATCATTCGTGATGTTGTCGAGGAGATTGCCGCGCCGGGCCACGATTGGCGCATCCACCTGATGGGTCATATCGACCTGCTTCCCGACTCCATCGCAGCGGCATTGCGCCGAGCTGAGACGAATACCGCACATCGCACAGGTATTACTGTCAACGTGGCAGTCGGCTACGGGGGACGACAAGAAATCTGCGATGCGGTGCAGGAGCTGCTTACAGATGAGATCGCCCGCGGCATGTCAGCTGAGGAGTTGGTTCAATCGGTGACGGTGGACGCTATCGGTGGGCACCTCTACACCTCAGGGCAACCAGACCCCGATCTTGTTATCCGCACATCAGGGGAGCAGCGGCTTTCAGGCTTCCTGCTCTGGCAGACGGCTTACTCGGAAATCTGGTTCACCGACGCCTATTGGCCAGAGTTTCGTCGCGTCGACTTTTTGCGGGCATTGCGAGACTTTGCGTCTCGTCACCGCCGCTATGGAAGATAACGCCGACGCAACCAGGCGAGTCTGATACTACCGTTCTCCAGCGGATACAACTGTGGTCTGTGCACAGGTGCTATCTGGGGGGGAGAGTACCTGTGCATTCACACAGGCGTCCGCAGGTTCAGATTTTCCGCAGCATGACATGCTGGATCTTGTGGTTGACATCCTTACGAAGAATGAGGTCGGCACGTAGTTTGGTCGGAAGGATATTCTCTTCGAGATTCTTCTGGTTTGTGCTTTGCCAAACCTCGTGGGCGAAAGCGTAGAGCTCCTCATCCGACATGTGGATGAACTGGTTGTAGTAGCTGGTAGGATCCTGGAAGGCGGTGTCTCGCAACATGAAAATTCGGTTGAGGAACCACTTTTCGATGTCTTCGGTGGCAGCATCCACATAAATCGAAAAGTCAAAGAAATCGGACACCATCATGGTTGGGCCAGTCTGCAGTACGTTGAGCCCTTCAATGATGAGGATGTCTGGTTGGCGCACTTCCTGCAATTTGCCCGGAATGATGTCGTAAATGCCGTGGTCGTATACCGGTGCGTAGGCAACTTCTTCACCATTCTTCACCGCAGAGAGGAAATCCAACAGCGCACGGCGATCGTAGGATTCAGGGAAGCCTTTGCGCTCCATAATGCCGCGTTCTTCCAACACGGCTGTTGGGTAGAGGAACCCGTCCGTCGTCACCAGATCCACGCGAGGATGTGTTTCCCACCGAGAAAGGAGGATCTGAAGCACGCGTGCGGTCGTGGACTTTCCAACCGCGACAGAGCCCGCAATAGCTATAACAAAAGGAGACTCCTTTTGCTCGTAGATGCCGTCAAAGAACTCCTGTGACGTGTCGTACAGCAGGCTCTTATTTCGCATCTGGAAGTAGAGCAGACGCGAGAGGGGGAGATAGATCTTGGCAATCTCCTCCAGGTCCACTTGATCGCCTAAGCCGCGGATGGATTCGAGCTCATCTTCAGTGAGAACCATCGGCCAGGACTTGCGGAGTTTGCGCCAGTCTTCTCGGGGGAAGCAATGGAAGGGACTGGGTACCTGATCTTGAATCATCGCTATTAACTATAGACCGGTCAACGCACTAAACTAGAGAACTGAGATGTGCAAAGAATGAGACTGCACCTGAACCACCTTTTTGGAGTGTGAGCCACCGAATGAGTGACCAGAATCTTGAGGGCAAGGACCTGCGCTACCTCTCTCTGGGTGAACTGGACCCAGAGCTGTTGGAGGCTGTGAAAGGCGAACTGTCCCGCCAGCGTGACACCTTGGAAATGATCGCCTCGGAGAACTTTGTCCCGCGCGCCGTGCTGCAGCTGCAGGGCTCTGTTCTCACCAACAAGTACGCCGAAGGCTACCCCGGTCGCCGCTACTACGGTGGTTGTGAAAACGTCGACATCGTCGAGGACCTGGCTCGGGAACGTGCCAAGTCTCTCTTCGGTGCCGAATTCGCCAATGTGCAGCCCCACTCTGGTGCCCAAGCTAACGCCGCAGTGCTTTCCACTCTCATGCAGCCGGGTGAGCGACTTCTGGGTCTCAACCTTGCACACGGTGGCCACCTTACCCACGGTATGAAGCTCAACTTCTCCGGCAAGCTCTATGAGGTGCATGCCTATGGTGTTGAAGAGGACACCATGATGATCGACATGGACAAGGTGCGGGAGAAGGCTCTTGAGTGCCAGCCGCAAGTTATCGTGGCTGGTTGGTCCGCCTACCCGCGCCACGAGGATTTCGCTGCTTTCCGCTCCATCGCCGACGAGGTTGGTGCCAAGCTGTGGGTGGATATGGCTCACTTTGCCGGCCTGGTCGCAGCGGGGCTGCACCCGTCCCCGGTTCCGCACGCTGACGTAGTCTCAACCACTGTGCACAAGACTCTGGCAGGCCCCCGATCCGGCATGATTCTCGCAAAGCAGGAGTACGCCAAGCGGATCAACTCCAACGTGTTCCCCGGCCAGCAGGGTGGCCCGCTGATGCACGCTGTTGCTGCCAAGGCCGCTGCTCTCAAGATTGCGGCATCGGCGCAGTTCAAGGAGCGTCAGGAGCGTACTCTGCGCGGCGCTAAAATCCTCGCC
Organism: uncultured Lawsonella sp.; assembly: GCF_947252745.1. Classification (NCBI taxonomy): domain Bacteria; kingdom Bacillati; phylum Actinomycetota; class Actinomycetes; order Mycobacteriales; family Lawsonellaceae; genus Lawsonella; species uncultured Lawsonella sp. The sequence goes on along the minus strand of NZ_CAMXWW010000004.1, from coordinate 136,661 downwards.
GAGCGTCTGCTCGCCGACGATGTTCAGAAGAATGGCGTTACCGTACTGACCGGCGGTACCGATGTTCACCTGGTGCTGGTGGATCTGCGGAATTCCGACATGGACGGACAGGTCGCCGAAGACTTGCTCCACGAGGCAGGTATTACCGTCAACCGTAATGCCGTGCCGTTCGATCCCCGTCCGCCGATGGTCACCTCCGGCCTGCGTATCGGCACCCCGGCTCTTGCCACCCGCGGTTTCGATGACGCGGAGTTCGAAGAGGTTGCTGACATCATTGGCACCGCTCTAGCTCAGGGCAAGGATGCCGATGTAGAGGCTCTGCGCGCCCGCGTTACCAAACTGTGCGAACAGGTTCCGCTGTACGACGGCCTGGAAGATTGGAAGATGCTTGACTGATGTGGAGCTGACGGGTGCGGGGGAGGCCTCTACAGAGGTTCTTCCCACCCTCGTCACCACACCGACAGAAGCGCCGTCGGAAGCTGAGGCTTCCCCGGCGCTTCTGCGCATCGGCTGTGTTGTGGGGGTACAGCCCGACAAATGGCAACGTCGCTGGCAGGAAAATCGACCCGATGTGCGGACGTCCTGGGAGTTTGTTGATTCTGCCGTGCAATGGGAGGGCTTACGGACAGGGCGCTGGTCCATTGTGCTCGTCCGGACAACCGTAGACCGCACTGCGGAGGCCACCAAAGAGACGGAGGTACCGTCACCCCTGCAGCTCCTTTCCTATGGGGCAGCCGATCTGAGTTTCCCCGCTGACCTGGTGAAGCGTACGCATGTGGTGGAGCTCTACCAGGAACGCTGGGTTGTGTTGGGGAGAAAGAAGCACGACATCGGTCTGGTCGCCGAGGTAACCCTTGCCGACCTTGAGGACTTACCAGACAATCGTATCGGCAAGGGTGAGCTGGTCATCCCTGTGGGGGAGCCGCAACTGGCGCTCAGCTATGCGGAGTCGGGGACGGGCATTGCGATTCTCCCGGAAACGCTCGCCAAAGTGGCGGGCACCTTCGAGGGCACCGCGCGGCCGTTGGTGATGGATGCAGCAACCCGAGTGTGTGCCGTGTGGCTCAAAGATCGCCCTGCTGAGTGTCCAGAAGAGCTTATCCAGGAGTTCATTGGGATGTTGCGGGGGCGCCGGGCGCAGTCCTCACGGTCCGGTGGTGCGTCTGTTGATGCTGCAGCTGCTGCTCGTAAAAAAACACGCAAGGAGAAGATTCAGTCCAGCCGTGTGCAGAGTCAGGAGCAGCGTCGTCAACGCATTGCGGCGCGCCATGCTGCCAAACGAGCTGCACAAAAACGGGGGAGGCGCCGCTAAGGACGCATCCCCCGCCTCGACGAATAGTAATGATGGGGTTTTAGAGGGAACCGATTTGGGGGAGGCCACGTGCATACTCGTTAGAGAGTGCCTGTAGCTTCTCCAGACGGTGGAATCCTTCGACGAACCGGATAGTCCCCGAGGTGCCACGCATCACGAGCGAGCGCGTGTAGGCGCCATGGGAGCGGAAGGATACGCCGCCCACCATGTCGCCGTTGGTGACACCGGTGGCGCAGAAGAAGCAGTCGTCGGTGGAACAGAGATCGTTGGTGTGGAGCACCTTGTCAGTGTCGAATTTGCCGGACTTTGCGCGGGCAATTTCTTCGTCAGTTTTGGGCCAGAGGCGACCTTGAATCGCACCACCCATGCAGCGCATCGCCACAGCAGTGATGATGCCTTCAGGGGTACCGCCAATGCCCATCATGAGATCGACGGAGTTGCCGTGCTTGGCGGCGGCGACAGCACCTGCCACGTCTCCGTCGGCAATTAGGCGTACTTTGGCGCCGGCTTCCCGAATGGCGGCCTGGAGGTCATCGTGGCGGGGGCGATCGAGGACGACGACGGTAATGTCGCGGACGCTCTTGTTCTTTGCCTTGGCGACGTTATTAATGTTCTCCTCGACAGATAGGTCGACGTCAATGGCATCGGCCGCTTCGGGGCCGGTAGAGATCTTCTTCATGTAGTAGAAGGCGCTGGGGTCGTACATGCTGCCTGCTGCGGCAATTGCCATGACGGAAATAGCATTGGGGCGGCCTTCTGCGCAAAGGCGAGTGCCGTCTACTGGGTCGACGGCAACGTCGACTTCGGGTCCCCACCCATTGCCAACTTTTTCACCATTGGCCAGCATCGGAGCTTCATCCTTTTCCCCTTCGCCGATAATGACAGTGCCACGGAGGTTGACGGTGTTAAGGGTGTCCCGCATGGCGCGGACGGCAGCTCCGTCAACTCCGATTTTGTCGCCGCGGCCCGCCCAGAGGCCGCCGGCGAGGGCAGCTGATTCGGTGACGCGGACGAGTTCCATTCCGAGATTCCGGTCGAGGGAATTTGCATCGAACATGGATGGGGAGGTCATGAGACTCTCTTTCTTGGTGTGAAATGCTCGTTCGTGGAAACAGTAACGGTGGAGATCTCCGGGGAGCGGACGAGCGAAAATTATGTGTGTGGCTATTGTTTCACTTTGACTACTAAAAACGAGAATTTGTTGAGAATATAAAGAATATTCTCAAAAGTATAACGATAAAGAACGGGGAGTATATGAGAAACTATCATCTAGTTTCCCGTTATATGGGATTTTTAAACCTGAGTCAGTTCTGCTACACAGCTTGTCTTTTCTGCAATTTCCTGGGAGTTTTGTCATGTTAAGAACCCAGATAAAATTATGAAACGATATAAGCTAGAGTCCGAGATGTCTGAACGAGCGCAAAAGGAACAGCAATGGTGACTATGGCTGCGGGGGTGTGTCCCACATCCGTTCAGCCGCTGTGCTATTTCCGTTGGGAAGCAGAGGAACCCCGCGGCGTCATTCAGATCGTCCATGGTCTGGGAGACCACGCCCAGCGTTATGGTTCACTAGCAACCCGTCTGGCAGAAGCTGGTTACAGCGTATACGCACCTGACCATATTGGACATGGGGTGACAGGAAAAATGAATGGGGACTTCGGAAGACTCCCCAGCAAGGCCCATGACAAGGTGATTCACGGCATCGAAGCAATGACGTGCCTTATCCAACAGCGTCACCCCGGTGTGCCCCTCATCATTATCGGCCATTCCTGGGGCAGCTTCCTGGCCCAACAGTATTGTCTCCGCGCCAATGGTACAGTCCAAGGTCTTGTGTTGACAGGGACGAGTTTCTTCCCTATCGAAGCTCCACCGGATTTCTTCGACTTCAACCGCAAGTGGCGCAATAACCCGGACTGTGAATCCAACGAATGGCTCACTCGTGACCCAGATGTTCGTAAAGCTGCACGGGACGACCCCTACATGGTCGATATCTTGCAGAACTTCATGTACGAGCGGCCAGAGGAAGCCCTCAAACTTTTCACCCCCTTCCCCAACCCCATCGATTACCCCTTCTCTCTACTCATTCAGAGTGGGGGGGACGACCCCATGTCCTTCGGTATCTGTGCAGTGGAGATTCTGGCAGAGGGCTACCGCTCCATCGCAGAGCTGACAGATGTGACGTTAATTCGGTATCCCGGGGCACGCCACGAGGTCTATCACGAGACCAATAAAGATGAAGTGATAGACGACCTCATCCACTGGTTGCGCGAACGCTTCTAAGTCGCCGCAGAGCTCGCAGGAGAGGCGTGAGTGGTGCGTCTGCTCCATCACCGGGTAATGCGCTGGCTGAATTTATGTACTAGCACTCGTGTCAGTGCTGCTCGGTGCGTTACCATCGTCGTCGTTTGCCGCACGTGCCGCTAGCGCATCCTCAATGCGCTTGTGGGCACCGGCTAACAATTCCTCGCAGCGCTGCCCCAGTTCTTCCCCACGTTCCCACAATGCCAGGGAATCATCCAGGCTGAGGCCTCCTTGTTCGAGTTGCCGGACAGTATTCATCAACTCATCCCGTGCCTCTTCATAGTTGAGCTCTGCAACAGGTTGAGGGCCATCATTCTTCTGAGCCATCACTGGCCTCCTTTACTATGGACAATCGCGGGCCGGCCTGCGTTCCCAGTACCGCAGCAGACACCACTCCGTCACTGGCGCGAACTCGCAATTGTGAGCCGGGCGGGGCATCTTTAATAGAGCACAACATAGCCGTCTCACCGGTGGGACGCTGCACCTGCACAATAGAATAGCCGCGGGCCAAGGTATGAAGAGGCCCCAAAGCAGTCAATTGAGCAGTGGCGGTGGCGATGCGGTTCTCCTCGTTGGCGAGAATAAGCGTCATCTGCCTCTCTAATTCCTGGGGCGCTCGCTCACTTTCCTGAAGACGAGTCTGAATGAGCGTCGCAGGTAGAGCTAGTACCGGGCGTGAGGTGAGACTATCGACCAGCGCATGTTCCCTTTTCACCCACTGTCGGAGTGCCTGGGCGTTCCGAGCCTGTAACTCCCGCACTACAGCACGCTCAGCTACCACATCGGGAACGACCTGTTTCGCAGCATCAGTGGGAGTTGCGGCTCGCAGGTCAGCCACATAGTCGAGAAGCGGAACATCTGGTTCATGGCCGATAGCGGACACCACCGGTGTCGTTGCGCGCGACACTGCCCGCACCAATGTTTCATCGGAAAATGGAAGCAGATCCTCCATCGAACCGCCCCCACGGGCAATGATGATGACATCTATAGTAGGATCCGCATCGAGGAGCCGTAATTGTTCTACTACTTCCGGTACACATCGGGCACCTTGCACCGTCGCATAGCGTACTGCAAAAGCAACCTCTGGCCAGCGGCTGTGTGCGACGGAAAGGACATCCCGTTCAGCTGCAGAGTTCCTGCCGGTGATGAGTCCAATTGTGCGGGGGAGATAGGGCAGAGAGCGTTTGAGTTCGTTGGCGAATAGCCCTTCAGCGGCGAGTTGTTGTCGAAGACGCTCAAGACGAGCTAACAGCTCACCCAGACCAGCTTGTCGGAGGCTCTTTGCCATGAGAGAGAGGGAACCGTTCCCTTTATAGAGGGTGAAGCTTCCGTGCACAATAACTCGGCTGCCCTCTCCAATGAGACCATCGGAGAGTAGCCGAGAGGGACAGGTCACCTGTAGCGAGACTGTCTCTGCCAGATCCCGTAGGGAAAAGTAGGAGTAGTAGGACTGACGGCGAAGTTTCAGCTGAGTGATTTCGCCTTCCACCCAGGCGTCGCCCAGCCGATCGATCCAGGATGCGACAAGGGAAGACACCTCTCGCACCGGGTAAGGGTGGTCTGCGGACATCGCTGGCGTGCGACTACTGGAGGTGGACGAGAGGACCTGCTGCGCGGTGGAACTCTGTTCGGCAGGGCTTTGCGAGTTGGAGCGTGGGGTCATCCGTCACCTCCGTAGGGGCCTTTTAATGTGTGCTCTGGGAATGTGATTTCTCCATGGTCTCCTTTTGATTGTAGAGAGCGGACGTGCCAAAGCGGGGGATTAACCCGTAGGCTAGAAGAATGCGTAAGGTTCTGCTTGCTTCGCCCCGTGGCTACTGCGCTGGTGTTGACCGCGCTGTTCAAACCGTTGAACTCGCCCTGGAACACTATGGAGCGCCGGTTTATGTCCGTAAAGAAATTGTGCACAATCGGCACGTTGTCGATACGTTGACGAAGGCTGGAGCAATCTTCGTCAATGAAGTGGATGAAGTTCCCGAAGGGTCCGTGCTGGTATTTTCTGCACATGGTATTGCGCCCTCTGTGATGGAAGAAGCGCAGGCTCGTAATCTCACCACGATCAATGCCACCTGCCCACTAGTGAAAAAAGTTCATGGTGAAGCCCGTCGGTTTGCTAAGCACGGTAAGGAGATTATCCTCATCGGTCACCGTGGCCATGAAGAGGTAGAGGGCACGGCTGGTGAAGCACCGGAGCAAACGTATGTGGTGGAGGGGCCCGAGGATGTGACTGCACTCGAGGTGAAGGATCCCAGTAGTCTCGTGTGGCTTTCACAGACGACGCTGAGTGTGGACGAGACGAAGGACACGGTGAAGGTTCTTCACGATCGGTTCCCCGAAATTAGCGATCCTCCGTCCGACGATATTTGTTACGCCACACAGAACCGTCAGGGGGCGGTGAAAGCGATGGCGGAGCAATGTGATGTGGTCATTGTGGTGGGTTCCCGGAACTCCTCTAATTCGGTGCGCCTGCGGGAAGTCGCAGAGCAAGCCGGGGTAAAGAAGTCCTATCTGGTGGACTATGCCCACGAAATCGATAATGCTTGGCTGGAAGGTGCGGAGACAGTTGGCGTCACGTCGGGCGCATCTGTCCCCGAAGTGCTTGTCGAAGAAGTTGTAGCCTACCTGTCTGAGCAGGGCTTCGACCATGTGGAAGAAGTTCAGACCGTGCGGGAGGACATGAGTTTCCAGCTTCCCCCAGAGATTCGTAAAGCCTCTGGCTGCTAACCGCCTGATCCACAAAACTAGACTAGCAGGGCAGGAAACCCCTAGTGAGCTCATGCTACCCCCGCATACGGCGAGTCCGACAAACGTCTAACAGGAATGGAGTAGGCGTAGTATGGGGAACGCTAGCGGGTAGAATGTCCACGTGTCGTGTCACCGCCCTGGCGTGGCTCTCTGTAAGGGCGGTAGGGGGCACTAGCTGAGCCACGCTCATAGCCGCCGGCATTCCTGTATGGTGCGCGGGGAGTGCCATACATACGAGGATCGGGATAGGGGCGGCCGGCAGTGCGTCGTGCCCGATCCAGTTGTGAATAACCACGTCCGTTAGCTATTGTTCCGGTGGGGCCGTAAGAGGGCCGTCCAGCGACAGAGCTGGGGGCGGGACGAGGCTGCATCTTGCGTGGGTCCTCTGCTCGACCATTCCCGTTCGTCGAATAGGGGGGACGGGCTCCACGTTGCGGGTAAGGTCGGGCACCTGCGCGCTCGTCACGAGCAGCGCCGTTTTCCGGCCGGTAAGGACGGTGGGGACCTAAAGCGCCGTCTGCAGCATTGCGGAAGGCAGCGCGGCGGCGAGCCATCTCCTGCTGGACGCGCGGGTCTCGGGGGTCAAGGCCCTGTTTGCGTGCTGCCACAATCATGGCGAGACGTTGACGCTGTTCCGGGGTGAGGGGGCCGCGCGGGCGGCGCTGCGGACCACCATTCCGGCCGGGGTAGTTCTGGAAGGGGCGAGCGCCGGACGGTTCGCCATCAGGATGGGCAATCCGCGGGATGGCTGCCCCCTGAGAATGGGCCATTGGGCGCGGCCTGGGAGTACTGGCGCGGTGTTCGGAAGAAGCTGAGCTGGCAGGCGCCGATGCTCCTGATGCTGCTAGCGGGTGCCGTTGGGTGTCTGCGGTAGGACGTTGGGTGCTTGCTGCGTTCCGTGTGCGCTTGTCGTCCGTTATCTTTGCAGCGGAGTCATTGGCGGTGGTGTGCCCAACGCTAGAGCCTGCTGCGGCGGACTGTGTGCGCTTCGGCTTATCGCTGCCGACTGTGCGTGCGGTATCCTGACGGGAATCCTTAGTGGTCTCCTTCTTCATGAAGAGGGAGACAATCCAGAGGGAGCTCCATCCGTGGTTGACCACCATAAGGACGATCCGCACGATCGCAACGGCCGCCGCGAGGCCCAGCGCGGTGAGCATGACGGGGACATCGGTCACGAATGGAATACCGATTTTGATGATGGCTACTTTGGAGCCTTTTTGACCGGACGCCACCATACTCAGGAAATAGAACAGTGGGTAGGCGATGGTGTAGCCCAGCACCGGCATCACAGTAGCGGTGAAGAGGGCATCAAATTCTGCAAAGACAGCGCAGACTACCGCGCAGATCACGAAATCGACGGCGAAAGGAATACCCAATTCTTTGGTGAAAAGGCTGAGTAGCATTCCCACGATGATGGCGACGGCATAGATCGCCAAGACTCCCCACCACGGGACACCACGAACTGGCCGGATGAGGGAGCGTTTCCTCTCCGGCGTGGTAGCATCCGCGCGGTAGTTGATGAGCACAAATCAACCTTACCGGGAAGATACCTACTTATCGGAAACTGCACGCGGGTAGGAGTCGATTTCTCCTGGACTTGTGATGGTATATGAACCGGTGATTCCATATCCTTCCAGCTTTCGTGCTGTGACAATCAGGCGAGATTCTGCTGATCCTACGGCAGAATTATAGGAATCTACTGCTTTGCCCAATTGCAAACCGAGGGCATTGAAATGTTGGGTGACAGCCCCAATCCGTTGATACAGCTCATGGCCGAGTTTTTGGATCTCGTGAGCTTCCTTCGTGATTGTGTCATGCTGCCATGTCAGTGCGACAGTGCGGAGTAGCGCGATGAGTGTGGTGGGCGTGCTGAGAAGTACATTGTGTGAGAATGCGTAGTCCAAAAGGGTGGGATCCTCTTGGAGAACTGTGTCGAGAAAAGGTTCGCTGGGGAGGAACATCACCACAAATTCTGGAGAAGAGAGGAATGCCTCCCAATAGTTCTTTTTTGCGAGCGTGTCGATGTGAGAGCGGACGGCTCGTGCACACGCCTGACGGGCGTTCTGTTGTGTAGTGAGGTCAGTGGCGTTGATGGCGGTGAGGTAAGAGTCGAAGGGAACCTTTGCATCGACAATGATGCTGCGTTGACCAGAGAGGTGAACGACAAGGTCTGGGCGCTGTACGCCATTCTCACCTCGTACATGTTGCTGCGTGGAGAAGTCACAGTGCTTTGCCATACCCGAAAGCTCAACGACTCGTTCTAGCTGGATCTCTCCCCACCGACCACGAATATTAGGGGAACGGAGAGCAGAGGAGAGCCGGGTGGTTTCTTCGGAAAGTGCCCGTGAGCTTCGTTGCATAGCGAGCACAGATTCGGTGAGTTGAGAATACTCGTGTACGCGCTGTCGTTCGAGCTGTTCCATATGTCGGTTAAATCCATCGAGAGACTGCTCAAGTGGGGTTATGACGGGCAGCACAATGTCGGACACGGAATCTGACTGCTGCTGCAGTACCTCGCGGGAGAGTGCGGCCTGCCGGGCGATATCACGGCGATTCGCCCAAGAATTCCCGCGGGCTAGCCAACCAATGATGATCCCGAGCAGTAACCCGGCGGCTATCAGCGCGACGATGGCAAGAACGTTCATGATGCTTTTGTATCAGAAGGGTGTAACAGAAAGCCTGGCTGACAGTAGATGCCAGCCAGGCATTAGTGAGTGAGGAGAGCTCGGGGGTGTAGTGACCGCAGGCGTCGTTCTCTAGTGAGGCCCAGAAAGGGCTAGTCGTCCTTTTTGTCCTTATCGTCTTCGTCGGTGTCGACAATGCCAGTGCGCAGCGGGGGCTTGCGGGTACTGATGTGCCCCACGATGTCTCCGGTAGCGTCGTTCTGCAGCATTGTATCGATGAGGTCGTCGGTACCGGTTCGAGCTGTCCCTTTCGCTATCTCAGTAGAAGCACCTGCCGGGGCACCTGCTTCGGCAGCGTCAGTGGTGGAGCCACCATCTGCAGGAGGAGTGGTACGGCCATCCTGCACCAAGCTACGGAGGCTGCCAGAGCGCTGACGCAGCCAGCGAGCCATCTTCGTTTCGGGCTGAGCAGCAGGCTGTTCCTTCACCACGATCTTCGCCCGTTCATCCCATGACTCCACGATATAGCGGATGACAACGGCGATAATGGCGGCACAGGGCACTGCCAGGAAGGCACCGACAATACCGTAGAGGGTGCCGCCAGCGGAGACCACGAGCAGCACGATTACGGGGTGCAGGTTCATCGCGTTGGACTGCAGGATGGGGGAGAGGACGTTACCTTCCAACTGCTGTACAACCAGAATAATGACGAGCATGATGATGCCGGCTTTGAGGGAGACGCCCACCGAAGCTACGAGGACTGCCAAGAAGCCAGAGACGAAAGCACCTACGATGGGGATGAAGCCGCCCATGAAGGTGATGAGTGCCAATGGACCAGCGAGTGGCACACCCAACACCACCATGCCAATACCGATGAACGTGGCGTCGATAGCAGACACGATGCCCTGGGTACGGATAAAGCCGCCGAGGGTGCTCCAGCAGCGGAGGGAGAGCTCTTCGATATGTGCGGAGGCAGGCATGCCAACGACTCGTTTCACCCACGGCAGAGCCTTCGACCCGTCCTTCAGGAAGAAGAAGCACAGCATCAAAGTGATGACCAAGGTTACGAGCACGGTGGAGGCAGCAGACACTCCGTTAATGGCAGCAGAAGCGATCTGACTAGCGGAGGACTGGATCTTTTCTGTCACCGCCGCCACAACTCGGTCGAGTTGCGCTTGGTTGACGTTGAAGGGCGGGCCGAGCAGCCAATCCTGCAGGCTGCGGACTCCCTTGACAGTCTTTTGTGAGAGCGGTCCCACCTGGGAAGCGACGCTCGGGGCAATGGCAGAAAGAATGCCGGTGACGACACCGAGTACGACTAGGAGTGCACCGAGGGATGCCAGCCAGCTGGGAACTTTGTGGTTAATCAGCCAGCGGACGGGGGGCCAGAGAGCTGAGCAGATAATGAGTGCGAGGATGGTGGGCAGCAGGCCTACCCAAATGAATTGGCAGAGCTTGTAAAGGATATAGCCGGCGGCGACGACCAGGATGAACCGGAGGCACCACATTGCCAAGGAGCGGAGGTCCTGCCCGATGACAGCGGAACGACTGGTGGCCTGCATACGCTTGGACGAGGGATGCTCCCGCTCGTCCTTTTTGTCCTTTTTCTCGTTGTTGTCAGAAGAGGATGACGAGGACGAGTCCTTCTTCTTGTCGTCCTCGGAGGCGAAAACAGAGATGGCCTTCTCCACCAGTTCTGGTTTGCTGGATTTATCAGACATTCGGGTCTCTCTAGTGAGTCCCACTACCGCATGCCTCCGGGAGGAGGCATGCGGTAGTGGGTACTATGAACAATCTGTTCTATTGTACGTGTGATTTATTCGTCATTGTCAGCCGTAGTGTCTGGATGGCGGACCAAGTGGATGCTGCTAGCGAGCAGACCGCCCCAAATGATGACGAGGAACAACACCATCATGACGATGGATCCTGCGCTCATTTCTTTTCCTCCTCAATGTCGGCATCGGCCGCAGGAACAACATTCAGCTGCTCGGGGTGATGTTTCGCGAGCCATTGTCGGTAGTAGGGATGCTGGTACTCAGTAGTTAATTCGGGGGTGAAGAGTGGCCCATCAAGGTGCACCACCCGGTCACTCCACTTGAAAGCGGTCAGGACAATGGCAAACACCAGCGCGAAGAGAATGCTGCCCCATCCAAAAGCAGTGAGGAACCAGGTGGGGTAATTGTCATAGCCATGTCGGATGATGGTGGAGAATTCGACGAAGAGCATCCAGGCCAGTGCAACCGGCGTGATGATAGAGATGCACACGTTCCACCATTTACCCACCGGCAGGGAGGACACCGAGATGAGGTGCTTGTGGAGCTCTTCGACGCGCCGGTAGACCCAGGCGATAAGAATTAAGGTCACGAGTGCGTTGAGGGCAATGCCGTTGTTAATGAACTTGTCCACCACGGAGAGAACATTGACGCCCGAGGTGGTAGCAAAGAGAACGACGGAAATGATGGCCATGGGGATACCGGTGATGAGAACCGCCGGCACACGCCGCAATCCGAACTTGTCCTGGAATGCAGCGGCAACCACTTCTACCAGGCTGATGGAGGACGTAAGTCCGGCTAACACCAGGCTGAGGAAGAAGAGGACACCGAAGATTGGACCGCCTGGCATCTGGGAGATAACCGAGGGAAAGGCGATGAAGGCGAGCCCGATACCGTTGGCTGCAACGTTATCTACGCTCGTGCCCTGCTGATGGGCGAGGAAGCCGAGTGCTGCGAACACGCAGATGCCGGCGAGCACTTGGAAAGACGTCGTAGCGAAAGCGACAACCAGACTGGAGCCCGCAAGGTCGGTGCGCCGCTTCAGGTAGGAGCTGTAGGTGATCATGATGCCGTAGCCCACGGAGAGTGAGAAGAAGATCTGGCTATAGGCGGCAATCCACACTTCGCCATCTGTCAGCAAATTCCAGTTTGCGTGGAAGAACACTTCGAGGCCGTCAGCAGCACCTGCTAGGAAGAGGGAGCGGACGACCAGAACGAGGAAGAGAACAGCGAGCAACGGGACGAAAAACTTGGACATATTGCCCACGCCATTCTGAACACCGAAGGCGAGAGTTCCGACGGTAATGACCCAGACGATGATGAGGGGGATCAGGACAGCCGGGACAAAGTCCATGCTCAGCGAGCTTTGGGCCTGTAGGAAGCCCTGGTTAAAGAAGGTAGCGGGGTCGCTTCCCCATGCCTCCTTCACCGAGTACACCGTGTACGCGCAGGACCACGCGATGATGACGGAGTAGTAGCAGGCGATGACAAAACAGATTCCGACTTGGAACCATCCCAATGCCTCAGTCCGCTTGGCGAAGCGGCGGAAGGTGAGGGGTGCGCCGCCCCGATAGCGGTGCCCCAATGCGTAGTCCAAGAAGAGCATCGGGATACCCGCGGTGAGCAGTGCTACCAGGAACGGGATGAGGAAGGCACCACCCCCGTTTTGGTACGCAACGTAGGGGAAACGCCAGATACTGCCGAGGCCAATGGCCGAGCCGATGGCAGCCAGAATGAAGACTGAGCGCTTGGAGAAAGTCTCGCGCTGGGCTGGTGTTTTACTACTCATGCATATCCTGACGGGTCGGGGGAATGGCTGCGGGGTTCGTCACCAGTGCGTTCTCTCAACGTATGGCGGAGGGCAAAATGCCTGAACAGAAGCATGGGAGCCTAAGCGGATGAGGCAGCTCGCTCCTGAAAAAGTAAAACCCCGTTTCATCTTATGCTGGGGGGTCCTGGGTGACAGCATTTTCTCCGCCGTGAGTTTCACCGTGGCACCGCTGTACACAGTCCTCTTCGGGCCGGCGAACCGCCCCTTTGTCCACGTCAGCGGCAGCTGGCCACGGTACAAGTGGCAGGAGGAGGGAGATGATGAAGAAGCACAGAATGGGCAGCCAACCGAAGGCGAGTAGTGCCCACTGGGGGTAGTTCCCGTAGCCCTCCGTGATGATGGAGTGCACTTCAGTAGCCAGAATGATGAGTAAAACGGCGGGGGTGAGTAGTGAAACGCAGAAGCGCCATGGCCACCCTACGCGACGTGAAGAGAGGGCGTTGAGGTGTGTCTGCAGGATGGGGAGGTGATGGAGCCCCCAACTGATCGTCATCATGGCGACAATGGCGGCACTGACAATACCGATGGAGCACACGAACTTGTCGAAGATGTCGAGAGTGCTGGAACCCGTGGAGGTAGGGAAGAGGAGGATCGAGGCAATGAGGAGGGGCAGGATGACGGCGGTGGCGGCAGCCCAGCGGGCCAAGCCGAACTTGTCTCGAATCGCGGCGATGCACACCTCCACCACAGAAATTTGCGAGGTTAGGCCGGCGATGGCGAGGCATCCAAAGAACACCACACCGAACACGGTGCCACCGGGCATGTGCGAAATGATGGTGGGGAAGGCGATGAATGCTAGGCCGATGCCGCCTTCTGCAACATCTCCTACCTGCTGCCCGGAACTCACTGCGAGGAAGCCGAGAGTGGCGAAGACGCCGATACCTGCTAAGGCTTCGAAGGACGAGTTGGCGAAAGCCACTACATATCCCGTGCCCACCAGGTTCGTTTTGCGCTTGAGGTAGGAGCTGTAGGTAATCATGACGGCGAAGCCGACATTCAGAGAGAAGAAAATCTGGCCGTAAGCGGCAATCCACACTGCTGGATGCAGAAGAGACTCCCATTTCGGGGTGAAGAAGACGTTGAGACCCTCAGTGGCGCCGGGCAGGAAGAGTGCGCGAATAACGAGGCAAGCGAAGAGGATGACGAGTACAGGCACGAACACGCGGTTGAGGCGGCCGATGCCGTTTTCTACTCCGAGAACCATGACGATGACAATAACGCCCCACACCAGGAGAAGAGGGATGAGGAGGTTCGGCACCATGTGGAGCCCGAAGCCGTCTGTTTTGTGAAGGAAAGAGTTGTTGAAGAAACGTGCCGGGTCGTCACCCCATTCTTGGCGGAAGCTGTAGCCTACGTAGCGGACTGCCCAGGCGATGATGATGGGGTAGTAGAGGGCGATGAGGAATGCGACAAATACTTGGAACCAGCCGGCGAATTCACCCCATTTGCTGATACGGCGGAAGGCCAGCGGCCCGGATCCACGGTAGCGGTGTCCTAATGAGTATTCGAGCATGAGCATCGGGATGCCGGCAGTGAGCAGTGCGCACAGATAGGGGATGAGGAAGGCGCCACCCCCGTTTTGGTAGGCGACGTAGGGGAAGCGCCAGATGTTGCCAAGACCCACGGCAGATCCTATAGCCGCCATAATGAACACTGAACGGCGTGAGAACGTCTCGCGGGGGGCGGGCGTTGAGTGGTCTGTGTTAGCTGCAGTCACCCTTGTAACAATAGCGGTAGAGGTGATTGCGCAGGTACCAGGTAGAGTAAAGAACTGTGAGCCTTACTCTTGGAATTGTTGGTCTGCCCAACGTGGGCAAGTCGACCCTATTTAATGCCCTAACCAAAAACGACGTGCTGGCAGCGAACTATCCCTTCGCCACTATCGAACCTAATGTGGGTGTGGTGGAGCTGCCGGATGCTCGGCTGCCCAAGTTGCAGGAGATGTTTAATGCCAAGCGCATTGTGCCTGCTACGGTGTCGTTTGTCGACATTGCCGGCATTGTGAAGGGTGCTTCGGAGGGCGAAGGCCTGGGCAATAAGTTCCTCGCCAATATTCGCGATTCGGATGCGATCTGCCAGGTAGTGCGTGTTTTCAGTGATCCTGACGTGGTGCACGTGGCGGGCAAGGTGGACCCTCTTGATGATATTCAGGTGATTGAAACTGAGCTCATCATTGCGGATCTGCAGACCATTGAGAAGGCATTGCCGCGTCTCACAAAGCAGGCAAAGCAGGACAAGTCCCTGCAGAAGCAGGTGGCGGAAGTAGAGAAAGCACAGGCGATTTTGGAGAACGGGGACACGATCTTCTCTCGTGCAGATGAGGTTGATGGCGATCTCCTCTACGAATTACACCTGTTGACAACCAAGCCCTTCCTTTATGTGTTCAATGCGGACGAGTCTATCCTCACGGATGAGGCACGTAAGCAGGAACTGCGTGAGCAGGTTGCCCCCGCAGAGGCTATTTTCCTGGACGCTAAGGTAGAAGCGGAGCTGGTGGAGCTGGATGACGAGGATGCTCTTGAGCTTCTGGAGTCCATTGGCCAGGATGAACCCGGTTTGGCTCAGCTGGCGCGGGCTGGTTTCCACACGCTTGGCCTCCAGACGTATCTCACTGCCGGGGAGAAGGAAGTCCGGGCGTGGACGATTCACCAGGGTGATACCGCTCCGAAGGCGGCCGGTGTCATTCACAGTGACTTCGAGAAGGGCTTCATTAAAGCCGAGATTGTGTCCTACGACGACCTCATTGAGCATGGTTCCATCAACGACTGCCGGGCTGCTGGCAAGGTACGCATGGAAGGCAAGGATTACGTCATGCAGGAAGGCGACGTCGTCGAATTCCGCTTTAATGTGTAGCGAGCATTTTGTCGGGCGTGTAGTCAACATTTATATAAAGCAGCTGGGGTGCTGCCACGAATGAAGTGGTAGCACCCCAGCTGTGCGTACAACGGGCAACGCCTTCGAGGGAGTTTCGTCGACGTGCGGATGATCGGGTAGGCGATCCGCTTCGGCGTAGCTTAATCCTCTCCAGGTTTGACGAGGATACGGATGGGGTTGCCGCGGTGGTTTTTCAGGTCGTCGATACCTTGCTTGATCTCAGTGAGTGGAATGACTTTGGTGATGGACTCCGAAAGATCCAGCCTCCCGTAGGACAGCATTTCTGCAAGCATGGCGATGTCCTGGCTCTTGTATCCGAGGTGGCCAAGGATCTGCTTGCGGTGGAGGTTGAAGTTGAGGAAGGGGCCACCGTCAATTTCTTGATCGGAGAGGCCGACCGAGACGGCGCGTCCGTCAACGTCCAGAGACTCGACACAGGCGCGCAGGGTGGGGGTAATACCGACGGCATCGAAGGCGACATCGATCATGCGTCCGTCGGTAATATCCTCAATCTTCTGCATTAACTCGGGGTCGTCGCTTCGGAGGGTGAAGTCTGCGCCGAGCCGTTTGGCGCGTTCAAGCACTGCGTCGTTGAGGTCGATGGCGATAACAGGAACACCGCCGGCTAGCTTGGAGAGTTGGACGAGGTGTGCGCCGACGCCACCAACACCCCACACGGCGACAGAATTACCCATGTGGACTTTGCCGGTGCGAACTACTGCGGCATAGGGAGTGGACACAGCATCTGCGAGTAGTGCTGCCTGGTCCAGGGGGACATTGTCGGGAATTTTCGTCAGACCTGACGACTGGGCTACGTGGTATTCAGCCCAGGCGCCGTCGTAGGCGAAGGACATGAGGTGCAAGTCGAGGCAGTCGGTGTAGGCTCCGCGGCGGCATTTGCGGCATTTACCGCAGGGGCGGCCAGCTGAGGGAATAACGCGGTCGCCTTCTTTCCATCCGGTGACACCGGGTCCTAGTTCGACAATGACGCCAGAGGCTTCGTGGCCTTGTGTGACGACGGGGAGCTCAGCGGGGAATGCACCGCTGATAAGGCTGAGGTCGGAGTGGCAGATGCCGCAGTAAGCAACTTTGATGAGTACTTCACCGGGGCCGGGATGTGGGATCGGGATTTCCTCTAGGGAGATCGAGCGATCCGCTGCGTGAAAACGCTCTGCGAGCATTGTTTCGGTCATCATGGATCCCTTGTTTGCGCGTCGGTCTCTGTACCGGCGCTCCTAAATATGAGCGTAATCACATATGTGCATACATATGGCGGAAATCATGATAAGGATCTGTGCTAGCGCACAAAATACGTACCTGAAAGCCCTATCTCCGTGCAAGAAACTCCATTGATAGCCCATAGTTAACCCTGTAACCGCAGGTCAGTGCAGTCGTTGTGAAAACTATCGACAAACTCTAAGGCAACTTTAGGTATGGAAACCTGCCGAAATGCTCAGTGAAAAACGGCATTTTTCCTTGGAGGGACAGATAATGCCCAAGCTCAAGTCGTCTGCCGTCACCCATCCGGAAGGTGCAGGGTCGATAGACGACAGCTCTTCAACTGGCCAGAGCTCGATGAGGAAGGAAGAGAGACATTGTCACAGGACAGCGGCAGTTCCAGTCATAGCGGCTAGCTTACGGCGGCTTCCCGCGCGGCGAGGAGGAGGGGGAGGGCTTCGCTAGCGCTCATCTGTAGGCTCACATCGCAGAGGGTGGATTCTGGCGTGCGAGCAGGATTGATCTCGATAACGGGCTTCCCGGCGTGGGCGGCGATACGGGGGAGTGATGCAGCGGGCTGCACCACCGCCGATGTTCCTACCACGAGGTACACATCACAGTGCTCTGCGGCAGCAACGCTGCGTTCCCAGGAAATGTGGGGGAGCATTTCTCCAAACCACACAATGTCCGGGCGGATGGGTGCACCGCAGTAAGGGCAGGCAGGTGGTTCTGCTCGCAGGACTTCCTTGGTGGGGATGTCGACGGGATGGGGGTAGTCGGATCGACATTCAGAGCAGATGAAATGGAAAAGTGTGCCGTGGATGTGCTCAACTTTCGTGGACCCTGCTCGTTCGTGGAGGTCATCCACGTTCTGGGTACAGATACGGACCTGGGCATAATGTTCCCAGCGGGCGAGGGCTTGGTGGGCGGCGTTGGGTTGGACGTCTCGGACAAGCGAGTTTCGCCACAGGTACCAGGCCCACACCATTTGGTGATCCTTTGCCCACGCCTCAGGGGTGGCGAGGGTTTGGGGGTCAAACTGTTCCCAGAGGCCACTTTGGGAGGTTCGATAAGTAGGAATCCCTGATTCTGCGGATATCCCTGCACCAGAAAGGATGGCGACGCGCGCTGCATCAGTGCAGAGGCGCTGTGCTTCTTGGAGGAGAACTGCCTGTTCAGTCATATTTCTCATGCTAGAACAGAAATCTTCACTGTGAGCGAAAATAAATACTTGAGTCCACTCATATCAGGAGTTACAGTTACTACTGTCATAGTTGATCTAAAGTGACTCAACTTAGATGACGGAACAAGCGAACGACTCTACTAACACCACCACAAAGGAGGTGGCCACTATGGCTACTGCAACTTTCGATCCGTTCCGCGAGTTTGAGCGTCTCTTTACCGGAGTCGCTACCCCGCAGAGCTCCAACCTCTCAATGGACCTTTATAAGAAGGGCGACGTGTTCGTCGCAGAAATCGATATGCCGGGCGTCGACCCTGCTTCGATTGACATTGATATTGACGACCGCACTCTTACCGTGCGCGCCGAGCGCTCATCTGTATCCGGAGAGGACATTGAGTGGCTCACTCGAGAGCGCCGCAATGGTACCTTCGCGCGTCAGCTCACTCTCGGGCGTGGACTTGCCACCGACCGTATTGAGGCAGCCTACGAAGACGGAGTCTTGAAGCTCACCCTGCCGGTCGCAGAGGAAGCTAAGCCTCGGAAGATTTCCGTCAACCACGTCATTAACAGTGATACCGCAGAACCTAAAGAAGTAGACGGCGCAGCTCAGTAACCGAACGTGCCTGCTACATTTAGCATCGATTATCACAACTGGTGGGCCCCTAGGGGGTCCACCAGTTTTATTTTTTGTTTATATAGCCCGGCCCTCCACGTCATCCGCTCCAGGTATGGGAACCTGCAACAATGGTTACTTCGGTTCTTTCCTTTGGCGAGCCTGAGCTACCGGCGCGTGGCCATTGTTCGCCTGGGAAGGGGACGTAGAAAAGTTAGCCTAGGTGAGGGTGCCCGTACTGCACGCGCGCCTTCGAGTGCAGTGAGAGGTCATCCTCCTGTCTTCCGGAGGGGCTTTTCACACAATGGATAAAGCCATGTGTCCAAAATTGTGAAATACGTCACTTCAAAAATGAAAAATCTCAGTTTGCGGGCTACTTTTTTAGCTCATTCCCGCTAGGTGGATAGTGCTATTCGAAACGCGGAAAGTTCGTCAAAACCTTATGTTGACCAGTAATTATTCGCGAAATAGGTGACTTTTCCCAAGTGAACTTAACCGATAAACTGAGTCTCGCCTAAAAAACACCCTTTTTAGGCGGAATCTTCTGAGTGACTAACCGCCACTCACTACAGTTTTCAGCTTGAGGTATCACTACATGACGACGACCGCCCCTGTGCTCACCGAATCCCAGCAGAACGCTTGGCACGGTTTCGAACCCGGTAACTGGTCTGATGAAATCGACGTCCGAGATTTCATTCAGCACAACTACACACCTTACGAGGGAGACGCCTCCTTCCTCGCCGGCGCCACCGAACGCACCACCCACATCTGGAACACCCTTCTCACAATGTTCCCCGAGGAACGTGAAAAGGGCGTGTACGACGTCTCCTGGGATACCCCCTCAAGCATCACCTCCCATGCACCGGGCTACATCGACAAAGACTACGAACTCATCGTTGGTCTGCAGACGGACGCTCCCCTGAAGCGCGCCATCATGCCCTACGGTGGTTGGCGCATGGTCGTCAAGTCTCTCAAGACTTACGGCTACCCCGTTGACGAAAACTTGCAGAACGTCTTTTCCAAGTACCGCAAGACCCACAACGACGGTGTCTTCGACGTGTATCCCGCATCCGTCCGTGCTGCTCGTCACAGCCACATCATCACCGGTCTTCCCGACGCCTACGGCCGCGGCCGCATCATCGGCGACTACCGCCGTGTCGCCCTCTACGGTGTGGACGCTCTCATCGAAGCCAAGAAACACGACCGCATGACTCTCGACATGGAGTGGGCCAGCGAAGACATCATCCGCGATCGAGAAGAAAACGCCGAACAAATCCGCGCCCTCATGGAGCTCAAAGAAATGGCCGCCTCCTACGGCTACGACATTTCCCAGCCTGCCCGTAACGCGCGGGAAGCTATCCAGTGGCTCTACTTTGCCTACCTCGGTGCTGTCAAGGAACAGAACGGTGCAGCTATGTCCATCGGCCGCAACGCCACTTTCCTGGACATTTACATTGAACGTGACCTCGCCGAAGGTACTCTCACCGAATCCGAAGCTCAGGAGCTCATCGACGACCTCGTCATCAAGCTCCGCATCGTCCGTTTCCTGCGCACCCCAGAATACGATGAACTATTCTCTGGCGACCCCACCTGGGTCACTGAATCCATCGCCGGCATCGGTGAAGACGGCCGCCCGCTGGTCACCAAGAACTCCTTCCGCTACCTGCAGACTCTCTACAACATTGGCTCTGCCCCCGAGCCGAACCTTACCGTCCTCTGGTCCCACAAGCTGCCGGAAGGCTTCAAACGCTTCTGCGCCCAGGTCTCCATCGACACTTCCGCAATCCAGTACGAGTCCGACGAACTCATCCGCAACAACTGCGGTGACGACGGTGCCATCGCCTGCTGCGTGTCCCCAATGACAGTGGGCAAGCAGATGCAGTTCTTCGGAGCTCGTGTGAACGTCGCCAAAGCGCTCCTCTACGCCATCAACGGTGGCCGTGACGAAATGTCCGGGCAGCAGGTAGGCCCTGAGTGCCCCTCTCTCGACGGCGAATACCTTGACTTTGACGAGACCTGGGAGGCCTACAAGCACTTCCTTGGATGGCTTGCCCAGACCTACGTTGAAGCTCTCAACTGCATTCACTACATGCACGACAAGTACGCCTACGAGCGACTGGAAATGGCTCTCCACGACTCCGTGGTAAAGCGCACCATGGCCTGCGGTATTGCCGGCCTGTCTGTCGCCGCAGACTCCCTCTCCGCCATCAAGTTTGCGAAGGTTCGCCCACTCCGCGACGAAACTGGCCTAGCCTACGACTATGAAGTAGAAGGGGAGTTCCCGACCTTCGGCAACGATGACGACCGTGTTGACGACATCGCCTCCATGATCGTCGAAACCTTCATGGGCATGGTTCGCCAGCACCCCACCTACCGGAATTCCATCCATACCCAGTCCGTCCTCACCATCACCTCGAACGTGGTGTACGGTAAGCACACTGGTAATACCCCCGATGGACGCCGCAAGGGCGCACCGTTCGCACCCGGCGCTAACCCCATGAACGGCCGCGACACCCACGGCATGCTGGCCTCTGCGCTGTCCGTTGCCAAGCTCCCCTTCGAGGAAGCACAGGATGGAATCTCGCTCACCAACACCGTCGTCCCCTCTGGCCTCGGCCGTACCAAGGACGAACAGGTCACTAACCTCGTTGGTCTGTTGGACGCCTACAACCTGTCCGACGGCTACCACGTCAACATCAACGTGTTGAACCGCGAAACCCTGGAAGATGCCATGGAGCATCCTGAAAATTACCCCCAGCTCACCATCCGCGTCTCCGGCTACGCTGTGAACTTCGTCCGACTGACCCGCGAACAGCAGCTCGACGTCATCAGCCGCACCTTCCACCAGGGAGTCTAAGGCCATGGCAGATGGTGTCTCCGGAGCAGTAGTCGTCCAACCCCAGGTCGGGGTAAGCCGGCGGCGGGGAACCGCTGCTGGCGTGGGCACTGCTATCCCCCTGATGGTGCAGGGAAGCTCCTGCCTCAGCGCAGACGCTGCCGAGATCACCACCGCACAACACCAGCAGCTGGCTGACCGCCGTGCCGGTCTCCTTGGATCCGTTCATTCATGGGAACTAGTCACAGCAGTCGACGGACCTGGCACGCGCATGACGCTCTTCCTCAATGGGTGCCCGCTACGCTGCCAGTACTGCCACAATCCCGACACCCTCAAAATTAAAGATGGTCAATGGCAGACTGTCGACGCGGTAGTTGAACGGCTCAACCGCTATCGGAAGGTCTTCCAGGCAACCGGTGGAGGAATCACCATCTCCGGTGGTGAGCCCCTCTTCCAACCGCAGTTCACCCGCCGTGTTCTCCGGGCAGCCAAAGAACTCGGCATCCACACCTGCATTGACACCTCCGGTTTCCTCGGAGTTAAGTGCGACGACGACATGTTGAATGACATCGACCTCGTCCTCTTGGATGTGAAGAGCGGATTGCCCGATATCTACCAAGAGGTCACCGGACGGAAGCTCACCCCGACCATCGAATTTGGAGATCGCCTGGCCATCGCCAAGAAGGCGGTTTGGATCCGCTTCGTCCTCGTCCCCGGTCTCACCGACTCCGTGGAGAACGTCGACGCGGTTGCCCAACTGGTCTCTGGTTGGCCCAACGTCCAGCGGGTAGAGGTGCTGCCTTTCCACAACATGGGTGTCGATAAGTGGAACGAACTCGGCCTCGACTACACACTCGCAGCAACCCAACCGCCCAGTCCAGAGCTGGTGGAGCGGGCTCGCGAACAGTTTCGTTCCTACGGAATGGACGTCTACTAAGACGTTCTCTGGTAACCAGCATTCCTAACCGAAAATGGACGTTACCCCCGGCGAGAATCGTTCTTGCCGGGGGTAACTTCTGCCGATTTTGTCACAGCTAATTCGTATACTTTTTGTATGTCAATTGAGATGACCACAGAGTTTAAGCAGGCACTCGAACTACTGAATGGTGGCAAAAATCTTTTTCTTACCGGAAAAGCAGGAACAGGTAAGTCAACACTCATCAATGAGTTCAGGAACACGACTACTCGCAATATAGTTGTAACTGCACCAACTGGTGTCGCAGCTTTGAACGTTCATGGATATACCATTCATCGTCTCTTTTCTTTCCCACCTCATGTAACTGTTGAGGGGATTAGATCTGCCGATATTCGCCCGGGTCGTTTTGCCAGTGTATTAAAAGAATTGGATACTTTAATTATTGACGAGGTCTCAATGGTGCGGGCAGACCTTTTTGATTGCATCGTGGCGACGTTAGAAATGTACGGTCCACGTCCACATACTCCATACGGTGGGGTACAACTCGTGCTAGTGGGTGATCTCTATCAGCTTCCTCCTGTAGTAAAGGAAGATGAGGAAGCTTGTCTTCGTGCTTCTTACGAAACTCCATTCTTTTTTTCGGCAACAAGCTATCGAAATACAGACTTCCCTGTTGTGCAGCTGACGAAAGTGTTTCGGCAGGTGGGGGATCAGCAGCTCGTGGATCTCCTAAATGCCATTCGCGAAGGAAAAATGTCAGCCGAGGTTAGAAACCGACTGAACTCCCGTATTAAACCGGAGTTCACACCTCCCTCGGATGAGTACTGGCTTACTCTTGCATCAACCAATAGAAGCGTTAACAAGATCAATCGAGAGGCTCTTGCCAGGATTAGCGGGGAAGTGTTTACCTATCGGGCGTGTGAGACTGGTGATCAAGATAAGTTTGATTATCCCACCGAACAAGAGTTGAAATTCAAAGTCGGTGCGCAAGTCATGCTGCTTACTAACCATCCTCAGCGGAAGTGGGTGAATGGATCTGTTGGTGTCATCACTCGGGTGTCCTATGACGATGACGGGAGGATGGTCGTTCACGTAAAACTTGATAGTGGGGAAGTTGTTGAAGTTACAGAACATACCTGGCAGATCACTCGTCCTGCTCCTGCAGGAGGGAAACTGGGATATGAGGTCGTGGGCACATTTACGCAGCTTCCTTTTAAACTTGCATGGGCGATAACTATCCATAAATCTCAGGGGCAAACTCTAGACAGAGCAGTAATTAATCTGGTTGGCGGAATGCGAGCTGCTGGTCAGTTGTATGTTGCGTTGTCACGTTGTACGAGTTTTGACGGATTAGTTCTCACACGTGAAATCGCACCTCGAGATGTCAAAGTTGATCATCGAGTGCATCGATTCTTGATGGAGGCAACGGGGGAGAAAACTGAGAAGAAGTCATTTATAGAGTGTATCTACGTGGGACAAGGAGATGGCTATATCAGACCGATCGAGATCGCTGTTGCGGTAGAGAATGAAGCCCCACTTACCACCTTGATCAATCCCACCCATGACTTAGGTTTCTCGGCACAAAAATACGGTCTGTCGTCATCTGATCTGCAGATTGCTCCCACTCTCGATGAAGCGTGGCCATTTATAGAGACTGAAATTCTCGGGAGCGGTGTCGTGTCGTCGCTGGGTGATGAACTCGTTAACATTCTCGATACTGAGCTCAAACGAGCTGGACTAGTAACTGGTCTGCAGATGGTAGCGCGGCCACGAAGAATAATTGAAGTAGCGGGAAGAGCATCGGATATCGTGCGTGCAACTCAGTATATTGTCGCCCAAGAAGGGCTTACTAACCAGCTCTTTCCTTATAATCCCCTCGATGAGCTTCCTACGGGATATCGCCTTACACCAGACTTTGAGATCATCCCATATGGGAGTCCGGAAGATGTAGCACAGTTACTTGAGAAAAAGCTTTCCGATAAGTGTCTTACTCAGAGAAGTGAAGAAGTTCTTCAACGCTTTGAAAAAGCATTCGGTGTGACCGTAAGGAGACCGGAGAAAGCTGAACTTCCCCCATTGGCTCAGCTTCTTTCTCCGGGGGCGAGAGTATGTTTCACTGGTTCCGTTTTCAATAATGGTCGTGAGTGGCGCCGTGAAGATATGGAGAAACTTGCAAAGGAACATGGACTTGTTGTCGCTCCACAGGTTAGTAAGACCCGTTGTGACGTACTTATCGCCGCAGATGTCGCGACACAATCGGGAAAAGCGCGCAAAGCTGCGCAATTTGGTAAACCGATATATTCCGCTGAACACTTTTTAAAGTGGGCGAAACAGTAGAAACCTACTGAAAATGAACGTAACCCCCGGGGAGAGCGATTCTCACCGGGGGTTACGTCTGCTTGATAATGGTGGTGCCGGGCACGACCGAAGGCTTTTACAGACCGGGGCGTTTGCCGATGGTCAGCGTGCACTCTTGGGTGTGGGCGAAGAAGTCATTACCCTTGTCATCGACCACGATAAAGGCGGGGAAGTCTTCTACCTCGATCTTCCACACGGCCTCCATACCGAGTTCGGGGTATTCCAGTACTTCCACCTTCTTGATGCAGTCCTTCGCCAGCACAGCGGCAGGGCCACCGATGGAACCAAGGTAGAAGCCACCGTACTGCCGACATGCATCGGTCACCTGCTTGGAGCGGTTGCCCTTGGCGACCATCACCATCGAGCCTCCCTGCGCTTGGAACGGTCCAACGTAGGGATCCATACGCCCGGCGGTGGTGGGGCCGAAGGAACCAGAGGCCATTCCATCAGGGGTCTTAGCGGGGCCGGCGTAGTAGACAGGGTGATCCTTCATGTAGTCGGGCATCGGTTCGCCAGCTTCAATACGCTCCCGGATCTTGGCGTGTGCGATGTCGCGGGCCACGATCATCGTGCCGGTCATAGAGACGCGGGTCTTGATGGGGTACTGGGAGAGGGTCTCCAGGATCTTCTCCATGGGTTGGGAGAGGTCGATCTTCACGGCTGTCTCGTCGCCGCCCTCATGGTCAATGTCAGCATCGGACAGTTCGGGGAGGTATTGGCTAGGGTTGGTCTCGAGCTTTTCCAGGAACACGCCTTCGGGGGTGATCTTCGCCTTGGCCTGGCGGTCTGCCGAGCAGGAGACGGCAATTGCGACGGGCAGCGAGGCACCGTGGCGGGGGAGCCGGATGACGCGGACGTCATGGCAGAAGTACTTACCGCCGAACTGGGCGCCAATGTCCATGTGGCGCGTCATATCGAGGACCTTTTCTTCCATCTCGAGGTCGCGGAAGCCGTGGGCGGTTTCGCTGCCGTGAGTAGGCAGGGTATCGAGGTAACGGGCGCTTGCGTACTTGGCAGTCTTGAGTGCATATTCGGCGGAGGTGCCACCGATGACGATGCCCAGGTGGTAGGGCGGGCAGGCGGCGGTACCGAGGCTACGGATCTTGCCCTCCAGGAAGTGCATCATGGAGTCGGGGTTGAGGATGGCTTTGGTCTCTTGGAAGAGGTAGCTCTTGTTAGCGGAGCCGCCGCCCTTTGCCATGAAAAGGAAGTGGTAGTCGCGGTCGGACTCTGGTTTGGTGTCGGCGTACAGTTCGATCTGGGCGGGGAGGTTGCAGCCGGTGTTCTTCTCCTCGTACATGGAGAGCGGCGCATTCTGCGAGTAGCGTAGATTGTCCTGTGTGTAGGCGTTGTAGACGCCGAGGGAGAGGGCGCGCTCATCAGTGCCGTTGGTCAGGACGTACTGGCCGCGCTCCCCCTTGATAATGGCAGTGCCGGTGTCCTGGCACATAGGCAGGGTGCCTTCGGCAGCGATGACAGCATTCTGCAGTAGGTTATAGGCCACGAACTTGTCGTTGTCGCTGGCTTCCGGATCGTCGTAGATCTTCCGGAGTTGGGCGAGGTGGCTGGCACGCAGGTAGTGGGCAATGTCGTGCATTGCGGTTTCCGACAGCAAGGTGAGGGCTTCGTCGCTCACCTTGAGGAAGGTCGAGCCGTCCGGTCCTTCTACTGTCTCCACTCCCTCAGAGGTGAGTAGGCGGTATTCGGTGGGGTCGGATTGCAGGGGCAGCATGTCTTCGTAGAAGAATTCCGGCATCATCATTCCTTGGGCAGAGTGGGTTGAAACTCACCTTTCAGCCTAAGGTTTCTGTCAGATATCGTCTGCCAAGGTAAGCCTAATCTATATCGGTAAAATGCCACGTCAACTGAAGTTTTAAGAGCTTTTGACACACTTGTGTGTCAAAAATTACATGTCACCACCCCGCTGTATCGCAGCTCTCAATGCCGCCACACGCCAGCCCTTGCAACAAAAGCACACTGGGTTCCCATCACGGAGAGAACCTCCGGTGGGAACCCAGTGAAGGAGGGGCTGCTGTTAGCTCCGCGGGTGAGTCATAGCTGCTACATCGAGGGCTTCTGCCAGCTTTTCGTCGGTGATCTCACCTCGCTCTACGTAACCGAGTTCGATAGTAGCTTCGCGGATGGTGAGGTTCTTTTTCACCGCATGTTTCGCGATCTTCGCCGCTGCTTCGTAACCGATCACTCGATTGAGCGGGGTGACGATCGATGGGCTGGATTCAGCAAGCTGTAGACAGCGTTCCTTGTTCGCGACAAGCCCATCAACACACCGTTCGGCGAGGACGTGTGACACGTTTCCCAGGATAGTGATGGAGGTGAGGAGGTTGGCGGCCATCACTGGCAGCATGACCAGTAGGTCGAAATTACCTTGGGCGCCGGCGAAGGTGATGGTGGCATCGTTACCGATAACTTGCGCTGCTACCTGGACGGTGGCTTCCGGGAGTACCGGATTGACCTTGCCGGGCATGATGGAGGAGCCGGGCTGCAGGTCAGGGAGGGAAATCTCGCCGATGCCAGTACGCGGGCCAGAGCCCATCCAGCGGAGGTCATTGGCAATTTTTACTTCACTGACGGCAATGGTGCGCAGCATTCCTGACATCTCCACAAGGGAGTCTTGTGTGGCCTGTGCTTCGAAGTGGTTGGGAGCCTCCACGAGTGGCAGTTGTGTGTGCTCGGCGATGAGCTCGATGACGCGCTGTGAGAATCCGGCTGGGGTGTTGATGCCGGTACCCACTGCGGTACCGCCTAAGGGAAGTTCGCAGAGGCGCCCAAAGGCGGCATCAATGCGGGCAAGGCCATTGCGAATTTGTTGTGCGTAACCGGAGAATTCCTGCCCTAGCATGATGGGGGTGGCATCCATTAGGTGGGTACGGCCAGACTTCACCACATCTGCGAATTCTTCTGCCTTGTTTTCCAAGGATTCTGCGAGGGTTTTCAGACCGGGTTTGAGAACAGTGGTGATGGCCTCTACAGCAGCGATGTGGATGGAGGAGGGGAAAACATCATTGGAAGATTGGGAAGCATTCACGTGGTCATTGGGGTGGACGGGAGTGAAGTCTGAGGGGTCTTTCCCGGCGGCGTCCCAGGCGGTCTTCTTGTAACGCGTGGCGAGTGTGGCTATGACCTCATTGGTGTTCATGTTGGAGGAAGTGCCGGAGCCAGTTTGGAAGATATCAATGGGGAATTCGTTGTTGTGTTGTCCGGCGATAACCTCGTCTGCAGCGGTGACGATGGCAGAGCTAGTGGCTTCGTCGATGACACCGAGTTCGAGATTGGCAAGGGCGGCTGCTCGTTTGATCTCCCCGAGCGCGGCGATGTGGTGTGGAGTGATGGTTGTGCCGCTGATGGGGAAGTTCTCTACAGCCCGTTGGGTTTGCGCGGCGTAGAGGGCGTTTTTCGGAACCTTAACCTCGCCCATGGTGTCATGTTCGATGCGGTAGTTCTGGGTATCAGTAGACATTCTCTTCTCCATTGTGTGAGTGCGTGTCCCGGAGCAAGGGTGACGTGTAGTGAGCGGAGCGCCAACCTAGGTGGGGAACAGGAGGAATACCATGCCTCCAGTATTAGTATAGGCTTACCTCATAAGACAACGGCGAGGGGGATGACCGTCTACTGTCGAGATCCTTCAACTGCCTGCTCAAATTCCTCCATGACCTGCAGTGAAGGAGGCTTGGTGAGATAGCTCACGATAATGGCTACCAGCAGATTCGCGAAGAACCCCGGGATGATCTCGTAGACCATCGACGATAAGGCCGGGGTGAATCCCCACACTGCGACAACCACAGCACCCGTCACCAAACCAGCAATGGCTCCCTTTGCGGTAAGACGCTTCCACCACAGAGAAAGGACAACGATTGGCCCAAAAGCTGCACCAAAACCCGCCCACGCGAAAGCAACGAGTTCCAGGATGGTGTTATAGCGGGGAACAGCCAGAAGTGCTGCGATGATAGCGACCATCAGAACTGCACAGCGTGAGAGCAGAACCAACTTCCGTTGCGACACGCCCGTTTTAAAAATGCCGCGGTAAAGGTCTTCCACAAGCACAGAGGACGTCACTAATAGCTGCGACGAAATCGTCGACATGATTGCGGCGAGCACTGCCGCTAACACCACGCCGGCAAGGAACGGGTGGAAGAGCATCTTTCCCATCACGAGAAAGACGGTCTCCGCCGCTTGCCTCGAACTCGTGAGCTCGTGTCCGTTTGCCTGCAAGTAGGCAACACCCACCAACCCTGTAGCGACAGCACCCAGGATAGACAGTGTCATCCAGCCGATCCCCACGTGACGCCCATAGGTAGCTTCCCGGGCGGACCGCAGCGCCATAAAACGCACAATAATATGCGGCTGACCCACATACCCCAGGCCCCACGCAAGCGCCGAGATGATTGCCGCCGGAGCGACCCCCTCAACCATGTTGAGATGCTGCGGATCTGAGGCCTCAACCATGTGCATGGTCTCGGGGAGCCCACCTAGCGACACCACCGCCGCAATAGGTATGGCAATAAGAGCCGTCATCATTAGGAGACCCTGGACCACGTCGGTATAGGAAACTGCGAGGAATCCACCCACAAACGTATAGAGCACCACCACACCAGAGACAATGAGCATGCCCGTGAGGTAGGAGGTGCCAAATGTCGCCTGAAAGAATGTTCCACCGGCCACCATGCCCGAGGAGACATAAAAAGTGAAGAAGAAGAGGATGACTACCCCAGAGCAGATCCGCAGCACATGCGAAGAATCATGCAGACGGTTTTCCAAGAACGTCGGGATAGTAATGGAGTCCTGCGCCACCACGGAATAGGAACGTAGCCGGGGAGCGACAATCTTCCAATTTAACCCCGCACCAACCGTGAGCCCCACGGCAATCCATGCTTCACAGAGGCCGGAGATATAGATGGCACCGGGTAGCCCCATCAGAAGCCAGCCCGACATATCAGAGGCCCCCGCGGAGAGTGCTGCGGTAAAAGGATGTAGCTGGCGATCAGCCAACATATACCCTTCGTGGCTCGTGGTCCGCCGGAAAGCGTAAACACCGATGACGATCATCGCGGTGAAGTACACGACGAGGGCGAGAATAGTCCAGAGGGTGGAAGACACGTGTGAGTCCTTGAGATTGGTGGCGCAAGCTGTGGCACTAACGGTCGAGTCTGCGGGTGTAGAACACCCAAGGGCTAACTTTACCGGTGATGGTGCGGAGGAAAGATTTTCGTGGGGAGTCGTTTGCAAGGTGTACGCAGCACAAAACGCACTCCTCGGCCTAGAGTCTCGACTACCAGTTTTCAAACTGCGCCGTGTAAAGTTGCCATAGGGGCCGCCGCTCACCGAGTCGTCGGCCTTGTGCTTTTTACAGCTCACACCACCACAGCCTTCCGTTATCAGGCTGAATGTGACGACCCTCTGCTAGGAGCTCTTTTGCCGCAGAAGCATGAATTCCGCAATGTAGCCATCATCGCTCACGTTGACCACGGGAAAACCACCCTGGTTGACGCGATGCTGGAACAATCCGGCGTCTTCTCCGCGCACCAAGAAGTCGCCGAACGAGTAATGGACTCCGGCGACCTTGAGCGAGAGAAAGGTATCACCATTCTCGCCAAGAACACCGCTGTGCACCGTCCGGGGCAGGCGAAAGATGGGGGAGACCTGGTACTCAACATCATTGACACGCCCGGACACGCCGACTTCGGTGGTGAAGTCGAGCGCGGCCTTAGCATGGTCGATGGCGTGATTCTGCTGGTGGATGCCTCCGAAGGGCCCCTCCCGCAAACCCGCTTCGTGCTGCGAAAAGCACTCGAAGCCTGCCTACCTGTCATCATCGTCGTCAACAAAACCGACCGGCCTGATGCCCGTATTGCTGAAGTTGTCGACGAATGTCAGGACCTTCTCCTTGACTTAGCATCTGACCTGTCCGATGACAAGGCCATTGCCGCCGCGGAAGCACTCCTCGATACCCCCACCGTCTTCGCATCAGGTCGTGCCGGCGTGGCCTCCCTGGAAATGCCGGAGAATGGTGCTCTTCCTAACTCCGACAATCTGGAGTGTCTCTTCGACCTCATCACCAAGATCATCCCGGAGCCCACGGGTGACGCTGACGCACCGCTTCAGGCACATGTGACCAACCTGGACGCCTCTAGTTTCCTCGGCCGTATCGGTCTCGTCCGTATCTACAACGGCACACTGCGGAAAGGCCAGCAGGTCGCCTGGATTCACACCACCCCCGAGGGTGAGCAGATCACCAAGACTGCCAAAATTACTGAACTGTTGAAGACCTTCGGAGTGGAGCGGGAGCCCGCAGCCGAAGCCGTCGCCGGCGACATCGTCGCCATCGCCGGCATCCCCGATGTCATGATTGGTGACACCCTCGCCGACCTCGACAACCCCGAACCGCTCCCGACGATCACCGTCGACGAGCCAGCAATCTCGATGACCCTCGGCGTCAATACTTCGCCGATGGCTGGCCGTAATGGGGGAACCAAACTCACCGCTCGCATGGTGAAGGACCGACTGGACCGTGAGCTGGTCGGTAACGTCTCTCTGCGGGTTCTTCCCACGGAACGCCCCGATGAGTGGGAAGTACACGGGCGTGGCGAAATGGCACTTTCGGTACTCGTCGAGACAATGCGTCGCGAAGGTTTTGAGCTCACCGTGGGTAAACCCAATGTGGTGACGAAGAAAGTCGACGGCAAAATCTACGAGCCCTACGAGAACACCACCATTGACGTGCCGGAAGAACACCTTGGTGCGATCACCCAGCTGATGGCAGCACGCAAAGGCCAAATGGACAAAATGAGCAACCATGGCACCGGCTGGGTGCGCATGGAGTTCACGGTGCCTGCCCGTGGCCTTATCGGATTCCGCACTGCCTTTCTCACCGAAACCCGCGGAACCGGCATTGCTAACTCCGTTTCCGCCGGTTACGCACCGTGGGCCGGAGAAATCCGCGCCCGCCACTCCGGTTCCCTAGTGGCGGACCGTGCCGGCCAGGTGACAGGCTACGCGCTGCTCCAGCTGGCAGACCGTGGAGATTTCTTCGTTACCCCTGGTGATGCTGTCTACGAAGGTGTCGTCGTGGGGGAGAACCCCCGCCCGGAGGATATGGACGTCAACATCACCAAGGAAAAGAAGTTGACGAATATGCGCTCTTCCACCGCAGATCAGACCGAAACTCTCGCCAAGGCACGTACGCTTAGCTTGGAAGAAGCAATGGAATTCTGTGCCAACGACGAGTGTGTGGAAGTAGCACCGAACGCCATTCGCGTCCGCAAGGTTCTTCTTTCCGCGGCAGCCCGCGGACGTGCCCGCGGACATCTGAAGCACACCATATAACACCAGGAGGAATAGTGCGTCGGCGCTTTACCGAAGCAGCTGTCCTATGCAGCACGCTGGCTCTTCTCACCGGCTGTATGGCCAAAGCACCGAATGCACAAATTGGGCAACCTGCCCCAAGCGTAAAAACGGGCGGTAGCGATGTGCTGGGGCTCGTCACCGATCAGCTGGAGGCTGGATTTAACCCGCATTCCGCCGGAGACCGCACCCTCACAACAGATATCGTCGCTAGTCTTACTCTCCCCAGCGTGTTCCTCCCACGCCCTACCGAGGGAACAACGAGCCAGACTGCGGTCGTCGATTCCACTACTTGGATTCTTAACGAGGCGCTAGTGCGCTCTGCAAAGGTCACTAGTGAAGAACCTTTCCAGGTCACCTACCAGATTCAACCAGGTGCACAGTGGGGTGGAAGCCCTCCGGTACCGGTCGAAGCCCGCGACTTTAGCTACCTCTGGCGAGTCATGATGAACGCCCCGGAGATCGATACCACCGCCGGCTATGACCTCATCACCTCGGTGGAGGGAAAAGGCGACGGTAAAACTGTCGTCGTCACTTTTTCTCGCGTTTATGCCCAGTGGCGCACGCTTTTTCAACACCTTCTTCCATCCCAATTCCTTAATGACATTCCGGGGCTCTCCCAGTTACAGCAGACCATTCCATTCTCAGCAGGTGCCGCCACTGTCCGCTCGGTGGATTTGGAACGGGGTCAAATTACTCTCATGCCGAACGACAAGTTCGTGACGGGTGCTCGTATGGCCTCCGACTCTATCCGGATCCAACGACAAAATACCTCCGACCAGATTGCGGAGGGGCTGCGTTCGGAAAGTGTTCAAGCGGGCTATGCCCAGGGCGACTCACTCACCCCCACCAGGTTGAATGCCGTACCCGGAGTCAGCGCCACCTACGTGTGGCGGCCCCGCCAGCTAGCGCTTTCCATTAATGCAGCGTCCTCCCTGGTAGGTGGACAGCCTGCCGTCTCACGCGCACTCCTCAGCCTCATCGATGTGCGGCTAGTGGCGCAGTTGGCCGCAAACCGCCTCAGCAGTGTTGCCAGTGGTGATGTTCCGGCAGTCGCGGTGCCCCGCGTTATCACAGTCCCGCCCCAGCGCGCCGGCGTCTACCCTGTCTCGCCTACTGAACGAGAACTCGCTACCCAAGGAATAGAGGTTCTGCACAATGCCGGGTGGGTTCGACATGATCGGCGCATTACCACCCCCCAAGGGCACAATCGTGCCATTGTTATCGGCACTGTGCGAGGCGATGTCGAAGCGCTGGCTGCCGCCACCGCTATTGCCGACCAATTGAGCCAGGCTGGTTTCCCCGCCATTGTGCAGGACACCACAGCTGCCGACCTCTACGGTTTCTGGTTACCGCGCGGCAAGGTCGACCTAGTGCTAGGGTGGCACACTACCGACCAGTCGGTTATTGCCAGTGTGTCGAGTCGTTTTCACTGCACCACGGGGGACGCGGTTCGCTCAGCGCCTGCCCGCATACAGTCCGCGCAGCTCGATCCGCTAGCCTCTTCCGCGACGGGAAACGACTATCGTCGCAAAGAAATCTCCGCGCAGATAGCTGCGGCTAAAGACCACCAAGGGGTCGATCCGCAGACCGGCAGTACTCTGCAGGCCCTACGAGCTGAATATGATGCCGCTCCAACGGAAGAAGCAGGGAATCATGCGGATCAGCCGCTTACCCGGCATGTCCAACAAGGTAGTCGCGGAGCTAACGCGTCGGGCACCTGCGATCCGGAACTGCAAACGCTCGTAGGAGATATGCGACGGGTGACCGACTCGCAGCCGCCAACCGCGCAGGTCGCGCTAGCTAAACCATTCCTGCACAAAATTGAGCAGCGGCTGTGGGAACTCGGGCTTGTCCTCCCCATCTGGCAAGAAACACTCCTGGAAGCACGCGGTACGCGGATCTCTAACCCCACCCGCGAGCTGCTGGGTACGCCCTCGTTGGGATTCTTCTACAACGTCTCCCAATGGACAGTCACCCCCACCGAACAAGAGAAAGCAGCCCAATAATGCCCACAACATCCGCGTTGACGGCAACCGTGGGCGAGGATCCGCTGCGTATCCTCGCCATCCATGCCCATCCTGATGACGAAACTCTATACACCGGTGGAACCCTTGCAGCCTACCGTGCAGCCGGTGCGGAGACAGCAGTACTGACGTGCACACTAGGTGAAGAAGGCGAAGTTATCGGATCGACCTATGCACAATTGGTTGTTGCGGCGGGCGGAGCCGACCAATTAGGCGGTTACCGCATCCATGAACTGACTGGAGCACTCCAAGCTCTGGGTGCTGGTACTCCACATTTCTTGGGGGGAGCTGGCCACTTTCGCGATTCTGGGATGTTGAGCACTCCTGCTAACGACCACCCACGAGCTTTCCTTGGTGCAGACCCAGAGCATGTCGCAGACCTGATGGCCTGTTGGATTCGGTGGATGAGACCGCACATTGTGCTGGTCTATGACGATGCGGGAACATACGGACACCCCGACCACATCCGCGCCCACCAATGTGGCGTTCGTGCCGTGCACACAGCCGCCCAGCAGGCGGACACCAGCGTGGCTCAGCTGAGGGAGGCGGGTATGCTGGCGGACCCACAGTGGACTGCGGACTACCAGCAGCGTCATCACACGGTTCTCACTCCTGGCGAGTCACTGGTTGTGGAGGATGATGCGCTGTCAGCAGCATGGGATGTACCACTGGTTTACTGGATGATGCAGTCTGAACGGCGGGTGGCTGCGGGCTTAGCGGACATCGCAGACGCTATTCCCGCACAATGGACACTGCCTGCTGCTTGCGACATCTTCGCCACCGATGATGCCGCTGCCACACACACCGTCACTTTGGATAGTGCGGCCTATGCCGCCAAAGTAGCAGCCTTGCAGGCACACGCTACTCAGGTGACGGTCTTTCAGGCACCTGAGGGGCCAGTGTCCTTCGCCATGTCGAATAACATCGCACAACCCTTGCTACACACTGAAGAGTTTCGGCTGGTACGGCAATCTCACCATGTTGACGCTGCAGACCCAACTGATATTGCAGCTGGGCTAGCAGCTATTAAACTGGAGACCGACTCTGCCGAATGGCAGCCTTGTGATGAATCGGGTGTTTCTCTACGCCCACCCCAAACGTGCTAGATCTAGCGTACTGATCTGGAAAGGAAAGACATCGTGGCATACGTCATCGCGCAACCTTGTGTTGATGTCCTCGACCGCGGTTGCGTGGAAGAGTGCCCGGTGGACTGCATCTACGAAGGCGACCGCATGCTCTACATCCACCCCGATGAGTGCGTAGACTGCGGTGCCTGCGAGCCCGCCTGCCCTGTGGAAGCCATCTTCTATGAGGATGACGTTCCGGACGAATGGTCTGAGTACACCCAGACCAACATCGACTTTTTCGACGAATTGGGGTCCCCGGGTGGAGCTGCCAGCGTCGGCCGCACCGGTACCGACACTGACTTCGTCGCCTCCCTACCCCCACAAAACGAAGGCGAATAACGTCTATGCCCTACGCACCCCGCAAACGAACCCCTGTCGCTGCGGGTCTCCCGGTCTTCCCCTGGGACACGCTAGCCGAGGTGCGCGACCTCGCAGCACGCCACCCAGATGGAATCGTCGATCTCTCGGTCGGCACCCCGGTCGACAACGTCGACCCCTTCATCCAGAGTGCGTTGGAAGAGGCAGCGGAGGTTCCCGGTTACCCACAAACTATCGGTACCGAGGACCTTCGTCAGGCCTGTGCTCATGCACTGACTCGCCGCTACGGCACAATCGACCTCGATCCAGCTACTCAGGTACTCCCAGTCATTGGGACGAAGGAACTTATCGCCTGGCTGCCTACTCTCTTAGGTTTGGGGGAGAAGCATACAGTGGTGATCCCGGAGATTGCCTACCCTACGTATGAAGTAGGTGCGCTCTTGGCGGGGTGTTCCGTCGTGCGAGCAGACGGGACTGCACAGGTGGGTCCGCTGGCTCCAACGCTGATGTACCTCAATACCCCCTCGAACCCCACCGGCAAGGTACTCCCGGTCGAACACTTGCGGAAGATAGTCGATTGGGCGCGTGAGCGCGGCGTGATTATTGCTTCTGACGAGTGCTACCTGGGTCTGTGCTGGGAGGGGACAGCTCCCTCCATCCTCGATCCGGAAGTATGTGGTGGCGACACCCGTAACCTGCTTGCTATTCACTCGCTGTCGAAGACATCCAATATGGCAAGTTACCGATCCGGATTTGTGGTGGGTGATCCCGAACTTGTCGGCGAGCTTCTTGCAGTGCGGAAGCATGCCGGCCTGATGATGCCGACGGTAGTGCAGCACGCCAGTGCCGCGGCACTCCGGGATGACCGCCACGCCGGCGAGCAGTATGACCGGTACCGGCACCGCCGTGACATGCTGAAGGCTGCACTTGAATCGGCTGGTATGCAGATTGATGAGTCTGCTGCAGGGCTCTACCTGTGGACCACGAACGGCACTCCTTGCCGTGAGCTTACCCACTGGTTTGCAGAGCGCGGCATCTTGGTGGCCCCCGGTGAGTTTTATGGTCCACGCGGTAGTGAACATGTGCGTATCGCTCTTACTGCTACTGACGAGCGTATCGCCGCAGCCTGTGACCGGCTGCGCGCTGAGACGGTCTAGTCTAGTAGTGCTCGGACGGTAGCCTACATCGCGCGGACTGGGTCGAGACGAGTAGACACGTCTTCCGCATGGTGTGGTTGCGTGCTGATTCTTATAGACACGATAGAAGAGGCTGGCTCCCCCCCCCCCTATAAAAGAGGAGGGGTAGGCCGGCCTTTAGCTGTCTATCTGTCTTAGAGACTAGCTAGCAGCCTAGGAGGTCGTCTTGTCGACTGATGCGCTGGGGACTGGGGGTACCTCAACTGGGTGCCGCTTCCGCCAGGCATGGTTAATCGCCCCGAGTACTGCCAGAATAATGACCACGACAATGGTGGCGAAGAGCTGGTTGCGAGTGGTCTCATCTGTGAACATGAGGATGGTGAGACCAGCCATCAAGGCGAGCGCGAGCCATGTGAGGTAGGGGTAGGCCCACATCTTGACGCTCAGCGAGCCCTCTTTTTCGAGCTCAGGCCGGAGCTTCAGCTCGGAGATGGCGATGGAGGCCCATACCACCAGGAGGATTGCCCCCACCGAATTGAGGAGGAAGACGAGCAGCCCAGGTAGTTCTAGGT
Organism: uncultured Lawsonella sp.; assembly: GCF_947252745.1. Lineage (NCBI taxonomy): Bacteria > Bacillati > Actinomycetota > Actinomycetes > Mycobacteriales > Lawsonellaceae > Lawsonella > uncultured Lawsonella sp. The sequence continues at coordinate 99,539 of NZ_CAMXWW010000004.1, read as the reverse complement.
AGTTCAACCCCACCGAAACGAATCCGAAGAAGACGCTGATGAGCAGCGCATTAAAGGGAACACCGGTACGTGAGATTTTGGTGAGGACTTGCGGTCCGTGACCACGCTTAGCCAGGGAGAACATCATCCGAGAGGTGGCGTAGATCTGGGCGTTAAATGCGCTCAGCAGTGAGAGCACGATGATCGCTTCCATGAAGGTGACGACACCCGGCAAGTGTGCCTGCTGGAGCACGGCCGTAAAGGGGCTCTCTGCTGCGTTTTCAGCTCCCTGCAGTTGATCCCAGGGCAACAGGAAGGTGATGACGAGGATGGAGCCTAGGTAGAAGACGGAGATGCGGAAGATGACGGAGCGCACTGCCTTCGCAATGGAGAGGCTGGGATTGTCGGATTCAGCAGCTGCGATAGTGACGATTTCTATACCGCCGAAGGCAAAGGCGACAGCTAGCAGACCGGCGGCGATACCGCTCCAGCCCTTCGGCATGAAACCGCCGCGGCCGAGGAAGTTGGTGAAGCCCACGGGTTCGGTTCCGGGGAGCACACCGAAGATCAGCAGTACACCAATGATGAGGAAGAGCACGATAACGGTAACTTTGATGGCAGCAAACCAAAACTCAAATTCGCCGAAGCCCTGCACCTGCGCAAGATTTACGATGGTGAAGAAGATCATGCAGACGAGTGCTGGAATCCAGGGTGAGCAGTGGAACCACTGTCCCATAATGCTTGCAGCGCCTGTCATTTCCGCGCCTAGTACGAGGATAAGCATGAACCAGTAGAGCCAGCCGATAACGAAGCCGCCGGTCCGTCCGAACGCCATCTCCACGTAGGTAGAGAAGGAGCCACTGGCGGGGCGGGCGGCACTGAGTTCTCCCAGCATCTGCATGACGAGCACTACAATAATGCCGGCTGCGACATAGGAGACCAGAATAGCGGGGCCCGCTGCATGAATGCCCTGGCCGCTACCTAAAAAGAGGCCAGCACCGATGGCGGAGCCCAGTCCCATCATGGTGAGATGTCGAACCTGGAGACCTTGCTGCAGTCCAGTTCCACTCGCGGGGGTGCTGGATGTCGCGGCTTGCGACGCAGACGTGGAGTTGTGGGGAGACACAGGGGTGGGCTCAGCCATAAGACCTTCTTAGGGGCTAGTTGCTATGGAGGCTGTCGTTCAGCTCGATCCCAACTCTGCCATATTTCACGGCTTCAATGGCACCCGTGAGTGAATTTCGACGGAACAGGACATTGTCGCGTCCGGCCAACTCGACTGCTTTGACCTCGGCGGGTTCGCCATCGAGATGGCTCACGACTTTGGCGCCGGCAGTGATGTAGAGGCCTGCTTCCACTACGCAGTCGTTGCCAAGCGGGATACCCAGGCCGGAGTTGGCGCCCAGCAGGCACCGCTCGCCGATGGTGATGTGCTGGGTACCACCACCGGATAGCGTGCCCATGATGCTGGCGCCGCCGCCGATATCGGAGCCGTCACCAACTGTGACGCCCTGGGAGAGACGACCTTCTACCATGGAGACACCGAGAGTGCCGGCGTTGAAGTTGACGAAGCCTTCGTGCATCACCGTGGTGCCTTCAGACAGGTAGGCGCCCAGACGGACACGGTCGGCGTCGGCAATGCGTACACCGGAGGGGATGACGTAGTCGACCATTCGGGGGAAGCGATCGACACTGTAGACGGTGACGGGGCCACGTTGGGCCAGTCTCAAGCGGGTGATGTCGAAGTCATCTACTGCGCAGGGGCCAAAGTTGGTCCACACCACATTCTGCAGGACCCGGTAGAGGGTTTTGAGGTTGATGGTGTTGGGCTTCACTAGTCGGTGTGAGAGGAGGTGTAGCCGAAGGTAGGCGTCATATGCGTCGATCGGTGCGGTAGAGAGGTCGCTGATGACCGTCTCCACGGCGACGCGTTCGACGTTACGGGCTGAGTCGTAGCCCAGCAGGTGCTCCCAGCTGGGATTGAGATCGTCGGGAGTGAGCTTGTGGGTGTAGCCCTCGCCGTCGGTGGACTCTTGTAGAACCGGGTCGATGTACCAGGTGTCCAAAACTTTTCCGTCGGTGGTGACGGTCGCGATTCCGCGGGCAAACGCTCCATACGTGGTCATAGAATTCAGCTTACTGGACTGGTGAAATGTGTGCTACTTCACTAGTTACGGCGTCGTTAACGATAAAGTGAACTCTCGCCGGACACTCCTTAAACACTCTTGGCGGCCGTAGACTGAGAGAGTGACAATGGAAATCCCTATGATGCTTGACCCCCGCCGCGACCCGATCTCCCTGACACAGGACTTCGTCGATATTCCTTCCGAGTCCCAGGATGAGACTGCTATCGCTGACGCGGTTGAGCGAGGCTTCCGCACTATCGTGCAAACCGACCACCCCACGGTGACCGTCGATCGTATCGGCAATTGCGTTGTCGCCCGAACGCACCGCGGACTTCCCACACGCGTGGTTCTCGCCGGACACCTCGATACGGTACCGATCGCAGAGAACGTCCCCAGCTTGCGCGCGCCAGGAGACCAGGGTCCGGACTGTATCCACGGGTGTGGCAGCGTCGACATGAAGTCGGGCGATGCCGTCTTCTACCACCTCTTCTATGCGCTAGCCGACGACCCGGGACTACAGCAGGACATGACCCTCGTCTACTACGACTGTGAGGAAATAGACGCCCGCTTCAACGGATTGGGAACTCTGCAACGCGACTACCCAGAGCTCATTAGAGGAGATATATCGATCCTCGGAGAGCCGTCCGGAGGGTGGATCGAAGCAGGCTGCCAAGGAACCATGCGTATCCGCATTGAGGGGCACGGGGTTCGAGCGCACTCTGCCCGTGCTTGGATGGGAGAGAACTCCATCCATGCTCTTAGCCCAGTACTTGCCAAGCTTGCCGCCTATGAAATACGGGAAGTCGAGATTGACGGATGCGTCTATCGGGAGGGTCTCAATGCCGTGCGGATGGCTGGCGGCATTGCCGGAAACGTCATTCCCGATGAAGCCTGGGTGGAAGTTAACTTCCGTTTCGCTCCCGACCGCACCGAATACGAGGCTTTAGGCTACGTCTGTGACACCCTCGGACTGTCCCTAGAGGGTATTACCGACACCGTGGCAGGGACCCGTCAAGACGCCGTCACCCACGGCCTCACCTGGGAAATCCTTGATATGTCGGGCGGTGCCCTGCCTGGTCTGTCAGCGCCCGCAGCGACTCCGCTCGTCGCAGCAGCAAACGGCAAGGTCCGTGCTAAATATGGGTGGACGGACGTTTCTCGTTTCGCTGCGATGGGGATGCCGTCGGTGAATCTGGGGCCGGGGGATCCCTCCTTAGCACACAAACGTGACGAGCACTGCCCGGTGAAGCACATTACCGAGGTCACCGAGATTATGCGGATCTACCTCACCACCCCTTCAGAAAAGGAATAACCGTGAAAAGCACGAACACCAACCACAACGCCATGCACCAGTCTGCTGCCTCCTATATGCGAGGTCCGGTGTTACGGCGGCGCACCCAGGTGCGGCAGGGCGGGTCAACAACCGACTCACGACTGCTGCAGCCCCAACCTGACGTAGATTGGCTGCACACTGACCCCTGGCGCGTCATGCGCATTCAGTCGGAGTTTGTGGACGGTTTCGGTGCCCTCGCTGAAATGCCCCCCGCCGTCAGCGTGTTCGGATCGGCCCGTACTACCGAAGAGAGCAAGTGGTACCAGGCCGCCCATGCCGTGGCGGGCGAACTGTCAAAGGCAGGCTATGCCGTTATCACCGGTGGTGGACCGGGAGAGATGGAAGCGGCAAATAAAGGCGCAGTGGAAGCAAAAGGCTTCTCGGTCGGTCTGGGAATTGAGTTACCGTTCGAACAGAAGATCAATCACTGGGTCGACCTCGGCATGAACTTCCGCTACTTCTTCATTCGGAAGACGATGTTCGTCAAGTATTCGCAGGCCTTCGTCTGCATGCCCGGTGGCTTCGGTACCCTTGACGAGCTTTTTGAGGCCCTCACTCTGGTGCAGACCAAGAAGATCTGGCGCTTCCCCATCGTGTTGTTCGGAACAGAATTCTGGGGACCGCTGATGGAGTGGATTACCTCCACCCTGCTGGAGGAAGACATGATTTCTGCTGGTGACGAGAAGCTGCTGTACCTGACCGACTCTCCCGAGGACGCGGTTCGGCATATTATTGAAGTTCACCAGCACCAGGTTGATCACCTCGAAAACACTTTGGCGTGTAAGGACAACGACGTGTTCGAAGCCACGCTGGAAGAAGAACGCCACGAAGAAGCAGAATCGGAATGACAGAAACCCCTCACTCCTCCTCTCCAACTGCAAGTAGTGACAGCACAGGTGTACCCCTATGGCATGACCGAACCGTCATGCGTCCCACCTGGACGTTGGAGGAGCTGATGGCGGCCAAAGGAGAGCAGTGCGTCTCCGTGGTTATTCCCACCCTCAATGAGGGAGCCCATATCGGTGCCGTCGTGGGGTCGATTGTTCCCTACGTAGGCGGCCTGGTGGATGAGATCATCGTCATCGACTCTGCTTCTACCGATGATACGGTGGAGCAGGCGTGTTCCGCAGGGGCGACGGTTCGGCAACTCGCCGAGATACTTCCCGAGGTGCCTGTGAGGTTGGGGAAAGGGGAATCGCTGTGGCGAGGGATAGCGGCCTGTGGCGGTGACATCGTTGTCTTCATTGATGGTGATTTGAAACGCCCCGATCCGCGCTATGTGCCGTGGTTGGTGGCCCCCTTGCTGCTTGATGGAGCCGCGCCTCCCACCGGCGATGCGACCGCCTACGCTAGCGGGGGGATACCCCGCATTGACATGGTGAAAGGTTTCTATCGTCGCCCGCTGGGAGACACTCGGGATGGGGGAGGACGGGTCACCGAGTTGGTTGCCCGCCCTCTGCTGGCGTCCCTCTGCCCTGAAGCACGCTTTCTTATTCAGCCACTGGGGGGTGAATACGCATTGCGTCGGCATGTGGCGGAACGTCTGCCGTTTGCAGCCGGCTACGGTGTGGAAATCGGACTGATTATGGATGTGGTGGCACTTTGGGGTGCCGACCACATCTGCCAGGTGAATTTGGGGGTGCGGGAGCACCGTAACCGTCCCCTTCACCAACTTGGCCGCATGTCGCGAGAAGTCGCCGATACCGTCCTCCGCAAGGCTGGGATGATGCCCGAAGACGCTCCTTTGGTACAGTTTGCTGCCGCCAGACACGATTCCACCAGTTACACGACGTACCATCCAGTGGAGATCGCGGCGCTAGAAGAGGATCGTCCCCCTTTGGTGACGGTACCCTCGTATGTAGCGGCTCGGCAGTCCGTTGCGTCGGGTGAGAGAGTTCAGAGGAGGAGATTGTGGGCGTAGGCGCCTGGGTAGCGATCTGTATTGTCGTCGGCGTCGTTGGCGCTGTGGTGACATTTCTCTTGACCACGTGGGGCTTCCTCCCCAAACAGCGGAGTTTGCCGGAGCTGCCAGCCACTGCAGAGACTTTTCTGCCCGCCCGCGGTATCCGTTCCGTGGATGTGGAGAACCTTCGGTTCCATGCGGAAAAGCGGGGTTATGATCGCCGTGAAGTGGACTGGGCACTGGCCCAAATTGCCGCCGAGTTTGCCCGTATCGAAAGCCGTAGCACGCCCTCTGACAAGCAAAAATAGCTCATAGACATTGGCATTTCCCCTTGAAATGAGAGACAATGGAACTCGAGCGTATTTCGAAAATAGGAGGAAGCACGGCATGGCGGCAATGAAACCCCGCACTGGCGATGGACCCATGGAAGCTGTCAAGGAAGGCCGCATGATCATTATGCGTGTCCCCCTGCAGGGAGGTGGCCGTCTCGTTGTCGAGCTGACCCCTGATGAGGCTGCTGAACTTGGCCAGGAGCTGTGCAACGTCGAGGCCTAACACAGACTTGTCGCAATGTCCGTCGGAAATCCGACGGACATTGTCGTTTCTGAGGGGCCATTTCGAGAAGGATCCGCATGCTAAACGATGTCGTCACCTATTTGGCCGATCCGTTGACAGGAGAACCACTGTCCTGGAGAAGCGATGCCCAGCGCACCCTCATCACGCCTTCTGGACGCTGCTATGACGTCGCAAAACAGGGGTTTGTCACTCTCTTCGGCAGTGGACGTAGCTTCCCGGGAGACACTGCCCACATGGTCATGAACCGTGCTGCGTTCCTTGCGAGTGGCCTTTACGAACCACTGGCAAACAGAATAGCCACGGTGGCCGCCGCACAGCTTATCGACATTACTGGGCAGCCAGTGCTCGTCGACATGGGGGCAGGGACAGGCTACTACACACAGGCTCTGCAGAACGCGTTGCCGGAAGGAACCGTAACTATCGCCGCTGATATTTCTGCCCCAGCAGCAAAGCGGCTGGCTAAACTTCCCGGTACAACAGGAGCTCTGGTAGCTGACGTGTGGCAGCGTTGGCCGCTGCAGGATGCGTGTGCAGACCTGGTTACCCATATTTTTGCCCCACGCAATTCTGCCGAGGCGGCCCGTGTCCTGCGGCCAGGAGGGATACTGCTCATCGCTACACCCACTCAAGCACACCTGCGGGAGCTCGTTGCTGCGGGGATTGCCGTCCACGTTGATGAGCAGAAAACGGCACGATTACAGCGGGGGCTAGCAGCAGACTTTGTGGAGACTATCTGTGAGCGGTGTGAGTGGGTGCTGACTCCGACATCCCAGCAGATTGAGCAGATCATTACGATGGGACCGTCGAGCTACCACAATGACGCCGCATGTTTGTCCTTGATAGCAGAAAACCTGGCAAGCACTGCTCACCAGGTCCACTGCTCAGTAGAGGTCCGTTGCTATCAGCGCAAGGATTCGTAAAGATCGCACGTCTGCTTGGCAATAGCACGCCAAGAGAAGTCATTGACGGCTCGCAAACGGCCAGCCGCGCCCATACTGGTAGCGAGTGTCGCATCAGACACCACAGCATTCACCGCCGCAGCAAGATCATGCTGGAACGTGAGCGGATCCATTTCATCGTAGTGGACCAAAGTCCCGGTGGAACCATCCACCACCACCTCTGGGATACCGCCCACATCGGAGGCAACGACGGCAGTATTGCACGCCATCGCTTCGAGGTTGACGATCCCGAGTGGCTCGTACACAGACGGACACACGAACACAGACGCGGCACTGAGGACTTCCACAACCTGGTGGTGGGGCAGCATATCTTGAGCCCAGAAGACACCGGGGCGGGATTCCTGCAATTCCTGGACAGCAGCTTCTGTCTCGGCTTTGATCTCTGGAGTGTCTGGGGCGCCCGCGCAGAGGACGAGCTGTACGTCGGGGGCAAAATCGTGGGCTGCCGCAAGTAAATGCTTGACACCCTTTTGCCGGGTGATACGGCCCACGAATGCCACGATCGGAAGGTCTGGGTTTACCCCGAGTTTGGTGAGCAGCGAGTCCTCCCCGGCCGCCTCAAAAGTTGGGGAAGGTTGCCAGTCTTCGGTATCAATGCCATTGAGGATGACGTGCACCTTGCCGGGATCAACTCGCGGATAGGTGCGCAGGATTTCCTCCCGCATCTTGGAACTGACACCGATAATGGCATCGGCGTATTCGATAGCGTTCTTCTCCGACCACGAGGAGATACGGTAGCCGCCACCCAGCTGTTCTGCCTTCCAAGGGCGGGAAGGCTCCAAAGAGTGCGCCGTCACCACATGGGGAATACCGTTGAGCTGGGCGGTAAGGTGGCCCGCAAAACCGGTGTACCACGTATGGGTGTGAACGACCGCGGGGTCGGTGCTACTCGCCTGGTGAGCCATACGCAGCTGTGTTGACAGCATAGAGATAGAGGCGTTGGCGTCTGCCAACTTGGGATCGGGACCGTACACGTAGGCGTCCTCACGGGGTGCTCCCATGCAGTGCACGTCAACATCACAGAAGCTACGGAGGTTCTTGGCTAGCTCGGTGACGTGTACACCAGCGCCGCCATAAACCTCGGGGGGATATTCTCGGGTCATCAATGCCACTCGCATAGCTCAAACGGTACTCGACTAGTAGCGGTGCAGCGACTACTTTTGTCCACTTTGACAACCCTTTCTCTGACTTCGCGGAGTTTTTCACAAGCAAGGAAGCTGCCCAGTTCGTAGGTCATCCGGTGCGCCAACAGAACTCAAGCGAGAAAACAACAAATGTTGTCTAGAGGTTAAATTCCTGGCAACCAGAGAAAAAGGGGGTTCCTTCTGTGGGTAAGTACAGTAATTTTGAAAATGTGATTGAGCAGCCCCATGTCCTTTGTATTGTTCTAGCCGGTGGTGAGGGTAAGCGGCTCTACCCGCTTACTGCTGACCGGGCGAAGCCTGCAGTTCCATTCGGCGGTAACTACCGATTGGTGGACTTCGTGCTATCCAATCTCGTTAACGCGGGATATGACCGTATATGTGTTTTGACGCAGTACAAGTCTCACTCACTCGACCGTCACATTGCGCAAACATGGCGTATGACCGGTATCACCGGTGGATACATTGCTCCGGTGCCAGCTCAACAGCGCCTCGGGCCTCGCTGGTACACCGGCTCGGCCGATGCCATCGCTCAATCGTTGAACCTTGTCTACGACGAAGAACCCGACTACATCATCGTGTTCGGTGCTGACCACGTCTATCGGATGGATCCACAGCAGATGGTCGATCAGCACATCAAATCCGGTGCCGGAGTGACTGTAGCCGGCATCCGTGTTCCGCGTAAGGACGCGACAGCGTTCGGCTGCATCGAAGCTGACGAGAATAACCGCATCACGGAATTCCTCGAAAAGCCGGAGGAGCCCCCCTGTACTCCGGATGACCCCGATGTCACCTTCGCGTCGATGGGTAACTACGTCTTCAGTACCAAGGTACTGCTCGACGCCATCAAGGAAGACAACGTCAACGAAGACTCCAACCACGACATGGGTGGCGACATCATCCCCGCGCTGGTGGAAAAGCAGCAAGCCTACGTTTACGACTTCAGCAACAACTATGTACCGGGCGAGACGGAACGCGACAAAGGCTACTGGCGAGACGTCGGTACCATCGATGCCTTCTATGAGGCGCACATGGATCTCGTCTCCGTGTACCCCATCTTCAACCTGTACAACGAGCGCTGGCCTATCCGTTGTGGACGCGAGAGCCTGGCCCCCGCCAAGTTCGTCAACGGTGGTATCGCGCAGGAATCCATCGTTGGTGCAGGATCGATCATCTCGCAGGCCACTGTACGTAACTCAGTAATCTCCACCAACGTCCGTGTCGACGAGGGTGCCCTGGTAGAAGGTGCAGTCTTGCTTCCCGGCGTCCATGTGGGCAAGGGTGCAGTAGTGAAACACTGCATTCTGGACAAGAATGTGCAGGTTGCGCCGGGCGAGGTTATTGGTGTGGATAGCGAAAACGACAAAGCGCGCTTTAATGTTTCCGCCGGCGGAGTGGTGATAGTCGGTAAGAATGAAACGATCGGAACTTTAGAGGACTAACTAGCCTCGTCGGCTGAGAAGCGGACGATAAATATGGAGGGTGGTGGGCGCACTCAGTGCTCACCACCCTCCATAAGTCTTCTCAATGATGTGTCTATACCTCGTACTAACCTCACGGGGGACAACGCTTAGTTCGTCTCGAAGGCTGTGCGTTTATTTCCGGCGAGCCACTGTCATACCCGCATCGAGGGGAAGACGGAAAACCTCGAAGTCTTCTGTCTCGGCCAACATATCAGCCAAAGTAGCGGCTGCAATCGCCGCATCGTCGGCGGCGTTAGCTGCCTCTGCCGGGTCCATCGATTCCAGGAAGCGACCATCTGCCAATGAATTAGGCAGCAGCAGAATTCCGCCAGAGCGCAGGAGGCGGGCTGAGGTCTCGACAAAAAGACCAAGCTGATCGGCGACATCCTCGACGAAAACGAGGTCATAGGCGCCGTCGGCAAGACGGCTCATCACGTCGAGAGGAAGCCCGGTGATAGGACGCAGCAGGACTCCCGCAGGCTTTTCCTCTCCATAGCGTTGCCGGGCATGGTCGACGAGTTCAGGCTGTGGATTGACGAGTGTGACTACTCCACCGTCGGGCATACCATGGGCAATGCTGAGAGCTGCCACCGCGCCCGAGTGGGAGACTACGGCTGCAGTTTTCACACCAATTAGTGAGGTCACCATTGTGACCGCTTCGGAAGCAATGGGGGAGAGTGGTGTCAGCCCCATGTCGAGGCAGTCCTGCCGCGCCTCGCTCAGAGTGGGGGTTTCAACGATGTTGGACACAATGGAATCTACGAGCTCAGTCACATTTTCAGCCTAACGAGATTACTTCCACGGGTGAGGGTGAAACACCCTGCATGCTCTAGTTTATGCAAATAAATACGGTGTGACGAGCGGTTTTAAAACTCACAGAGAAAACACAGACTAATTCCAGTGCTCTCGCAAGGCTCATCCCGATACTCGTAGTGTCCGCTTCGATCCCGTTGGGGTTCGAGTGAGGACATATGAAAGGACACACCACGATGATCACGATGCCCAAGCGATCCGCGGTAAAAACCCGCGCTCTGGCATCGACGAGTGCAGACGACAATCGACAAGCTGCCATCTCTTCTGCCCCCTCCATCACTCATGCTTCTGTCAGCTCCGCTGCTCCTTCCTTGGAGAGTTGGGATGACATTGTGCGTACATACGCCGATTCTGTTTACCGGCTTGCATACCGGCTAAGTGGTAATGCCCAGGACGCGGAGGACCTCACCCAAGAAACATTCATTCGAGTGTTCCGCTCGCTGGACCGCTACCGTCCTGGCACCTTCGAAGGCTGGCTGCACCGCATCACCACTAACCTCTTTCTGGACCAGGTTCGGCACCGTTCTGTGGTCCGCATGGAGGCACTTCCGGAGGATACCGAGAGGGTAGCATCCAATTCTGCCGGCCCCGCAGTCCTCATGGATGACAAACTGCTTCATCCTGATTTGCAGCAGGCACTCGACGCCCTCTCCCCGGACTACCGTGTTGCTGTTGTCCTTTGTGACATCGAAGGGCTCAGTTACGAAGAGATTGCTGACCTTCTAGGGGTGAAGATCGGCACCGTTCGTTCCCGCATTCACCGTGGACGAGCACAGCTGCGCGCACAATTAGGGAACGTTCGCCCCGTACTCGGCTAATTTTTCTGGAAGCTCTGCCTTCGCTGCTAGCTTGCGTCAAGCTCCGTATACTCGACATGTACGCACAAAACCTCCCCGAAGATGTTCTCGAGGCTACTGGCGAAAGGTAGGTTTGGGGCCATATGACCGCATCATTCGGTTCCACGGAGCATCTTTCTGAAGAAGCCATCACCGCCTACGTCGATGACGCTATGCCTAGCTATGTTCGTATCAGGACAGAGCGTCACCTGCACGACTGCCCAGAATGCAGAGCGCTTGTCGAAGAACAGGCGCAAGCTCGTGAACAGCTTCGGCAAGCCAGTGAACCATTGGGAACCCCGGGAACGCTGCTGCGTAAACTCAACGCCATCCCCGCCAACGATGCCGTTCTCCGTAACATTGCTGCTAATCAGGGCTATGCTGCTGCAACCCAGTATGCGGTCGAGAATGATATGGTGAGCACCCTGCACACAATCGCCCAGCAGGGAGAAATCCGTGCAGAATGGCGGGCATTGGGCGCGTATATTCGTGTGCATATCCGCAAAGTCACCCACTGTCTTTCCGACAAGTGGCAGCGCGGCTTTAGGAATGAGTGAAGGCGGTAGAAAAGCGTTATGTTTAGCAACATTGGATGGGGTGAGATCCTCGTCATCTTAGTTGTAGCAGTGGTTATCTTGGGCCCGGACCGGCTACCGGAAGCGACCCGTCATCTTGCCAAAGGACTCCGTAAACTGCGCGACTGGGCAAATAACGCACAAGGCCAGCTTAAAGAGAGTGTTGATGAGGATTTCGGAGACCTCAAGGACCTCCAAAAGCCCGTCAAAGAGATTGCACGCATCAAAGCGATGGGCCCTAAAGCAGCAGCAGTGCACTATCTGCTCGACGATGACGAGTCCATTTTGGATGTTGATCCCGGAGTCAAAGAGCTCACGCTCGATTTGAAGGAACTGACGGGTCTTAATGAACTCGACGAGTCTCCCTTCCAGGCTGCGCCCGACCAGCCGGTACGTGGGCCACACGAGTCTGCGATTGATGCCTCTTCGGGGGCGACAACCCACGCCCATTCCGACCCCACGTCCGCACCGGCAGCAGGCTGGGACGGACCGTCATCGACTCCACAGCAGGCTGCTTTTAGCTCAGACGGCCTAGCGCACTATCGTCCGCAGCAGAACACGAGTGGTCCTGCTACACCAGGAGCGCCTCTGACCGTCGGCGATAGCTGGGAGGAAGCAGGCGCTGACGAAGTGGAAATTTCTTTCGACGACGAAGACTAACGGGGTGGCAGAGAACGTCTCTCTGCCACCCCGTCGCCGTGTTTTTAGAGTTCTAATTCGGGTTAATACCGAGGGACTTACCGACCAGGCTTTGCCGCTGCTGTAGGAGCTGGTCCACGATGGAATTGAAGGTCTGGGCCACGGTGCTCTCCGGATGAGTGAGGACGATAGGCGTGCCTTCATCCCCGCCCTCACGTAGGCGGACGTCCATGGGAACCTGGCCCAAGACATTAACTCGGTATCCGAGGATGCGGGTGAGGTCCATTGCGACGGTCATGCCACCTCCGCTGCCAAACATCTCCACTTTCGAGCCGTCGGGCAGTTCCATCCATGACATATTTTCGATAACCCCAGCAACGTTCTGACGGGTCTGCTTGGCCATCATACCGGAGCGCTCAGCAACTTCTGCGGCTGCAGTTTGCGGCGTGGTCACAATGAGCAGTTGTGAATTGGGCAGCAGGGAGGGGATGGAAAGTGCAATGTCACCAGTTCCGGGGGGAAGATCGAGCAGGAGGAAGTCGAGATCTCCCCAGTACACATCGGTAAGGAACTGCTGGAGTGCACGGTGTAGCATTGGGCCCCGCCAGACCACCGGGGCGTTGCCAGCTGTGAACTGGGCAATGGAGATGCACTTTACACCGTGCGCTTCCGGCGGCATCATCATGTCGTCAACTTTGGTGGGGGACTGTGTCGAGCCCAGCATTGGGGGGATCGAGTGTCCGTAGATATCAGCGTCGAGAACGCCCACTTTGAAACCGCGCTGTGCCAAGGTAACTGCCAGATTGACGGTCGTGGACGATTTTCCGACACCACCTTTGCCCGAGGTGACGGCGTAGATGGTGGTACGGTTGCCCGGCTTATTGAAGAGGATCTCTTTTTGCGCACCGGGGCCTTGGAGTTTTTGCCGCATTTCTCGTCGTTGTTCGTCTGTCATTACCCCGAGAGTGACGTCCACACCCGTCACGCCTGCAACACGTGAGACAGCGGTGGTAACTCCTTCACGGAGGGCAGACTGCATGGGGCAGCCAGCAATGGTGAGGAGGATTTTTACGGAGACGTGCCCGTCGTCGGCAATGTCAACACTGTCGACCATTCCCAGATCGGTAATGGGGCGGTGAATCTCCGGGTCGTGAACAGTGACAAGGGCAGCTTGTACTGCGTCGAGAGTTACAGCGGTCATAGGCTCTAGTGTAGCGAGCAGAAGGAAGAGTTATCGAGTGGGCTCGCTGTTGGCGTCAGCGGTCTCCCCTGGGGTGTGGAGCTGCTCCTCAGTAGCGTCCATTCTTTGAATTGCACCAGCAGTTTCAGACTTTGGAGTAGTGGTCGGGGGAGCTGCTGTTGCTTGTACAGCAGCAACTTGCTCCAATCGAGAACTAATCTGCTCCAACATTTCTCGCATCTCGTCAAGTTCGTGGCGCAAATAGTCGCGAGTTGCTGTCTCGCCAATGGCAATACGGACACCGGCCAACTCGCGAGCCAGGAACTCGGTATCGGCTTTTGTCTGTGCGGCACGTTCGCGGTCTTCCTGGAGGCTCACCCGGTCCCGGTTCTCTTGGCGGTTTTGTGCCAAGAGAATGAGGGGTGCAGCATAGGCAGCTTGGGTGGAGAAAGCGAGGTTGAGGAGGATGAAGGGATAGGGGTCAAAGGCGTGGCGGGCAAGCACAATGTTCAGAACAATCCATCCCACCACGAAAACAGTTTGATAGGCCAGATACTTACCGGTGCCCAGGAACCGGGCGACGACTTCGGCACCACGGCCGACGGCTTCCGCGTCGAATATCCTTCGACGGCGTCCACTGAGCTGGGGGATATCGAGGCGAGTACGGTTATCGGCCATCGCTGACCTCCCTTACTGCCATTTCCTCTTCACGCCAGTCATCGGGAAGAAGGTGATCCAGGAGGTCATCTACGCTGACGGCACCGAGCAGGTGACCAACATTGTCGATGACCGGGCCGCAGACCAAGTTGTACGTGGCGAGGTAACGGGCGACGGCTTCTGTGGAAGCCTCTGGGGTGAGGGCCGGGAGGTTGGTGTCAACGTAGTCGCCGATAAGTGTGGATGGGGGTTCGCGGAGAAGCCGCTGTGTGTGCACAACACCCAGATATTTGCCGGTAGGTGTCTGTGCCGGAGGCCGTACGACGTACACCAAAGAAGATAGAGCAGGCGAGAGTTCCGGGTTGCACACATGGGCGAGGGCTTCTGCCACAGTGGTTTGTGCATTTAGGATGATAGGTTCCGGGGTCATGATGCCACCTGCGGTATCGGGGCTGAAGGTGAGGAGTCGACGTACCGTGCCAGCGTCCTGTTTGTTCATGAGGTTGAGGAGTCGCTCCGCTTCCTGGTCAGGCATTTCGCCGAGGACGTCGGCCGCATCATCCGGGTCCATAGCCTCTAGAACGTCCGCCGCGCGGGACAAGGGGAGGGCGGTGAGAAGGTCGGCCTGGTCATCGTCGGGGAGTTCCTGAACGATGTCGGCGAGGCGCTCATCATCGAGAACAGTAGCGAGTTCGAGACGTCGCTTCTGTGGCAGATTGAGGATGGCGGAGGCTGCATCGGCCGGGCGCATGTCTTCATAGCGCTGTGCGAGGACAGTAGCGTCTTGTTCATTGTTGAGGACGCTGGCATTGGAAAAACCGCGGATGAATTCCCATTCAACCAGGTAGACGGCACCTCGGCGGGAGAAGGGGCCGGTTCTGCGACGCACCGCCAGGCGAGACACCACCCAGTCACGACTGCGAGTTTGCTCAATTTCCACATCCGTCACGACAGCTTGTTGTCCGTCGAGTTCTTCGATTTCGGGGTCTCGCACCTGTACGAGCGAATCGACCATCTCGCCTAGTACTTGAATTTCGGTGGGCTGCTGTTTGAATGAACGCACCGTGACATTACCAGTGACAAGCGTGACAGCAGATCCGGAGAAGCTAGCAACACGCAGCATCGGGAGGAAGATACGGCGGCGATTGAGAAGCTGGATGACGAGTCCGACAGCGCGAGGGGAGGAGGTAGGGTCCTGCAGGGTGAGGACGACGTCTCGGACACGACCGATGGATTCTCCATCTGGGCCAAGCACGACAAGGTTGTCTAGCCGCCCCACGAAAACACGGTTGGGTGAGCTCATAGGTTTAGTCTAGTGCGTCCGAAAGAGTAGGCGGCGCTCCGGTTGTGAGAATGAACGAGATTATGAAGAGGTAGGGGCACTATACTGTACAGACGCACTATTGCACGTCTGTGAGGAGAAGGGCTCCATGATGAAGACGCCGCCGTCTGCCCGTCGGGAGCGCAAGGAGAGCCGCTGGCTCTCTCGACGCGGCTTTTTGAGCATAGCCGGAGTGGCTGGGCTGCTTGGTCTGGGGTCCACAGCAGGGTGTAGCTTCGAGGATAATCCGCAGAAGACAGTGCTGCGGGGAACTACTATGGGGACCTACTACGCCATCACCTATTTGGCGACAGCCAAGACACCTCCGCAGGCGGAGGTGCGGGATAAGGTGGAAGCCCGTTTTACCTCCATCAACCACCAAATGTCGACGTTCATCCCTGAGTCGGAACTTTCTCGCTTTAACCAGTTCCGCAAAGTTGATACTCCCTTCCCGGCATCCCCGGAAGTCCTCACTGTTATGCGAGAAGCGGTGCGGCTGAACAAAGTTACCGAGGGAAAACTGGATGTCACCGTGGGGCCGTTGGTGAACCTGTGGGGATTTGGGTCAGAGGGCCGTCCTAATAAGATTCCCGCTGATGCGGATATTGACGAGACGAAAGCGAAGTGCGGTATTGAACACCTCGAAGTACTCGATAACGCACTGGTAAAGAAGATTCCTGAGCTTTACGTCGATCTGTCGTCGATTGCTAAAGGGTATGGGGTGGACGCGATCGCCCGTGAATTGGAGGCGCTGGGGGTAGAGCGCTACCTTGTCGATGTCGGTGGGGAAGTACGTGGTAAGGGAGCCGGAACGCGGGGAGGCCCATGGCGGGTGGCCGTAGAACGTCCTGTGCCCCATGGTGACGCCTCCCTGGATCGAGTCATCCACCTGGTCAACACCTCAGTGGCGACCTCCGGAGACTACCGGAACTACTTTGAGGACAACGGCCACCGGTTCTCGCACACCATTGATCCGCAGACGGGACGACCGATTACGCACAATCTTGCTTCCGTCACCGTCATGGATGCATCGTGTATGACAGCTGACGGGTTGGCGACCGGCCTGGACGTGTTGGGACCGGAGGAAGGCATGAAGCAGGCGACGAAGCTTAATCTGGCCTGCATCATGATTGTGAAAGAAAACGGCGCCTTCCGGGAGATCACCTCTCCGGCGTGGCGCCGTCAAATGCAGTAGTGGCTAGAGCCATTTCTTTCGTCTGAACACGATGTACATGGTGATAGACCAAATTGCCATGAGGGCGAGCACCACGTAGTACGCTCCATCGACTTGCAGGAGCGGCATGAACTGAAAGTTCATACCGTAGATACTGGCGATCAGGGTGGGGACGGCGATGATTGCTGCCCAGGCGGAGAGCGCACGGCTGATGACGTTTTGCTCCACTCCGACTTTTGCTGCGGCAGCATCGATGAGGGAGCTGAGGACTTCGTCGAACCCGTGGACATCGGAGATAGCACGTAGCAGGTGGTCTTCGACGTCACGGAAGTAGCTGCGGATGTCTTCGTCGACGTAGATCTGGTCGCTATTACAGAGTTCGTGTAGTGGCGTACGAAGGGGCGAGATCAGGTGCTTGATCTCGAGCACTTCTCGTTTGACCGCATAGATCTCATCGATATCGATATCCGTGGAAGGGTCGAAAACTTCCTCCTCGAGGTCGTCGATGTCGTTGTCCATGAGTGCAGCAACTTTGAGGTAGGAGTCGACGACGTGGTCGACAGCCCGGTAGAAGCACATCATGGGGCCTTGGGCGAGGTCTTCTGGGTTGTGGGAGAGGCGTTTGTGCACGTGGTCGAGGCTGTGGCCTTTCCCGTGTTGGATCGAGATGAAGTAATTCTTTCCGGCCACCAGGACGACTTCGCCGGTCTCCACAGCGTCGGCGGGATTGTCGATGACTTCGTGGTCGACGTAGCGGAGAGTTCGTGCCACGAGGGTGAGGCAGTCATCGAAGGCTTCGAGCTTAGGGCGCTGATGGTCAGTAGAGCAGTCTTCGACGAGAAGTTCGTGTAGGTCGTAGACGCGTCCCACATGCACCATTTGACGGCGATTGGGGTCGCGGAGTTGGAGCCAGACGAAATGCCCGGGGTGCTCTTCTACCCAGTGAAAGCCGCTGCGGTAGTCGAAGGTGCGATCAATGTGTTGTCCGTTTTCGTCGTAGACATCGCACCCGATGGTGGCTTGGGCAGTAGGGATGTGAACGTTATCATCGGGCTCGTTTTGAGCAGATTTTTGCGGGTTAAAGAGTTTGTCCCAGAAGGAGGTAAAACCCATTGCGCGCTCCTTTTGACGAAGTGGGAGGGGCTAACGAGCGGAGCTTTCAGAGGAAGTGCGGCGCAGGCCGTTGTAGAAGGCGACACATTCATCGTAGCGGGGAAGGAGTCTGGATTCCTGTGCAGCAGCCAAAGTGGGAGCACTTTTATCTTTAGGGGAGAGGATGAGTGCGTCTGGATCTCCCAGATCATAGTTGTCGCACCAGTCATGGAATGGCAAACCCAGAGCGGGGTCGAGAGGGTTAATGCCGTGTTCTGCCGGTGGGTTGTAGGCTTCCGAGCAGAGATAGCTCAACGCAGCGTCATCTGTGAGGCCAATCACAAGATGGCCTATTCCCTCTGGTAGGAAGACTGCGGTCCCGCTCTCTAGGGACAATTCGATGGCAACATACTGCGAAAATGTGGGGGATCCCACTCTGAGATCGACGAGCACATCCAATAAACGTCCGTGAGCTGCATAAACGTATTTTGCTTGGCCGGGTGGCACATCTGCGAAATGGACTCCGCGGACGGCTCCGCGGCGGGTGGGGCTGAGATTCGTTTGACGTATCGAGAGCTGATAGCCCACGTTATCGATAAAGGTAGGGGCGTGAAATGGGGCAGAAAAGAAGCCCCGATCGTCCGGAAAAGTAGGTGCCTCGAAGGCATAGCAGTAAGGGAGTGGAAGTTGTAATACCCGCATGGAATGGAAGTTTACCGGTCGCTAGGATGAGACGCGTGGGAGTTTTGTCTCCTGCATCACTAGTTAGAAATAATGTGACCTGAAGGGGACGCAGTTGACCCAGACTATTGATCCGCGCAATGGCGCGGAGAACGTTAATGACGAACTGTTTACCGCCGCAGTTAACGAAGACGTGGTGACCGAAGAAGAGGTTCTTCAGTATCACATCAACGGCAAACTCGACGTCGCCCTGCACTCGCCCCTCGATTCGCAGCACGCTCTCTCCGTTGCTTACACTCCCGGTGTTGCACTTGCCTGCAACGATATTTATGACAAGCCAGAAGATGCCAAGCTCTACACCTGGGCTGGCCGCCTCGTCGCGGTGGTCAGCGATGGAACTGCCGTGCTCGGACTCGGGAATATCGGCCCGTCCGCAGCGCTTCCGGTAATGGAAGGCAAGTGTGCCCTCTTTAAGCAGTTCTCCGGCCTCAACGCCATTCCGATTGTGCTCGATACGACCGATCCGGACGAGATTGTTGAGACCTGCATCCGTCTGCAGCCGAGCTTTGGTGCCATTAACCTCGAAGATATTTCCGCACCTCGTTGCTTCGAAATCGAAGATCGGTTGAAGGAAGCTCTTGATATTCCGGTGATGCACGACGACCAGCACGGTACCGCAGTGGTGGTGCTGGCTGGCATGATCAACGCCTGCCGACTCACTGGCCGTAAGCCCGAGGACCTCAAGGTCGTCGTATCGGGTGCCGGCGCTGCCGGTGTTGCCTGCACCAAGATTATTCTCAATGCTGGTGTCCAGAACGTTATCGTGCTTGACTCCCACGGCATCGTGTCCCGCGGCCGCGAAGGTCTGAATCCGGTGAAGGAAGCCCTGGCAGAGATCACCAACCCCGACAATATTGTGGGTGGTCAGGCAGAAGCCTTCGAAGGTGCCGACGTCTTCGTGGGTGTCTCCGCCGGACATGTGGCAGAAGACATTGTGGCGGAGATGGCCCCTGATGCCATCATCTTCTCCCTCTCCAACCCGGATCCGGAGATCCCCATTGATGTCGCACACCGCCATGCCTCCATTGTGGCGACCGGCCGCTCGGACTACCCGAACCAGCTCAACAATGTGCTGGCCTTCCCCGGTCTTTTCCGTGGCGCGCTCGATGCCCGCTCTACTGCTATTACGGATGAGATGCTGCAGGCCGCCGCAGAGGCCATCGCCAACGTTATCGACCCAAAGGATCTGGCTCCCGACTACATCATTCCGTCGCCGCTCGATCCGCGCGTCTGTCCGGCAGTTACCGCCGCGGTGAAGGCGGTTGCTGAAGCCAACAAGTAGCATTGTTGGTATGCGAGGTCATCGAAAATTAGGCGCGCTAGCGTGTGCCCTGCTCCTGGTGGTGACGGGATGTGGGCGAACAGACAAAGCTCTGGTCCCAGATCCCGTCGCACCTATAGTGCGGGTGGGCTATTCCGCAATGGCACCCGACTACGTCCTCGCCAAACTCTACGTTGCTGCCCTGCAGCTGAAAGGCGTCCCGGCCCGTCTTGACCGCATTGAAAGTCGGCGGGCCGCGGACGGTGTTCGTAACGTTGGCCCCGGCGTTACCCAAACCTCCTCCATTGGGCATCGGGCAAAGCTTCACGCCATTAGTACCGGGCTGGTAGATGTCGTCCCCGAGTACACCAGCCAGCTGTTGTTTGCGATGAACCCGGATGCCCCCATTTTGCGTGCGACAGTTCGACGGGACACTGCCAACCCCGACGCAGAGTTTGACCCGGTTTTTGCCGAGATGACACGCTCCCTTCCTCAGGAGACCCGCTCATTACGGCCCTCCCACGCCGAGCGCACCATGGTGCTAGCAGTTCGCAATAAGGATCCGCACACCGACGGCATTCGCACCTATTCCCAGCTGGCCGAGCGCTGCGAACGATTCTCCATCCTGATTCACGCCTATCCGGCCGATGCCCTCGAAATGGAGCACTGGGCAGAGCTCGTCAATCACCGCTATCGCTGTACCCCTCGATCCCTCGTCACAGAGACGACTGTGACGTCCGGTGACGATGTGGTCCTCACGTTTGCGCCGGACCCGTTGCTGCTCAGCGGGGACTGGCGTTTGCTTGCGGATGATCTCCATTCCCTAGCCGCCGCCTATATTTTCCCATTAGTGGCCAAAAGCGCCGTCGACCGTCCCCGTCAGCTCATCTTCGATGAACTCAGTGAGAAACTCACGACGACGGATGTGGCTGAACTTCTCCGCGTGGAATACCGCACCCCAGACCAACTGGACCAGTTCATTACCAACTGGCTCCGCGCTAAGGGTTTCTCGGGGCGCGAAAAATAGACTTTTGTGCACGGTGCACAGAACCTCACGCATGGCTAGTCCCAGTAGAGCAAGTATGGATATACTTAACTCACTGTTCTGCAGTACTCCACAGACAAATACCTCTACTACGAGATGGTAGAGAGTCGGCGACAGCAGTAGTTAGGTATATTTCGCCCCGTATAGCCTGCAGGAACTGCCTGTACGGAACAGACGAGGAAGCTGGAGGGCAAGAGCTCTCTAGGATAACTCGCCTTTGTGATAAAGGCGACGCATCACCACTCTTCTTAGAAAAGAAAGCACCTCTATTCGAATGCTCAGCAGGAGCTCGAGGTGTTCTGGCATGGTGCTCGTAATCCAGAGGTGAATGTTGACATTCATTCATTGGAGACAGACGTGTCTATTTTTTCTGCAACCGTTTTAGGTACCCCTCGTATCGGGCCTCGACGTGAGCTGAAGTTTGCTATCGAACGCTATTGGAGAGGCGAGAGTAGCGAAGCTGAGCTGCGTGCTATCGTCACGGAGCTACGTGCCCACACGTGGGCACAGCTGGTGGACGCTGGCCTGGATTCCATCCCCACCAATGTGTTCTCTCTCTACGACCAAATGCTTGACACCACCATGCTGGTCGGGGCGCTTCCACAATGCTACCGTGCTGCAGCAGAGACGGACCTCGATCGGTATTTCGCGGCGGCACGCGGTACGGCAGCCGTCCCCCCGCTGGAGATGACGAAGTGGTTCGATACCAACTACCACTACCTGGTTCCCGAGTTCTCAGTAGACACTCACTTCACCCTTCACCCTGAGGCGGTACTAGAGGATCTTCATGCTGCCCAAGCAGCTGGTATTCCTGCTCGCCCGGTGATCATTGGCCCCTTCACCTATCTGCGGTTGGCAAAGGAAGCGGATCGTGCTGCTGCCTCGAGTCTGGGCGGTGCCCTCAGCCGGCTCAACGAGCTCCTCCCGGTGTACGAAGAGCTTCTGCAGCTGCTTGCTGCAGAAGGCGTAGAGTGGGTGCAGCTGGATGAACCGAGCGCAGTTACCACCCTCAGCCCTGCTGAACTCGAGCTGTTGGGGAAGGTGTATGACCGTCTCGGTGGGCTCGCACAACGCCCACAGATTCTCGTTGCCACCTACTTCGGTGACACCAAAGACGCACTACCGGTGCTCGCCGGCACCCCCGTTGAGGGACTTGCCCTTGACTTCGTTGCGGGGGACCTGCCTCCGCAGGGTGTTCCAGGACTATCGGAGAAACTACTGGTAGCTGGTGTTGTTGATGGCCGCAACGTATGGGCAACGGCGATCGATGGGGCGGTAGAACAACTCGTCCGTGCTTCTGAGCGAGCTGCCCACGTCGCCGTCTCCACCTCCTGCTCTCTCCTGCACGTCCCCTATACGCTCGCCGGAGAAGATCTTCCCACCATCGAAGAGCGAACCGCCACTGGTACCGACGGATTGTGCCGAGAATGGCTCGCTTTTGGTGCGGAAAAGATCGCGGAGATCTCCCTACTAGCACAAATCCAGCGCGGCGAGAAAGACCCCAATGCCCCCGAGGTGCAAGCCGCCCGTGACATTACGGCGCACCGACGGGGAAGTGCCGTCACCAACAATCCGACGCTGCGGAAGCGAATTGCGATGCTTACCGATGCCGACTTCCACCGTCCCGACTATGCTGAGCGGGCCGCTCTCCAGCGTGATGCGCTCAACCTTCCGCTGCTGCCCACAACTACCATTGGATCCTTCCCGCAGACTGCCGAAATTCGGTCTGCCCGTCAGCGCTTTGGGCGTGGTGAGTTGACGAAGGAGCAGTACGACGAAGCAATGCGGCAAGAAATCCGAGACGTCATCAAACTTCAGGAAGACCTGGATATTGATGTGCTGGTTCATGGTGAGCCGGAACGTAACGACATGGTGCAGTACTTCGCTGAGCAACTCGACGGCTGTTGGGCATCCCGCAATGGCTGGGTGCAGTCCTACGGCACTCGCTGCGTGCGCCCACCGGTGGTGTATGGCGATGTGCAGCGACCTAACGCCATGTCCGTCGCATGGTCGGCTTATGCGGCGAGCCTCACAGACCGTCCGATGAAAGGTATGCTAACCGGCCCCCTCACCATGCTGTCGTGGTCGTTCGTGCGTGATGATCAGGCCTTGGAGGCTACCGCGATACAGGTGGCGTTAGCGATTCGTGACGAGTGTGTGGATCTGGAAGATGCTGGTATTCGCATTATTCAGGTGGACGAGCCGGCACTGCGTGAGCTGTTGCCGCTGCGTGATGAGGATAAGGAGCACTACGCCGAGTGGGCAGCTGCTGCTTTCCGGCTGGCAACGGCTGGGGTGGCTCCCGCCACGCAAATTCACACCCACATGTGCTATTCCGAGTTTGGTGAAATGGTAGGTGTGATTGGTGACCTGGACGCCGACGTCACTTCCGTTGAGTCTGCCCGTTCCCAGATGGAAATAGTGAACGACTTGGAAGAGCACGGGTACCGTCAGGCGATCGGTCCGGGTGTCTACGACATTCACTCACCGCGTGTACCGCACGTCGAAGAGATCTTCGCCGCCTTGCAGCTTGCACTGAAAGCCGTTCCAGCAGAGCGACTTTGGGTTAATCCGGATTGCGGCCTGAAAACCCGCCGGGCGGAAGAGTGCCTCCCCTCGCTGGCAGCCATGGTAACGGCGACAAAGCAACTCCGCGCTCAACTTGCCCAGTAACATGCTGCCGCAACAACGCCCACACAGGGGGTAAAGCGTCTCCCGCCTGCTGCCCCCACACGTAAAAGCCCGCACCCGGTGAATACCAGGGTGCGGGCTTTTACGTGTGGGGGCAGCAGAACCGATCGTCCAGCCCAGCCGTCGGCAGACGTCAGGAAAAGAAGACGACTGGCATAGCTGGTCGGACTGGTAAGCAGACTTATTCGGGCAGAGTGGAGTTGAAGACAGTATCCATAAGCAGTGTCTGCTCAGCGCGGCTCACACTGGAGACCCCAGTTGCTGGAGCGGACATACTGCGGCGCGAGAAGCGGTCGAAAGGCGGCAGGTTACCGACCACGGTGGGCAGCTTGACCTTGAGGAATGGCCAGGCCCCCTGGTTAGATGGTTCTTCTTGCACCCACATGACTCTCTCCACCTGGGGATAGCGGGCAACAAGCTCGTAGAGTCGGCGGAACGGTACCGGGTAGATCTGCTCCAATCGGGCAATGGCCAGATCGAAGCGTTCCTCCTTGTCACGCCGCCGAGCAAGCTCGTAATACACCTTCCCAGAGCACAGCAGCAGCGTCTTTACTGATGATGGGTCGTGCAACTGCTTTTCATCGTAGAAATAGGGGTCATCAATGACCGAGCGGAATTTTCGCTGGGTGAAGTCTTCCAATGGGCTCGTCGCCGCCTTCATCCGCAGCATGGACTTCGGGGTCGCCACAATGAGCGGGCGCACAATACTGGATAGAATATGCCGGCGAATGAGGTGGAAGTAATTTGCAGGGGTGGACGGTTGGGCGATGGTCATGTTGGACTCCGCACACATTTGGAGGTAACGCTCGATGCGGGCAGAAGAGTGGTCAGGGCCAGCACCTTCCTGTCCATGCGGGAGGAGCATGACGAGTCCTGAACGTTGGTTCCACTTCGCTTCAGCCGAGGAAATGTACTCGTCAACAATGGTCTGTCCACCGTTGGCAAAGTCACCGAATTGAGCCTCCCAACATACCAGCGCATCCGAGTGGGCCACACTGTAGCCGTACTCCACACCCAAACCCGCAAACTCGGACAGTGCGGAGTTAAAGATGTCGAAATGCCCTCCGTGGGTGTTCGCAATGGCGCGGAGAGGGCTGTACTCGTTGCTGTTCTCCCGATCCACTACGATGGCGTGACGTTGGGTGAAGGTCCCGCGGCAGCTGTCCTCACCCGCGATGCGTACATCTCGTCCTTCTTGGACCAGCGAGCCCCAGGCCAACAGTTCAGCCATAGCCCAGTCCACGTGCCCCTCATGGGTCATGCGGTGGCGAGCTTCAAGAATAGGCTTGACGCGCTTGTGGACAGAGAAGTTATCCGGCACATTGGCGAATGCGTCGCCAATCTCTTCCAACCGTTCGGCTGAGATAGCAGTCTGCAGGTTGTAGGGAACACGCTGCTTTGTAGCCACCGATTGTGATGGAGGAGTGGACTCCTTCTCCGCATCCTTCACCTGTTTGAAGACACTTTCGAGCTCACCCTGGTAGTCCTGCAAGGCAGTTTCTGCTTCTTGCGGAGTAATATCGCCGCGTCCCACCAACGTCTCCAGGTAGGACTGCCGCACAGAACGCTTGTTATCGATGATGTCGTACATGGCGGGCTGCGTCATCGACGGATCATCCGCCTCATTGTGGCCTCGACGGCGGTAGGAGACGAGGTCGATAACAACATCCTTGGCGAACTTCTGGTTGAATTCGACGGCGGCGCGGGCGACACGCACACATGCTTCCGGGTCGTCCCCATTGACATGGAAGACCGGCACACCAAAGGCCTTCGCGACGTCGGTGCAATATTCGCTGGAGCGACCTTGTGAAGGGGCGGTAGTAAAACCGATCTGGTTATTGACGACGATATGCACGGTGCCACCGACGTTGTAGCCTTCGAGCAGTGCCATATTGAGCGTCTCGTACACCACTCCTTGACCTGAGAAAGCGGCATCACCGTGCAGCATGAGCGGCATGACAGGGTAGCGCGGTTGATTCTCTTGGTGGGGCCGTTCGGTACTACGAGCAAGCAGGTCTTGCTTAGCCTTGACGATACCGATAAGAACGGGGTCGACGGCTTCCAGGTGTGAGGGGTTGGCGGTGAGCGTCACCTTGATGTCGTTGTCGCCATACATCTGATAGTGCGTACCCTCGGCACCGAGGTGGTACTTCACATCTCCAGAACCCTGCTGTTCATTGGCATGCATGTTGCCTTCGAACTCACTGAAGATTTGGTTGTAGGGTTTGCCGACGATATTGACAAGCACATTGAGACGCCCACGGTGGGGCATGCCAATGACGACCTCCTGGACATGGTGGTCGGCAGCCACATCAATGATGCGATCCATCATAGGAATAAGAGACTCTGAGCCCTCCAAGGAGAAACGTTTCTGCCCCACATACTTGGTTTGAAGGAAAGATTCGAATGCTTCGGCCGCGATAAGCGTAGTGAGAGTGAGTTTCTGATCCTTGGCGGAGAGCGGGGCACCCTTACTCTCCACATAATTGCGGATCCACTCGCGTTGCTCATTATCGAGGATGTACGTGTACTCGACGCTGATCTTCTCGCAATAGGCATTGCGCAGCACCGTCATAATGTCGCGTAACTTCATCCGCTCTTGACCGGCGAGACCGCCAACGGCGAACTCTCTGTCAAGGTCCCAGATGGTGAGCCCGTAGTGTGCAATGTTGAGGTCCGGGTATGTTTCCCGCTTCCGGCCCGGTTCAATGAAGTTGAGGGGGTTCGTGTCGGCAATGAGGTGGCCACGGTCGCGGTATGCCTCGATGAGTTGAAGCACACGCGCATCCTTATTTACCCCCTGCGAAGTGACATCGCGTCGCCATCGCCACGGCTCGAAGGGAAGTTTGAGCCCAGTAAAGATCTCATCGTAGAACTCGTCGGATAGAAGCAGTTTGTGGATCGTCCCCAGCCACTCGCCGGACTCTGCACCTTGGATAATCCGGTGGTCGTAGGTGGAGGTGACAGTCATTGTCTTACCCACCCCGAGCTCCGCCAGTGCTTCATCGCTCATCCCGACGTATTCCGCCGGATACTGAAGTGCTCCAACGCCCAAAATACAGCCCTGACCAGGTGTAAGGCGCGGCACAGAGTGAATCGTGCCAATACCGCCAGGGTTAGTAAGTGAGATGGTGACACCGGCAAAGTCGGCGGCAGTTAGCTTACCGTTGCGGGCGCGCGTGACGATATCTTCATAAGCGGCGACGAACTGGGGGAAGTTCATCGTTTCCGTCTCTTTAATCGCTGCGACCACTAGTGAGCGACTACCGTCTTTGCCCCGCAGGTCAACCGCTAGGCCCAAGTTAATGTGGTCAGGCTGAATACGAGTGAAGTGGCCGTCCTCCTCCTCTAACCGGCAGTTCATGGTGGGATAGGCTTTCACTGCCTGAATCATGGCGTAGCCAATGAGGTGTGTGAAGGAGACTTTCCCTCCACGAGTTTTTGTAAGGTAACTGTTGATGAGAGCTCGGTTCTCAAACATCAATTTCACTGGAATAGAGCGCACCGAGGTCGCTATGGGGATATTACGGGAAGCATTCATATTGCGCGCAATAGCCCGGGCAGTACCCCGCAGTGGAGTTTTCTCCTCTTCCGTTAGCTCTGGGTAACTGGGGCCGGCCGCCGGCTCAACCGTATACATGGTAGTGAGGGCATCTTTAGCGGCAGAGCGCACACGCTCGGTGGAGGCACGTTGCACGTTCACTGGGTCTGCAGCGGTCTCAGAGTAGTCGTAATCGGTGAGGAAAGCAGTGGGATTAGTAGGGCCGAAAGGTTCGGACACTAGTTGCGCGCTGTCCGTACTGGTGGCGGCGGCTATAGGGGAGGGGATCAGTTTTTGATCGGTGAAGTAGGCCCGCCAAGCATCATCCACACTGTGGGGATCGTCGCGGTACTTCCGATACATTTCGTCAACCAGCCACTGGTTCTGTCCGAAAGAATCTGGATGTGTCGTCACTGATAACCCTCATTCTGGTCCGGTTGGATGTGTACCTCTAATGGTACTCAGAAAGAAGGGTGGTGATCTGCGTTACACGAATGCTGAAAAGAAGAAGAGAATTTTTGTGTGCGATGAGTATTCTGCAGGTCATCGTGATTAGTATGGTGTTTAAATACAATTGCTCCCCTACGCGTCAATCGCTATATCTCTTGGAAAGCCCAACCTCAATGCGTATGAATAGAGAAGACCGCCGGGCACACCTTATCAAGGCTGCCATGGTCGTCGCTCGGCGAGAAGGTT
The DNA here is from genome assembly GCF_947252745.1 of uncultured Lawsonella sp. Lineage (NCBI taxonomy): Bacteria > Bacillati > Actinomycetota > Actinomycetes > Mycobacteriales > Lawsonellaceae > Lawsonella > uncultured Lawsonella sp. Next base: position 71,796 of record NZ_CAMXWW010000004.1, on the reverse strand, counting down.
TCGCTCAAGTGACTACTCGCGCCGTAGCCCAAGAAGCCGACATTTCCCTCGGAGTAGTGCACTACTGCTTCAATGACAAAGAAGAGCTGCTCTACGAAATGGCTGCTCACACCGTCGATGAAGTCATTCACACTATTACCAAGAGTGTGCTCGCCACCGCTTCTACCTCCAACAAGACGGGACTCGCTGGACTAGAAGAGTCATTGTTCCAGGACTCTCTAACCATCCTCAACGAGGTCTCCGCACAAGCCGAAAACTCACCGCTGGTGTACGAGGTCATTTCCTATGCATTTCATACCTCTGACTTCCGGTTCCAACAACTCATCACCATGTACTACGATGCCCTGGCGCACCTAGCCTACAGCTATCTCGACTCTGTGGCCCGCCGATTCAATGCCACGTGGTCCATGGATCTCAACCAACTGGTTCCCGTCATCCTCGACCTCATTCATGGGTACCTGTTGCGCCATCTGAGTCTCCGTACCCCGCAAAACCCGGCACTGGCCAGTAGCGCCGACGGGATGAAGATTGTGTTGGACTCCCTGGAAATGGTTGTTCGTACCGTAGTACGGAACGCAGAAGAAATAACTGTAGCATAATCGCACCCTTATGATGCGGCCGGGGAGGTTATTCTTCCCTGGCTGCATCATATTCCGGACAGTTCTTCTTGAGGTGAGCATAACTCCCGCTCAACGAGCTGAAGAGGCGACTCTGGCGAGTCGAGTGCCTAAACTAGTAACCATGACAAGCACTAGCGCAAATCTTTCCCGACCTTCTCGCGAATGGAACGACTGGGATGCACTCGGCAAGGAAGCAGTGGCCTTCACCCAGGACCTCATCCGTATTCCCTCAGTCAACACCGGAGAACCCGACGTAGGAGACGGCGAAGACCAGTGCATCCATTACATCGCCGGCAAACTCGCTGATGTTGGCATCCAGGGGGACTACCTGGCATCCCGCCCTGGGCGCGGAAACTACCGCATCGTCATCCCAGGAGACGACCCCCATGCGCTCCTCATTCACAGCCACGTCGATGTCGTGCCCATCAACGCTGACGATTGGGACCACCCGCCCTTCGGTGGTGACATTATTGACGGATGGATCTGGGGCCGCGGTGCAGTCGATATGAAAGACTTTGCCGGCATGATGCTAGCCGTTGCACGCCATTACGCACTTACCGGAGTGCGCCCAGCCCGCACCCTCATGATGGTGTGGTTCTCCGATGAAGAACACGATGGTGTATGGGGCTCCCACTGGTTTGTTGACCACCATCCTGAGTGGTTCGCGGGAGTAACCCAGGCGCTCAGCGAAGTGGGCGGCTTCTCCGTCACTCTCCCAGACCATCCTGACACACGAATCTACCCCCTGGCAGTAGCTGAAAAAGGTGTTGCCTGGGCACGCCTCAGTGCGAAAGGTCGTGCCGGGCACGGTTCCCGCCCCTCCGGGACGAATGCCGTCTCTGTCATTACCCGTGCTGTCGCAGCGATCGCCCGTCATGATTTCCCTATCGTCCACACCCCTGCGCTGGATGCCTTCCTAGATACCATCACGGAAGTAACAGGCGAGCGCTACCAAGACGATGAGCTTGACGCCGCGACCCACAAGTGGGGTTTCCTGGGGCCAGTAGTCCGCGCCAGTCTCCGCAACACGGCAGCCCCCACCCAGCTTCACGCCGGCTACGCGGTAAACGTCATCCCCGCCGACGCCCGTGCCACCATCGATTGCCGTGTGCTTCCCGGCCACGAGACAGAATTCTTTGACACCGTAGAGGAATTGCTGAGAAACGAGTTGGGAGAGGACTATGACGCCCTCACCATCCACTGGGAAAAACCCAATGCAGTCTCCAGTGATCCGCAGTCTCCCTTCGTGGATACTGTCCGTGAAGCCCTCACCACCATCGATCCCGCAGGAGTTGTTGCGCCCTATCTTCTCCCGGCTGGCACTGACAATAAGTTTCTCCAGCGGCTGGGTATCGAATGTTTTGGTTTCGTTCCTCTGCACGTCCCCAGCACCTATGATTGCTTCGGGCATTTCCATGCAAAAAATGAGAGAGTTCCCGTCAGTGCCGTCCACAGCGGAGCACAGGTACTGGCTCACCTCACCCAAAATGCGTAGGCTGAGCCTATGGCGAGCTCAACACGGAATCTCCGAGAACCCCTACCTCGGGGTATCTGGGTTCTGGTAGGAGCCGCCTTTCTCATAGCGATCGGATACGGACTCATCACCCCGGTCCTACCACAATACGCGCACAGTTTCGATGTGAGCGTGATGGCGGCCGCCGCCATTGTCAGTGTCTTCGGCATGACGCGCCTCGTGTTTGCGCCAGCCTCCGGTAAACTCATCAATCTACTAGGTGAGCGGCCGATGTATCTGGCAGGGCTCTTTATCGTTGCCCTCTCTACTCTGGCAACCACCTTCGCTCAGGGCTACTGGGAACTCGTCGTCTACCGCGGGTTAGGTGGAATCGGCTCGACCCTCTTCACCGTGTCCGCAACCGCCATGATCGTGAAAATGGCACCGGGATATATGCGTGGACGTGCAGCTTCCGCATATGGTGGAGCCTTCCTCATCGGAAACATCGCCGGTCCAGTAGTGGGAGGAATACTGGGGCATATAGACATTAGGCTCCCATTTTACGTATACACAGTTTCACTCATCCTGGCGATTATCGTGGTGTGGTGGATGCTCCCGGCACGGCTCCTCGACCACTCAGCCACCGACGCTGCCACCGCGGAAACGGGGGATTTAGCCGTCAACACGGGCACTATCTCCGAAACGGAACCCGGCACACCTGCTGCTGCGTCGGATCTGGACACGGAACAATCGACGACACAAGCTCCCGAGCTGAAACTACGCGACGTCATGAAAGACAGCGCGTTCTGGGCCTGCCTCGCTACCAACTTCTCCAATGGCTGGGGCAACTTCGGAGTCCGTGTCGCCCTGCTTCCTCTTTTCGTCTCCGCGTTGCTTCGCACAAACGGCGCAGCCCAGGCGGGTATTGCGATGGCGATTTTTGCCATCGGGAACGCTATTGCCCTCTACACCACCCGGCATTGGTCCGACCGCTGGGGGCGTCGCCCCCTTATCATCGGGGGACTTCTACTGTGTGGAGCGATGACGGCGCTTCTAGGGCAAGGGACAAGTGTGGGTATGGTCTACGTTCTCTCGCTCTTCGCTGGGCTTGGAGGCGGCGTCATCAATCCCGCTCAACAGGCAGCCATCGGAGATGTGGTGGCTGGATACCGTGGCGGTACTATCTTGGCCTCCGTACAGATGGCTGCGGACTTCGGTTCAATCGTTGGTACGCTGGCAGCCGGCGCCATTGTGGATGCCTTGGGCTACAGCTGGGCCTTTGGAATCACGGGCATCATCTTGGCGGTGAGTTCGTTGGCATGGGTGCCGGCCAGAGAAACTCTTCCGCCTGCCGCGCGTAGCCGACCAGCAGCTTCCTCCCTTTAGGTTTCCGCAGGTAGTAGCGGGTAGTATAAGACACGATGACTACTGTCGAAACATTTTCCGACTTCGACCTGCCCGCTCCGATTCTGCAAGCAATCAGTGACCTAGGTTTCGAGTCCCCCAGCCAAATTCAGGCTGCTACTATCCCCCTGCTGCTCTCCGGGAAAGACGTTGTGGGCATGGCCCAAACCGGTACCGGTAAGACCGCAGCGTTTGGCCTCCCCATGGTGGCCGCCATTGATCCCGAGCTGAAAGCTCCGCAAGCCTTAGTTCTTGCCCCAACCCGCGAACTAGCCCTGCAGGTTGCCGATGCCGTATCGAGCTTCGCACGGCATATCCCAGGTGTAAAAGTGCTCCCCATCTACGGGGGACAGTCCTATGGTGTCCAAATCGCAGGTTTGAAGCGTGGAGCCCAGATCATCGTCGGTACCCCCGGACGTATCATCGACCACCTTTCCAAAGGCAAACTCGATCTTTCTGAACTGCACTACCTAGTTCTCGATGAAGCCGATGAAATGCTGAAGATGGGTTTCCAAGAAGACGTCGAAGAGATCCTCTCCAAAACCCCCGAACACCGTCAGGCAGCACTCTTCTCCGCTACTATCCCGCCGGCGATCCGCCGCATCTCCGAGAACTATCTGTCTGATCCGCAGCAGATCGAAATTGAGACCCCCACCACCACTAATGCCAATATTGAACAGCGATACGTAATCGTCAACCAGCGCTCCAAAATCGATGCACTTACCCGCATCTTGGAAGTGGACACCTTTGAAGCAATGATTCTCTTCGTCCGCACCAAGCAACAGACAGAAGAGATGGCCGATAAGCTTCGTGCACGCGGTTACGGTGCCGCCGCGATTAACGGTGACATGGTGCAAGCCCAACGTGAGCGCACCATTAATCAGCTCAAAGAGGGCACCCTCGATATTCTTGTTGCAACCGACGTGGCCGCCCGTGGTCTCGACGTCGACCGCATCAGCTATGTCCTAAACTATGACATGCCCCACGACCCGGAGTCTTACGTGCACCGGATCGGTCGCACCGGGCGCGCGGGGCGGACCGGGCAAGCGCTTCTGTTCGTGACGCCACGAGAACGCCGCATGATTAAGCAGATTGAGCGCGTTACTGGCCAGCCTCTGGAAGAGGTCAAGCTGCCCAGTGTGGACGATGTGAATGACACACGCGTTCGCCGCTTCAATGAATCCATCACCGAAGCTTTGGAAGATGAGCATCTCGACCTATTCCGTGGTTTCGTGCAGCTTTACGCCGCAGATACGGGAGTGGATATGGTCGATATTGCGGCTGCCCTAGCCGTCCGCACTGTCGATGAGACTGAAGGTTTCCTCTTGACTGAGGAACTTGAGGTAGATGACTATCGCGGCCACCAACGCTCCTTCTCTCATGGTGGGGAGCGTAAAGAAGGTCGCCAGCAGTCTCGGAGCGGAAAAGACTTGGTCTCCTACCGTATTGCCGTTGGTAAGCGTCATAAGGCCACGCCATCGAGCATTGTGGGAGCTATTGCGAACGAAGGCGGGATCAGTAGCGCTGATATTGGCCACATCTCTATTCGCGGGGACTACTCTCTCATCGACATGCCCGCAGACCTTCCCCAAGAGGTTTTCGACAATCTGGAGAAGACGCGGATCTCCGGCCAACTGATTCACCTTGAGGTGGACCCGGGCCCACCGGCGAACCGTCCAGGAGCCCTGAAGCAGGCCAAGTGGGAGAAGAAACAGCAGAGTAGCTATATGCGCCCTGAGAAACACTCCCGTAAGCACCGCAGCGATCGCACCGAGTGGAAAGACCGGAAGGGTCGCAAGGCGTGGAAGAACTCTGCAGATCATGGTCGCGGTACATGGAATGAGCTTTCCTCTGCCGGCAAGCGGACCAAGAATGACCACTCTGGGCGGAAGGATCGCCCTGCCTGGAATTCTCGTTCCCGGAAGAGCTACCAACCTGCCGGAAAGGGATATTCCAAGAACCGTAGTTTTTCCAACTACAAGCAGGGCAAAAAGTACTAATTCGCATGCTGTGGGCAGAGTCTGCTTGCCGCGGAGAGTGCCCGCCAATCGGCTTGGCTGATGGACAGGTTGTAGTGGATCGCAACGGTGAGGTAACGGCCCGCGTACCAGCAGCGGCTACCTTTCCATGGTGGAAGCCAGTCGCTGGGGGTACTGTCTCCCTTTTTGATATTGATGTCTCCCGCAACCACTACCAGGTTGCGGGAGATGTCGTTAGCGAAGGTCACTCGCTTTCGCTGAGGCCACTGCGCAGCACCCATATCCCACGCTGCGGCAAGTGGGAAGAGGTGGTCGATATGACGTTGCTGCCGCTGGTAGGGGAGGGGACGCCCGGTATAGGGATCGATGCCGGTCGTGAGAAGTCGCAGCATCTCAGAACGAGTATCGATACCGTTGTGACTGCCAGGTGCATCTGAGTCGTCAGTCCATGCGGTTCCGAAACTGCAGCTGGACGATCCGGTGCAGGCACGTTCGTAACCCAGAATATGGTGGCGGCGTGGGATGACATGCACACGGTCGAGTAGTGCACGTACTTCAGCACGGCTTGGAGTACCCGTCCACTGGTGTGCCGGTGGAATCCACTGGGATGCGGTAACGACGAGTGCCACTAGGGTGGGAAACACCACCCACCCGCCCCAGAGTAGCCAACGATGTCCTCGGAGGCTCCAGAGGTGGACTGAGGTAGTGGCGTGAGCGTATCGGGTAGTACCAGACTGGCGGGCAGGGTTAGTGTCCGAGGCTGGATTGGAGGTGTCGGTGCATGTACGGGCGACGGAAACTGGAGTGTGATGATGAGGCAGCGGCATAGTGGGGACTTTGGTGGTGACGGTGACTTTGCAGTTAACCACATGCGCAAGCGGGATGGATGAGCTACTTAGGGCACGTCGCACGGGGACGGTCAGATGAAATATGTCTGTGCGCAGTTGTCAGCAGGTCTGCGGAGGCGTGAGGTGGTGCTGCCGGTAGCGAAAAACGCCACCATTTGTCGCCGGCGGCAATGCCGCATCAGAAATTGTTACAAGAGACTGGTTGGATAGAATCATGACGAGTCCCAGAGCATCCTCCTATGAGCTCCACGGCCGGTGGATACCGGATCGTGGCTTGATGCTGTGGATTCGAGATTGTGCCGGGGGGGAATCACCTGGGAGGGTAGCAGACCTGCCTGTGGGTGCCTTCCCGCCCATTATCAGTGACCTTATCCAGCGGGTTCCGGTGTTCCGCTACACCCTGCCTTTCACGGTTCTTGGCGAGGGTGGCTATCCTCGTTCTCGGACAGTTCCCTGCCTTGTCATTAGTGCAGGAGCTGCTCTTGCTTTCCTGACCGAGTGTGCGACGTCCGCGACTCCTATCCCTGGACTTGGAGAAGACCTGCGCTTTCTCGCACATGCGGTAGCGGGCGTTACGCGGTGGGTCGACGCTGGTCGAGTAGCGCCCCGCCTCTACCATCATGGCCCTACCTGGTATGCCCACTGGCAGCTTTTGGGCGGTGGCGCGCAACGGGTATGGCTCACCGAGCTCCTTCACGCACTACCACCAGTGCTCGCCCATAACGGTGGCTTCGCTGCGGTGGAGAGTTTTGTGGAGGCCATGGCAGCTGAACTCTGCCGACAACGCCTGCGGGATCTCCCGCACCGCCCGCGGCAGGCTCTTGTAGAAGCGCTTATTACTGGAGAGCCTTTTATTGAGGGCACACTCGGTTTTTCAGAACGGCTTCGCCAATGGCAAAACGGAGCAGCAGACACCGATACTGAGGTAGTGCTCCGTCTTCACGAACCGCTACCCGACACCCCGGAATGGTGGGGTTTGGAGGTGTCAGTGCGTGTCTTGGGCAGTGCCCCTGAACCTCTCATTCCCAGCGTCCTCGATGCTGCCTCCTACACCACCGCTACCAAGTTGTGGGCACGGGCGACGGAAGCCTACCCAGCTCTGCTCGAGAGTGTGGTAGCAGGGTATGGGGAAGATCGTCTACTGACGACCGTACAGGCAACCGATTTTGTCACCCGGGGAGTGAACGTGGTGCGGGCGCAAGGCATTGTTGTGATGCTTCCTCGGGCGTGGGTTGCGGCGCCGGTGTCAATGCGACTGCAGGTAATTCCGGGGGAGGGTGAACAAGCAGCGCGTTCAGCTGCTACGGGGGCCAAAGTGGGACTCGATGCCATTATAGACTACCAATGGCAAGTGGCGTTGGGAGATGTTGTCCTGACACCTGCAGAGCTTTTCGACATAGTGCAAGAACAGTCTGGTTTAGTTCACCTTCGTGATGGGTGGGTGCAAGCAGATCCCATACTGTTGCGCCGAGCCGCGGAATTCATTGCTGCAAAAAGTGGGAAACGGCGTCGGAAAGTGCTGTCTCAGGCAGATCTCGCCGCTACTCAGGAGGGTACTGCGGGGGATGTACTGCAGGAACTTATTAGTGCTGACACACCAGTACCGGTGACAGGTACTGCCGGGTCAACACTGGTGGATGATTTATTGGCGCATCGTTCCGAACCGGTGCACGTCTCCACTGACGATCTTGTTGCCGCACAACTGCGTCCCTACCAGCAACGTGGGGTGGACTGGATAGCCAGTCTCGATGCACTTGGGCAGGGTGGCATCCTGGCTGATGATATGGGTCTGGGGAAGACACTCCAGGTGCTCACCGTCCTGGCTTATGACAAAGCGCGTGGAGCAGTGCCCGCAGACTCAGCAGTGTTGGTGGTTTGCCCCATGTCTTTGGCTGCCAACTGGTACCACGAAGCGCAGAAGTTTGCTCCACAACTAGCTGTCGCTATTCACCATGGTGCAGATCGGTCAAGCGGGTCAGCATTCCAGGATGTGGTGGCACAACATGATGTCATCATTACCACCTACAACCTGCTGCATCGAGACCGAGCTGAACTCATGGCAGTGACTTGGTGGCGAGTCGTCTTCGATGAAGCGCAGCACTTGAAAAATGTTGCAACACAGCAATCTCGGGCAGCTCGAGCGCTCTCCGCAGCACATCGCTTAGCACTCACCGGAACCCCCATGGAAAACAACCTGGAGGAGTTTCGCGCCCTGATGGACCTGGTAAACCCTGGCTATCTAGGAACGCAGCACGGCTTCCGCCACCACTACGCGCTCCCCATCGAACGCGACCACGACGACACCATGGCTGCACAATTGCGCACCTTGACAGCCCCGTTCTTGCTCCGCCGATTAAAAAGCGACCCTGCTGTTATCAGCGATCTTCCCGACAAGAATGAGATGGTCGTCCACGCATCCTTGACGCCAGAACAAGCCGGCCTTTACCATGCCGTCGTCGATGACATGCTTGAGAAGATCAACCAAGCGAAAGGTCTGCAACGGAAAGGCGCAGTACTCGCCGCGCTCACAAAGCTCAAACAAGTCTGCAACCACCCTGCACACTACTTCGGTGATGTCTCGGCCGTTCTCCGACACGGACAGCATCGTTCCGGGAAAGTGGCGTTACTGGAAGAACTCCTCTCGACTATTCTCGCCGAAGGGGAGAAGGCGCTTATCTTTACCCAATACAAAGAATTTGGAGACTACCTGGCGAACTACCTACATCAACGGTTCAACGTAGCGGTACCGTTCCTCCACGGATCACTGCGACGTGAAGAACGCGATGCCATGGTGGAGAGCTTCCAATCCGCAGAAGGAGCCCCACTCATGGTGTTGTCACTTAAAGCCGGTGGAACTGGTCTTACCCTCACCGCCGCAAACCATGTCATTCACTGTGACCGCTGGTGGAACCCAGCAGTCGAGAACCAAGCCACCGACCGAGCCTATCGAATCGGCCAGACGAAGGACGTACAGGTACGCAAACTCGTCTGCGACGGCACCATCGAAGAGCGTATTGACGACATTATTGCCCACAAATCGACGATGTCGGATCTAGTTGTGGGTACAGGTGAAACCTGGCTCACCGAGCTCGATGATGACCAGCTGCAGGAACTCTTCCGTCTGGAGGTGAAGTAAATGCGGGGACTTGTTGCTCAGAAAAAAACCGGATGTTTCGGGCGCACCTGGTGGGGGAAGCAGGTGGAACGGGCGTTAGAAGAACCTTATCGCGGGCACGACGGCGTGGTTCGACACCCCCAGGTTGCACGTGCAAAGGCGCTGGCTAGGAATGGCGCCATCTTCGCAATGGAACACTATGGCTCCACCGTTGCTGGGGAAGTACAGGGAAGCCAGCTCGACCCCTTCGCACCCACCATTTCGGGTACGCCCGTCAGTGCCGACACCATCGCTGAAGTGCGCGCTGCCGTCGCTCGTCATCCCGGCTCCGCAGAACAGATTATTGCTGGATCTCTTCCCACGTTCCTCGAAGAACTTCTCCCACTCTACGCACACGACCTCCGGTGTACGTGCACCTGTCCTGCATCGGCGGACCGCTGCTCACACACTTTGGCACTGGGATACCTGTTAGTAGAACGCATGGATCGAGATAGCGAGTGGTATCTCCAGCTTCGCAGCATCGCTCTTTCAGACATCCTGGTCTCTGCTGATCCCGTCGACGAAACAGCAGCATCAAACTCCACCGACGAGCCCGATACATCCACCACCACCCTTTGGGACAGCAACGGTAGTGAATCGAGTCGTGCAGCCGCGCGCCGGCAGATACCCCGTGGGGAGGCAGCACAACTTATCACCCGCCCCTCCCAGGAACCCTCCCAAGAACAGGACCCTGATTCCCCCGTTGCGCTCGCCCCTCATCGCTACTGGGCACTTTCCGGGGAGCTACCGGATCTCCCCAACCCGCTCCCTAACCCGGCCTACCACGACCTCGACCCTGTGCAATGGATGGCCGCAGCGAGTGCGTACACCTCTGACCCGGTCGAGAAGCTCACGCTCGAAGCCGATCTACACGACGCGTGGGACTATCTTGTTGAACACGACACCTACCCAACCGTCATCAAGGAGTACTCCGATGAGTAACCCACTGCGCCTCCTCCACAGCAGCGACTGGCACATCGGGATGACTCGCCGTCATCTGTCAGAAAGTAAACAGGCAGTCTTCCGTGACGCACGCCTGCAGGCTATCGAGCATCTCTGTGACCACGCCGCAGAGCTCGACGTCGATGGCGTCGTCGTCGCAGGAGACGTCTTCGATGGGAACCAACTCGACAGCAACACCATCATCTCCCTCCTGGAAATGGTGGGTGGACTCACCTGCCCTGTAGTGCTCCAACCCGGCAACCACGACTCCTACCGGCGGGACAGCGTCTACCTGTCACCTGCCTTCCGAGCTCATAAGCCAGACAATATCCTCGTCCCCCACGAGCCCGGAGTGCTACGAGACATCCCAGGAATCGAGCTCATTGTCGGCCCCTATAGCGATCGGTACCCCACCGAAAACCCCCTCTTTACTGCTCTCCGAGAGTGTGCGGAAACCCTCAAAGAACCCTGCACATACCGAGTAGGACTAGCACACGCAGGCGTTGACACGTTCGCCCCACACATGGAGGATGCCACCGGAGCAGAAATCATCTCCGTCGCTGCACTAGAGGAGGCCTGCCGCAGCTACCAGCTCGACTACCTCGCCCTCGGAGACAGGCATTCACAGACACAAGTGGGGGAGAGTGGTCGGATCTGGTATTCCGGCAGCCCCGAGGTGACTGACTTCGATGACGTCGAGAAAAACTCAGGCCAGGCACTCCTCGTCACACTGCATGACGAGACCTGTACGACCGAACCACTCACCTGCGGGAAATGGTCCTTCCGAACCCTTCGTCGTGACATCCATAGCACCGCCGATATCGCACAACTCTCCCGGGACCTCGCGGAGATACCCAACAAACGACGCACCGCCGTCCGCCTTGGTCTTAACGCCACCCTCACCGTCGAAGACATGGCAGCATTAGACACCGCCCAAGCGCAATGGGAAGGTATGTTCGCAGGATTCCGGCTGTGGGAACGGCATAGCTCACGGCACTTGCTCCCATCCCTTACCGAACTACAAGCGAGACTGACAGGATACGTGGCAGAGGCTGCGGAGGAACTCTCACAGCTAGCCGAAAACGGTGACGAGACCGCTCAAGATGCTCTCACGCTGCTCTACCGCCTCACTGTGGAAGGAGAACATCAGTAATGCGACTCCACTCCATCACCCTGAAGGACTACCGCGGTATCACGGAACGCCACGTCGACTTCGACGACCATGGCATCACCGTAATCGCTGGGCCCAACCAATCCGGAAAATCGAGCGTTATCGAAGCCATTAACCTCGTTCTCACTGAGAAAGCCACTTCCACCAAAAATGCAGTGACCGCTATTCGGCGCAGTGGAGTCGACCGCCCCGCCATCGTGGAGTTCGATGCCACCATTGGCGGTGAACGGTTCACTCTACGCAAAGAATTCGGACGTGGGCGGCAAGCAGGTACCACCCTCACCTTTGCCACCGGGAACAAGGCGGTACTACGCGGCGACCCCGCCCATAACTATGTACAAGATCTCCTCCGCGACCATGAAGATATGGCGCTTTTCGCTGCCCTGAGCTTCCTCCAAGGCAAGGACCTGTCGAGTTTTGAACTCACAGACGGCCAGTCTGCCCTTCAAGCAGCACTCGATGCGGCCGCCAACGGAAACGATGACACACTCTCGGGAGACCACCTACTGGATGCTGCGCAGGCGGAATTCGACCAGTACTTCACCACAACAGGCCGCCTCACCAAAGAACGAACGAACGAGCTCAAACGCGAAAAAACCCTCTCTGAAGAGGCTTCTGAACTTGCTGAACACGTTGCCGAAACAGAACGGACTGCCCAACAACTCGATGACCTCGAACAGCAGCGAGAACACCTCGCGAACCAGCGTGCCGAGACAGAAGCTCGACTGCAGGACCTCACTGCACAGGCAGCAGCTCACGCCGAGCACCAACGGCAGAAGGCTGCCCTCGAAGCGCAACTGAGGACAACCGAAGCACAACTTGCAGCTGCCACTTCGCGCGTGCAGGCCGATGACGACCTCGCACAACAACACGCGGCGATAAGCGAACGCATCACCCGTATCGAACAACAACAGGCTGAGCTCACACAGGTAGATGATGCCGAACTACACCAGCTCATCGAACAGCGGGACCAGCTAGCCGCGGCTGCAGCGCACTACACACAAACTGCGGAGATTATGGACTTTCTCCGCCGGGAACGCCTCCACCACGAAGAGGAAGCGCAAGCAGAACGCCTCGCCCAAGCTGCGAAACAGGCTTCCGACCACCTGCACAGCATCCCGCACGACGTCGAGGTCTATCGGCATGCCGAGCAACTACGAGCCGATATTGAGGGACTCCAACACGTGCTCGCGGTAAGCTCCGGGACCATCACCGTGACTCCTCTCCCCGGCGGCGACGTACTCTGTAACGGCAGTCCGCTTACCAGCGCACATACCGAGATTATCTCCCGGTCGCTTTCTATCGAGGTGCCAGGACACGTGACCATCACCCTGCACCCAGCTGCAGAAGCAGCAGAACGCGACGCCCAGCTCAGCCGGCTCACCGCAGACTATCAGGAAGCCCTTGACAGCCTGCACGTCGCAGACTGGTCACAGGCATGCAGGCAGGCAGACGAGTGGCAGGAGGCCAACCGTGCCCACCAGGACGCAGCCGCAGAATGCCGCGCCTTTGCGACTCTCCACCCCGAGTCACGCCGACTAGAAGAAGCACACCAGCTCACCCAAGAGTGCGCCGGCTTCCCCAGTGACCTCCTCGACCAAGGCCGAGCCGGCACATTAAATGTCCTTCCTAAAGCTGACGTAGATGAGCTACAGAGTGCCTTTACCGAAGCTCAGCAAAGGGCAGAAGTAGCACTACGCAACTACGAGGTGTCCGCCAGCAAACGTGACCTACTCGCGCAAGAGCTTGCTGCAGCACAACAGGAATACGCACAGCTTGACCCACTTGACCAAGCGGCAAGAACTGCACACCAGGAGAAACTAGCCAGTCTTACCACTGCCGTAGCGACACAGCGAGCAGAACTCGCGCAGTGTGAAAATTGCACCGCAGCGTTCGCTGACACCACTGAAGAAGCCGCGGACAACACCAGCACGCTAGCTACTCTCCGCTCCTTCTACGATGACGTCGACAGCAAATACCACCGGCTCCAGGGCGTTCTCGACACCCACATGTCCGCTGGCTACCATGCTGCACTCGTAGAGAAACGCGCCCAACACCGCGATCTTCACGAACACATCCAGCGCACCACAGCCGCTGCAGACGCCGCACGGTTACTTCGCGATACACTACTGGCAGCCCGCCAGCGCGCTGCCGCCCGCTACCAAACACCCTATGTGAAGACCCTCACGCGTCTCGGCCAACGAGTATGGGGTGACCACTTCTCCGTCACCGTCGCTGACAATCTCACAATTGTGAGTGCCGTCACCCGACCCAACGGCATCCCCATCGCCTATAGCGATCTCTCTACCGGTACCCGAGAACAGCTGGCAGTCCTCTCTCGCCTTGCCTGCTACCAGCTCGTGGACCAAGGACATGTCCCCGTTATTCTCGATGATATCCTGGGATACTCCGACCCCACGCGTCGAGAAGATATGGCAGCTGCCATCGAGACAGCGACCAGTCTCGCCACTAGCGACCCCGCAATGGCCGGACAACTCATCATCTTTACCTGTGACAGCAGCCGTTTTGCGAGCGTTCCCGGCAAACACCACATCTGGGAACAACCGCTCGACTAGCTCTCCCCAAGGCTGTTCCATACGCCTGGAACAGTGCATCCTACCTAGCAAAATAAATGCAACAAGGCCCACCTTAACAGTGGGCCTTTGCCTTAGTGCCCCCGACACGAATCGAACGTGCGACCTTTGGTACCGGAAACCAATGCTCTATCCCCTGAGCTACGGAGGCGTAACGAAATAAGAGTGTACCAGTCAGTCCGCTCTACTACTAAAGCATTCAACCTGGACGGGTAACACTTTAGTGCCTTCACCACGTAGAATATTCAATTGTGACGCCCGCAGAACTAGGAAAAGTTGTCCTTGCTGCCTTGCAGCAGGTCGCTAAAGAACAGAGCCTCGACTCCACCCTCCTCCCCGCAGAGGTAACAGTGGAGCGTCCCCGCAACCCTGAAAACGGCGACTACGCCACCACCATTGCTCTGCAAAGCGCCAAAAAACTCGGCACTAACCCGCGTCAGCTTGCTGTTGATCTAGCCGCCCAGCTGTCCACCTCCACTGCCATCGCGGAAGCGGCGGTAGCCGGCCCTGGTTTCGTTAACATCCGCCTCGCTGCCGATGCTCAGGGTGAACTCGTCAACACCATTCTTTCCGCTGGAGCAGACTTCGGTAGGGGAGACAGTTTCGCTGGGAAACGCATCAACCTCGAATTTGTGTCCGCGAACCCCACCGGCCCCATTCACCTCGGTGGAACGCGCTGGGCTGCCGTCGGTGATGCTTTGGGACGCATCATGGAGGCAGAAGGTGCGCAGGTCACGCGCGAGTACTACTTCAATGACCACGGCACGCAGATCGATCGTTTCGCTCGCTCCCTCGTTGCAGCCGCCCTGCACCAGTCCACCCCCGAAGACGGCTATGCAGGCGCCTACATTGACGACATCGCCGGCACTATCGTTGCCAACAACCCCGGTGTCTGCGACCTCCCCGCGGAAGAACGCCAGGAGATCTTCCGCAGCCAAGGTGTGGAGATGATGTTTGCGCACATCAAGCGCACCCTCCACGAATTCGGCACCGACTTCGACGTGTACTTCCACGAAAACTCGCTTTTCGACGATGGCTCCGTCGATGCCGCAATCGGCATCCTCAAAGAGTCTGGAAATCTCTATTTTGCTGATGGTGCCTGGTGGCTACGATCGTCCGATTTCGGTGATGACAAGGATCGCGTCGTCATCAAATCTGACGGGAATGCCGCCTACATTGCCGGCGATATCGCTTATGTGAAGAACAAATTCGACCGTGGTCATGACCTCTGCATCTACATGCTGGGGGCAGACCACCACGGCTACATTGCCCGTCTAAAGGCAGCTGCCCAGGCGCTCGGTTACGACCCTGATGGGGTAGAGGTTCTTATCGGACAGATGGTGAACCTGGTTCGTGACGGTAAGGCCGTCAAAATGTCAAAGCGTGCCGGCACTGTCATCACTCTCGATGACCTGGTCGAAGCGATCGGCGTAGACGCCGCCCGTTACTCCATGATCCGCTCTTCGGTGGACACAGGCTTGGATATTGACCTGGAACTCTGGGCCTCCAAGTCCAATGACAACCCGGTTTTCTACGTGCAGTATGCACACGCTCGCCTGTGCTCTCTGCAGCGTAAAGCTGATGAGCTTGGCGTCACCCGTGACGCCGCCGACCTTGCGCTCCTCACCCACGAGCGCGAAGGCGACCTTATTCGTACCCTCGGCGAATTCCCCTCCGTTGTCGCAAGTGCTGCGGAACTGCGGGAACCCCACCGAGTCGCCCGTTACCTGGAAGGCCTCGCTGCCTCCTACCACCGGTTCTACGACTCATGCCAGGTTCTCCCCAAAGCAGAGATCGTCGATAACGATGAAGACGCCACCCTTCACTCAGCCCGCCTAGCCCTGTGTGCTGCAACCCGTCAAACTCTCGACAATGGCCTGCAGCTCCTCGGCGTTACCGCACCGGAGCGCATGTGACCGTCAACCCCGCAGGATCCCGCCACGAAACTCACGAAGTCGCAGATCTCATGGGAGTGCGTAAGCCTCCCGCTGACATGAATGCTCTGCCGGCTGTCGTCTGGCCCAAGACCACTGAACGCAACGCCGACGGTGTCGTCACCATTGGAGGCCTCGCCGTCACAGACCTGGTAGCCGAGTACGGCACCCCCCTCTTCGTCCTGGACGAAGAAGACTTCCGCACCCGTGTAGCCGCCATGGCAGAATCCTTCGGCGGTGCCCACAACGTGCACTATGCCGCCAAGGCTTTCCTCTGCGGGGAGGTCGCCCGCTGGATCAACGAGGCTGGACTCTGCATGGATGTCGCCTCGGGTTATGAGATGGGTGTCGCTCTCGCCGCCGGATTCCCCGCCAGCCGCATGACCCTGCACGGAAATAACAAGTCCGTCGATGAGCTCCGTCAAGCTGTTGAGCTTGGTGTTGAGCACGTTGTGGTGGACTCCCTCTACGAGATCGACCGGCTCAACGCAGTGGCAGGCAAGCTGGGGAAACGCCAAAACGTTTTCGTCCGCGTCACCTGTGGGGTGGAGGCGCACACGCATGACTTCATCGCCACTGCCCACGAGGACCAGAAGTTCGGTTTCTCCCTCGCCAGCGGCCAGGCTGCGGAGGCAGTGCGTCGGGTCATCGAAGCTGACAATCTCATCCTTAATGGTCTGCACAGTCATATCGGCTCCCAGATCTTCGACGTTGCCGGCTTCGAAATGGCAGCGCATCGTATCATTAAGTTCTTTGCAGCTATCGTTGACGAGTACGGTCCGGAAGCAACAGAAGGCCTCTCCATTGTCGACCTCGGTGGTGGATTCGGTATTGCTTACCTCGAGTCGGATGATCCGCCGGCTATCTCCGATATTGCCGCAGATCTGCACGCCATCGTGGATAAGGAAGCTGCTGCTGCTGGAATCCCCACCCCGCAGCTGATGGTGGAGCCGGGACGGTCCATCGCCGGCCCATCCATGGTGACTCTCTACACCGTTGGTACTCTGAAAGACGTGGTGCTGCCCTCTGGTGTCACCCGCCATTATGTGGCAGTGGACGGAGGTATGAGTGACAATATTCGTACCGCCCTCTACGATGCCGAATACGATTGTCGGCTCGTCAATCGCACCACTGACGCAGAACCCGCACTGTGCCGAGTTGTGGGCAAGCACTGCGAAAGTGGTGATGTTGTCGTCCGTGACACGTGGCAGCCCGCGGATATCCGTCCAGACGATATTCTTGGTGTAGCGGCCACCGGCGCATACTGCTACGCCATGGCCAGCCGCTACAACATGTTGACCCGACCTGCCGTCGTCGCTGTGCGCGACGGCAAGGCCCGACTCATTCTTCGTCGAGAAACGCTCGACGACCTGCTTAGCCTGGAGGTTTCATGACCCGCGAAGCTCACACCGAACTCCGTCAGTCCGAGGTTGGCGTTGCCATTCTCGGTATGGGAACGGTGGGCACTGAAGTAGTTCGTCTTCTCAACGAGCACGGTGATTCCTTTACCCACCGGATCGGGGCTCCCGTCGTTATTCGCGGTATTGCTGTCCGTGACACGGCTCGTGATCGTGGTGTCGATCCCAGCCTCATCACCGACGATGCCCAGGCACTCGTTGATCGTCCCGACGTTGATGTTGTTGTCGAAGTTATCGGCGGCATTGAGGGTTCCCGTCAGCTCTTGCTCTCTGCTCTCAAGCAGGGTAAGTCCGTCGTTACCGCCAATAAGGCGCTGGTTGCAGCTCACGCTGCAGAGCTCGCAGCGGCAGCCGATGAGTCCCAGGTAGACCTATACTTCGAAGCTGCCGTCGCCGGGGCTATCCCGATCATTGGCCCCCTCAAGCGGTCGATGGCGGGGGACGAGATCCAGCGCGTCATGGGTATCGTCAACGGCACTACAAACTTCATCCTCTCTGCGATGGACGAAACCGGTGCCGACTACGCTGACACCCTCGCAGAAGCCGGTCGACTGGGCTACGCCGAAGCCGACCCGACCGCTGACGTAGAAGGTTTCGACGCTGCCTCGAAGGCTGCCATTCTCTCGACTCTGGCCTTCCACTCTCGGGTGACGGCCAATGATGTTTACCGCGAAGGTATCACCAAGATTACTCAGCAGGACATTAAGTCCGCTCACAAGCTCAACTGCACGATCAAACTGCTGGCAGTGTGCGAGCGCATTATCTCCGAGGATGGTTCGCAGTCCGTTTCCGCCCGCGTCTACCCGGCCCTCGTTCCGCTCACCCACCAGCTGGCCACCGTTAATGGTGCCTTCAACGCGGTGTTCCTGGAGGCCGAATCCGCCGGACAGATCATGTTCTATGGGCCCGGTGCAGGTGGAGCGCCTACTGCTTCTGCAGTACTGGGTGACCTCGTCGCCGCTTCCCGTAACGTTGTGCATGGGGGACGTGCTCCGGGAGATAACACCTATGCCAACCTGCCTATTGCTGAATTCGGCGACGTACAGACCCGCTACCTTGTCAACATGCATGTGGTGGACGAAAAAGGCACCTTGTCCAAGGTCGCTGAAGTGTTCGCCAACCATGATGTCTCCATTGCCACCGTCCATCAAGATGATGAAGTGGAGAATGAAAACGGCACCAACATTGATCCCGATGGTAAGTTTGCCCGCCTGGTTGTGGTCACCCACCGTGCTAGCGAAGCTAACCTCGCTGCCTGTGTGGAATCTCTTGGTCACTCCGACAGCGTTGTCAAAGTGACCTCGGTGCTCCGTATGGAAGGCCAGGAGAACTAAGCCGCTCGCCACGGAGCGGCAGGACTACCACTCATTAAAGGAGACTCATCGTGAAAGATGGGATGGCCGAAGCACGTATGCTTCCGGTTGGCGCAAAGGCCGCAATTCGCGTACCCGCCTCTAGCGCGAATCTGGGCCCCGGTTTCGACACCCTCGGTCTGGCACTAGGAATTTGGGATGATGTCTCCTGCGAAGTAATCGCATCTGGTCTCGTTATCGAGGTCACTGGCGAAGGAACAGGAGAGGTGCCTCTCGACGAAGGACACCTCGTTTACCGCGCGTTCCGTGCTGGCATGGAAGCTAACGGGTATGACGTGCCCGGATTACGGCTGGTCTGCCACAATCGCGTTCCAGAGTCACGCGGATTAGGTTCCTCAGCAGCTGCCGCAGTCGGTGGCGTCGCACTGGCCGACGCGCTCTGCGATCGCCCCTTCGAACTCAAACGGATGGTACAGATCTCCTCAGAGTTTGAAGGCCACCCTGATAATTCCTCCGCGGCAGTGCTTGGCGGGATGGTGGTGTCCTGGGCAGATCAACCGGGCTTTGCTAACTCGTCTTACCACGCTATTCGGCTCGATGTGCACCCGGATATTCGGGCCACCGTGCTCGTCCCATACTCCCGCTCATCCACGGAGGAGACTCGCGCAGTGCTCCCCTCCATGGTGCCGCATCAGGATGCCGTCTTTAACGTTTCGCGTGCAGCAATGATGATGTTAGCCATGACGAAACGCCCCGACCTGCTCTTTGATGCCTCTGACGACCGTCTCCATCAACGTCAGCGGGCTGCTGCGCTGCCCATCACCACGCGGTGGATCCGCAGTCTGCGTGATCGTGAGTTGGCTGCCATGGTGTCTGGTGCCGGTCCAACCGCCTTGTGCCTCCATGTAGATGACTTCCCGGCAGACCTACAGCGAGAAGCCGAAGAAGACGGATTGCGTGTTCTACACCTCGATATCTGCGAGGGTGTTCAGCGAGTTTATTAACCGCATGGTCATGTCATTCTTGCTTAGCTGCCGTTTGTGAAGCTATTCTGGAAGTGTCCCGCCACCAGTTAGGGCGTGTAACGTAGGCATGACGTGGTCACTACCAGTCACAGAACGTTACTGACGGTCATTGCCTCTGTGTGGAATCTGACGGACATTCCCCGTTTCTGAACAGCTTTCGTACTCCTCTCAGAGGTACATGCTGTGAGGGAGAATCATATGAAGCCTCCTATGCACTCCTGTATAGGGATGAAAGGACATCCGTGACTAGTACGGACACTATGGATAATGCTGCATCGGCAGAACCCACCCGCTCCCGCCGCGGTAAAGGCGAAGGACTCTCCTCGATGGTCATCCCCGAGCTCCGGAAAATGGCTACCGAAATGGGCATCAAGCGTACCTCTGGAATGCGCAAAGGTGACCTCATCGAAGCTATCCAAGCTCAGCAGCGCAATGCCAACGACAAGGAGCAAGGAAACAAAGACTCTCAGCCTGCAGCGCAGAATGGTGTGGCTGCGTCCACTGGCAATACCGTAGACAAGGGCGAAGCTGCAGCCGACGGAGAAAAGAAGTCTGGCGCCTCAGAACAGAAGAACGACCAGCAGGGGCAAGCAAAGAAGGACAGCACTGATAACGACGGTAACGATAATCGTTCTCGGCGCCGCCGTAATCGCAACAACCGCAGTAACAACGGAAACGCTGGCGGGAATGCTAATGGCGGTAATAACGCCAATGCGGAGGGAAACTCGAACCGTAATTCTGTGAAGAACGGTGGCGCCAACAGTCCTAAGGGCGGTAATGCGGGTGCGAATGGCGCAAGAGATAACTCATACGACAAGAACGACGGTACCCAGGACGGTAACAACAACCGCAACCGAAACCGTCGTGATCGCAACAATCGTCGCGATCGCAACAATAATCGCAACAACAACCGAAACCGGGATGACCGTGATACTGAGATTCGAGAAGGCGATGTGCTGCAGCCCGTCGCAGGTATTCTCGACATTCTCGACAATTATGCGTTTGTCCGCACCTCCGGTTATTCCGCTGGCCCGCATGATGTTTACGTGTCAATGAATATGGTGCGTAAGGCTGGCCTGCGCCGTGGTGACGCTATCGTGGGAGCGGTGCGGATGCCGCGCGAAGGTGGCAACCCGAACCACAATAATCGGCAGAAGTTTAACCCTTTGGTGCGGATCGACTCCGTCAACGGATTGACTCCGGAGCTGGCCGCTCAGCGTCCCGAGTTTGCCAAGCTAACCCCGCTGTACCCCAACCAGCGGCTGCGCCTGGAAACTACCAAGGAGAACATCACCACTCGTCTCATTGACCTCATCATGCCGATCGGTAAAGGTCAGCGCGCTCTTATCGTGTCCCCTCCGAAAGCCGGTAAGACTACCGTGCTACAGGCTATCGCCAATGCAATCACCACCAACTACCCCGAATGCCATCTCATGGTGGTACTGGTCGATGAGCGCCCAGAAGAAGTGACGGACATGCAGCGCAGTGTGAAGGGCGAAGTTATTGCTTCCACCTTCGACTGCCCGCCTTCCAACCACACAACAGTGTCCGAACTTGCTATCGAGCGGGCCAAGCGACTGGTGGAACAAGGTATGGACGTTGTTGTGTTGCTGGATTCCATCACCCGCTTGGGGCGCGCTTACAACAACAGTTCCCCCGCATCGGGTCGCATCCTATCTGGCGGCGTCGACTCCACCGCGCTCTACCCGCCGAAGCGCTTCCTCGGTGCTGCCCGCAACATCGAAAATGGGGGTTCGCTCACGATTATCGCGACCGCCATGGTTGAGACTGGCTCCGCCGGCGATACCGTCATCTTTGAAGAGTTCAAGGGCACGGGTAATGCAGAGCTGAAGCTCGATCGTCGCATCGCAGAGCGGCGTGTCTTCCCAGCGATCGATCTCAACCCCTCTGGCACTCGCAAGGATGAGCTGTTACTGGGCGCTGAAGAATACCAGATTGTCCACAAGTTCCGCCGGGTGCTTTCCGGTCTCGAGCCGATTCCTGCTATTGAGCTTGTCATCAAGCAACTCAAGAAGACCAAGAACAACCGAGAATTCCTCATGCAGATCGCGAAGACCACCCCCAATATGGACGAGGAGGACTAAGAGCTGTGGCTACCGCAGTTTCTGCAGTAGATGACGTCCTGTCAGAGTATGCCGGTCTCGAGGCCCAACTCGCCGATCCGGAGCTGCATAACGACCAGGCTGCTGCCCGTCGTGTTGCTAAGCGCTTCGCCGAGCTCGGTCCGGTGGTCAAGTGCTACCGCGATCTCCAGCAGGCGCAAGATGACATGGAAGCTGCCCGCGAACTGGCTGACGAAGATGCTTCTTTCAAGGAAGAGGTGGCTCGGTTGGAGCCGGTTGTCGCCAGCTTAGAAGAACAGCTCACAGATCTGTTGGCGCCCCGTGACCCGCATGATGGTGACGATATTGTGCTGGAGGTGAAGTCCGGCGAAGGTGGGGAAGAATCCGCACTGTTTGCGGCTGATCTCGCGCGTATGTACACCAAGTACTTTGACAAGCTCGGCTGGCGTGTGGAAGTGCTCGACGCCACCGAATCCGATATGGGTGGATACAAGGACATCTCCATGTCGGTAAAGACCCGAGAGCCCACCCGCGATGGGGTCTGGTCCAAGATGAAGTTTGAAGGTGGCGTTCATCGTGTACAGCGCGTGCCTGTCACAGAATCGCAGGGACGCATTCATACTTCCGCAGCAGGTGTCTTCGTTTTCCCCGAACCCGAGGAAGTGGAAGAAATCGAGATCGATGAGAAGGATATCCGCATCGATGTCTACCGTTCTTCCGGCAAGGGTGGCCAGGGCGTTAACACCACCGACTCGGCGGTGCGTATCACCTACCTGCCCACGGGGCTGATCGTCACCTGTCAGAATGAGCGTTCTCAGCTGCAGAACAAGATCCGTGCGATGCAGGTCTTGAAAGCACGTTTGCAGGCTATTCGGGAAGAGGAAGCGGCTGCTGAGTCCGCCTCCGGGCGCACTGATCAGGTGCGTACTGTGGATCGCTCGGAACGCATCCGTACCTACAATTTCCCGGAAAACCGTATTACGGACCACCGTATTGGATATAAGGCCCACAACCTTGACCAGGTGCTCGATGGGGATATGGGAGACCTCATTGATGCGCTGGTAGAGGCGGATCGTAAAGCCCGTCTTGAAGCGGAGTAATACCTGGTGAGTAACGCATCGCAACTTGTGCCCCCTACTGATATGTCAGTACGCACCTTGTTGCGCTGGGTCTCTGACCGTCTGTCGGAAGCAGGGGTGGCATCACCTACTGCTGAGGCGCGTCTCTTAGTAGCAGCCGTGATTCCGTGCGAACCATCCCAGCTCATCCTGCACAGTGGCACTATTGTAGACGACATACAAGGTGAGACACTCCGCACTTGGATAGTGCGTCGTATGTCCCGAGAGCCTCTTCAACACATCCTCGGAGAGGCCCCGTTCTGCGATTTTTCGGTTGTAGTAGGGGAGGGGGTGTTTATTCCCCGACCCGAAACCGAACTGCTAGCTCAATGGGCTATCGATACGCTGCGTAAAGTGCAGCACTTCCCGGGGAGAACTGTCTCGGTAGAGATGGGGGGCGGGGAGCTCCGGCCGTTACGAATCCTCGACGTGTGTGCGGGTTCCGGAGTTCTTGCTCTCGCCTTGGCACGTGCATTCCCTACTGCCGAGGTGTGGGCAGTGGAGTACTCTATGCGAGCGTTGCGGTACCTCCATCGCAATGTGGAGGAGCTTGCCCCGCAGGTGAAGGTTGTGGCGGGAGATGCTGCGTTGCCCTATGACACGTGGGGTATCCCCAGTAAAAGCGTCGATCTTATGGTGTGCAATCCGCCTTATGTGCCCGCTGGGAGTGCCGTTGATCGGGAGACTGCAGAGAATGATCCTGCAGACGCGGTGTTTTCCGGAGAGGATGGGCTGGTTCTTAGCCGTCTTATCCTTCGCCACCTGCCATTCCTTCTCTCACCCGGTGCGGTGGTGGGAATGGAGCATGATGAGATGACGGGGGAGGCGCTCTGCCATGAGGCATCGCTAGCTGGTTATAGTGACTGTAGAGATCATTATGATTTGGCGGGTCGTCCACGCTTTATGACGGCCTGTTGGCACCCGGATGAGCATGCCCTGGAAGGACAGTCGGATGACGACCTACACCTGTAAGCCTGGCCACGACCGGGCTGCCGCGCTCTCCGCAGCGGCGGCAGCACTTGCTGCCGGCCAGTTGGTTGTTACTCCGACCGATACTGTGTATGGGATTGCTTGCGATGCGTTTTCTCCAGCCGCAGTAGCTGCACTGTTGGCAGCGAAACATCGGGGTCCGGATATGCCGGTGCCAGTCTTGGTTGGATCGTGGCAGGCTGCCGAGGACATCGCAGGAGAGTTACCCGCGGCGGCACTCACGTTGATGAAGGCGTATTGGCCGGGGGGCTTGAGTGTGGTGGTTCCGCAGGCGCGGTCTGTCGAGTGGGACTTGGGGGAGACGGCAGAGTCTGTCATGCTTCGGATGCCCCTGAATGCAGTAGCGGTGGATTTGCTGCGACGCACCGGTCCCTTGGGGGTGTCGTCGGCTAACATCACCGGGCATCCACCAGCCACGTCTATTGACCAGGCGGAAGAGCAGCTGGGGGAGAGTGTTGCCATCTACCTGGACGGTGGACCTGCCGATATTGGTACGGCGTCCACTATTGTGGACGTTACATGCGACCCTCCACGCATTATTCGAGAGGGTGCTATTACTGCTGACGATATCGCCCGGGTCGTGGGAGTCCCCGCTACTGTGCTGCTGCGCTCCGCGGCCTAACGCTGAAAGAAAGAGAGAGCATCATTTCCGCCCCGCTGGTAGAGACTCTGGCTGACGCTTCAATGTTTGGCGTCGCTGGTGGCCTTGGCGTGCCGTGGCGAGAGTTAGGGCTGGTGATGTTGTCATCGCTCGTTGTCGCATTTCTCATTACTGGTCTGGTACGTAAGATCGCGATTCGTGGTGGGGCGATGGCTATTCCGCGTCAACGTGATGTTCATGTGATTCCTATTCCCAGGTGGGGTGGTGTGGGCATCTTTCTGGGTCTTATCGCTGGCTATATCATCGCCTCCAACCTGCCGGCTCTTCAGAACGGTTTTCAGTATGTTCCTGATCTGAAGGCTGTGATGGTGGGGTCGTGCCTCATCGTTTTGCTTGGCATCGTCGATGACCGCTGGGGCCTTGATGCTGTCACTAAGTTGCTGGGACAAATTGTGGTGGCGAGCATTATGGTGGTGATGGGGCTCTCCTGGACGCAGATTTATATTCCTTTCGGCGGAATTAATAACCTTGTTCTGGACCCGTGGCAGGCTGGCTTTTTCACTGTGCTGCTGATGGTGACGATCATCAATGCAGTAAACTTCGTGGATGGTCTGGACGGATTGGCGGCGGGGTTGGGAACAATCGCCTCACTCGCCATTATGGTGCTCTCGGTGCACGTGTTGTCAGAGCAAGAGGGCGCAGTATCTGCGTATCCACCAGCGATTATTTCAGTGGTCTTAGCAGGTGCGTGCCTCGGATTTTTGCCGCATAACTTCCAACCAGCGCGTCTCTTTATGGGGGATTCTGGGTCGATGCTCATCGGCCTTAACTTGGCTGCTGCATCGACCTCCGCCTCTGGGCGCATCTCGCTCTCTGCCTATGGAGTAGGGGACTTGGTCGTTCTGCTCTCGCCACTGCTGGTGGTGATAGCAGCGATGTTTATTCCGCTACTGGACCTCGTTATGGCGGTGATTCGCCGTACGCGCGCCGGGGTAAGTCCGTTCACTCCGGACAAGATGCATTTACATCATCGTCTCTTGCGGGTGGGGCATTCGCAGCGTCGTTCGGTTTTGATCATCTACCTCTGGGTCGGGTGGCTCACCACCGCCGCCGTCACCCCAATGCTGGTGCCGTGGCAGGTCTACTTCCCGCTCATCATCTTGTTGGCACTTGTTGTCGCTATTATGACGTATCTGCCACGCGTTCAGCAGCGGTGGGTCGGCCCACGTGTGCGGCAAGAGGTATCTCCTTCGTTATCCCGTCGCTCTGCGACGGTGCGGCCACAGCCGGCTGTCCGCCGGTCTCGGGCGCCCCATTTACCACACCGTGTCCGTACACGGAATGACCAGCGTACTCTGCGAGAGGAACCGACCAATGAGTAACACCCCCGCTGACGCAGCACCCGCTGCAGGTCAACCGGATCCCCAGCAGTCGGATGCGGCGCAGGCCACAGCCGCGCAGCCGACTCAGTATCGGGAAGAGAAACCGGTTCCGTTACTGAATGCGTTGCGTAATGGTGCCATCGGGCTGGCAGTGGTGTTAGTACTGGGTATGCTCGTGGGCTGGTTCGTGGCCGGTGCTGCTGGTATTTGGGGGGCTGTAATCGGGGGTCTCATCGCAGGTGTGTTTGAACTCATCACAGTGGTGATGGTGTTGCTGACCCGTAATCTCCCGCCGGCGACGACGATGGCCATCATTATGGGGAGTTGGCTGCTGAAGATTCTCATTGTGTTGGTCGTCGTCGCTGCTATTAAAGGATTGACGTTCTATGATCGCGGCACATTTGTTGCGGTGATGGCAGCGGCGCTGGTAGTTGTTTTGGCAGCTGAGACAGTGGGTGTGAAAAAGACGCAGGCCACTTACGTTACGCCGTTGTCAAAAGAGGACTAGTATTCCTATCGATACGTATGCGCGAGTAGCCGGACACCGAAAGGGCAACACGGTTGTCTCGTAGATCACGTTTTCTGCCGTTTTCTAGTAAAAAGAGAGCAGTGCAGTGACACAAAATCATGTGTAATCGCTCGCAGTGAACCTTGCCATAGTCGCCTCTTGCAGATAGGTCTTTTCTGCCGTGCCTGTTAGGGTTGTCTTGTCGTGTTCACTGGTGCCACACGTGTGCATGCGGTTCCATTCCATGAGGGGAGAGACCACTGATCAGCTCAGATATAGCGGCCATGAAGGGTGTATTTGACGCCCCATCTCTCGGGGATTTCTTCCCTGATCCGATCTGGCTTCATGATGTGGCTGGTGGGTGGTTCACCATCGACCGACTCATGCTGGTACGCCTCTTCGTGATTCTGCTGGTGGCGATCTTCTTCGGTGCCGCCTTTCACAACCCCAAGCTTGTTCCAGGAAAGCTCCAAAACGCCGCAGAAATGGTGCTTGATTTCGTTCGCACCGGCATTGCAGAAGACATCCTCGGCAAGAAAGAAGGAAAGCGGTTCCTTCCGCTTATCACCACTACCTTCGTTATTGTCTTCTTCCTCAACCTGCCCTCGGTTATTCCTTTCCTCAACGTCTCCCCGAATGCACGCATTGGTATGCCACTGGTGATGGCCATTGTCGGCTATATCGCCTTCATCTACGCAGGATCTCGGAAGTACGGCTTCTTTAAGTTCATGAAGTCCTCGGTTGTCATCCCGAACATGCCCCCGGTGATGCACCTTATTGTGGTTCCGATTGAGTTCATCTCGACGTTCATCCTGCGTCCGGTTACCCTGACCATCCGTCTCATGGCCAATATGCTCTCGGGACACCTCATCCTGGCACTCATTTTTGGCGCCACCAACTTCTTCTTCTGGCAGCTCAATGGTTGGACCGCTCTGTCCGCAGTGACGTTGGTCGCCGCCATCCTCTTCACACTTTTCGAGCTGTTGGTCATTTTCCTGCAGGCCTACATCTTTGCCCTGCTGGTCGCTGTGTATATCGATCTTTCACTACACGCCAGTGAGCATTAGTCGCCAGAAAAGCTACTAGGTTCACTCCTCCCACAACTTCATATGTATATCATTTGAGCTTCCCCCACGATGGGTGGGGAGGACTAAGAAGGGAAAAATAATGGATCTGATGACGCTTGCCGCCAACGCAGAAACCACCATCCGGGGTCTCGGCACTGTCGGTTACGGTATCTCTACCCTCGGCCCCGGCCTGGGCATTGGTATCGTCGCCGGCAAGACCGTTGAGGCCATGGCCCGTCAGCCCGAAATGGCCGGCCAGCTCCGTACCACCATGTTCCTCGGCATCGCCTTTACCGAAGCCCTCGCCCTGATCGCCCTCGTGGCCGGCTTCCTCTTCTAAACGTTGGGACTACCCGAAATGATGACCTCACTTATCCTTGCCTCCGGAGGAGGAGACTCCACCGAGAACATGCCTCTCGGCGGAAGTCTCGGCCCCCTCTTCCCGGCTAACTATGACGTGGTGTGGTCACTGGTCTGTTTCATCGTCATCATGCTGTTGATGTGGAAATTCGTCCTCCCGCGCTATGGAAAGGTCTTCCAGGAGCGCCGGGATCGTATTGAAGGCGGCATGGCCAAGGCTGAAGAGCTGCAGGCCAAGGCGCAGCAAACGTTGGATGAATACAACCAACAGCTGGCACAAGCTCACGATGACGCAACTCAGATTCGCGAGGAAGCTCGTGAACAGGGACGACAGATCGTGGCTGAGATGAAGGACAAGGCCATGGCCGAGTCCGACCGCATCATTGCCAGCGGACAGCAGTCCCTCGACGCACAGCGTCAGAAGGCTTACACCGATCTGAAGAACGACATTGGTGTGCAAGCAACGAATCTGGCAGAACTCATCCTTCGCGAAGAGCTGGATGACGACGCCAAGCGAGCCGACACCATTGATGCTTTCCTCGCCAGCCTCGGTGACAATGACACTGCGGGAGTTGCCCGTCGATGAGTGTCATGTATGCCGCCAGCCGCGATGCCCTTGCTACCATCCGTTCCCTCGCAGAACAACTTATTCGCGAGAGTGAACAGTCCGTAGTAGTAGGGCAGCAGATGGGTGCTGAACTGTTCACGATTGTTGAACTAGTTGAAGCAGACCGCCCGACCCGCGTTGCACTAGCAGACGTGTCCGCCAGCCCGGAACAGCGCAAAGCACTGATGACGCGCCTCATTGAGGGCAAAGTATTGCCCGAAACATTGCGTGTCTGCCAGGAAGCTGCTGCACGTGATTGGTCCAATCCGGCCGATCTCCGTGACGGACTCGTTCGCACCGCCCGCTCTGCACTTCTCCAGGCAGCTGAACTTTCTAACTCATTGCCGCAGGTAGAAGAGGAACTTTTCCGATTGAGCCGGACGATCAAGGCCCATCCCGGATTGGAACAGGCCTTGGGTGATCGGCAGGCTTCTGCAGATGAGCGACGCGCCCTGCTGGCACAGATGTTGTACGGAAAAGTCTCTGCGATTTCCGAGATCCTCGCTTCACAGGCGGTAGCTCGCCCACAAGAAGGACTCGTCGCTGATGACCTCGATATTCTCTCGCGTCAGGCGGCGCATGAAACCGGTCGGCGTGTTGCCGACGTGACTACTCCTGTAGCACTCACCGATGCCCAGCGTGAAGGCCTCCAGGCAAAGCTTCGCGACATCTACGGCATCGAGGTGTCCATCCATGAGGTGGTTGACCGCAACATCATCGGCGGCGTCATCATCAAGGTGGGCAACGAAATTATCAATGGAAGCCTCGCTAGCAAGCTTGAATCGCTCCGGCGCAGCTTGGTCTAGACAAATACAATTAGGAAGAGCAGGGAAAAGATGGCGGAGTTGAAGATCTCCTCCGAAGAAATTCGGGATGCCCTTGCGCAGTTCCGGGACTCCTACGACCCCAGCGCTACCCGCAGCGAAATTGGTGCCGTAGTTGAAGCAGCCGACGGTATTGCCCGCGTCAGCGGACTACCCTCGGCAATGGCTAACGAGCTGCTGGAATTCCCGGGTGGTGTACTTGGCGTCGCCCAGAACCTGGACGAGCGCGAAATCGGCGCCGTGGTGCTGGGTAGCTTCGAAGAAATCAAGGAGGGTGACGAAGTCCGCCGCACTGGAGAGGTTCTCTCCATTCCCGTCGGCGATGCCTTCCTCGGCCGCGTGATTAACCCTCTCGGCCAGCCCATCGATGGCAAGGGACCGATCGAGGCAGAGAGTGAACGTCCCCTCGAACTGCAAGCACCTACCGTACTGCAGCGCAAGCCTGTGCATGAGCCGATGCAGACCGGCCTCAAGGCCATTGACGCCATGACTCCCATTGGTCGTGGCCAGCGTCAGCTCATCATCGGTGACCGTAAGACAGGTAAGACCTCTATCTGCACTGACACCATCATTAACCAGAAGGCGAACTGGGAATCCGGTGATCCTTCCAAGCAGGTGCGCTGCATCTATGTGGCCATTGGCCAAAAGGGTTCCACCATTGCAGGTGTCCAGGCGGCTCTGGAAGAGTACGGCGCCATGGAGTACACCACCATCGTGGCAGCCCCCGCATCCGACTCCGCCGGTTTCAAGTGGCTCGCACCCTTCTCGGGCTCCGCTTTGGGCCAGCACTGGATGTACCAAGGCAAGCACGTCCTCATTGTCTTCGACGACCTGTCCAAGCAGGCTGAAGCATACCGTGCAATCTCCTTGTTGCTGCGCCGTCCGCCAGGACGTGAAGCCTATCCCGGTGACGTCTTCTACCTGCACTCCCGTCTTCTCGAACGGTGTGCGAAGCTTTCTGACGATATGGGCGGCGGTTCCATGACTGGCCTGCCTATTGTCGAAACTAAGGCTAACGACGTCTCCGCCTACATTCCGACCAACGTCATCTCCATTACGGATGGCCAGGTCTTCCTCGAGTCAAACCTCTTCAACAGTGGCGTTCGCCCCGCCGTCAACGTCGGTATCTCCGTGTCCCGCGTGGGTGGCGCTGCACAGACAAAAGGTATGAAGAAGGTGTCCGGTCGTGTCCGTCTAGACCTGGCTTCCTACCGTGAACTGGAAGGCTTCGCAGCGTTCGCATCGGACCTCGATGATGCGTCGAAGCGGCAGTTGGCCCGTGGTTCTCGCCTCGTGGAAGTTCTGAAGCAGGGCGAGCACCACCCGTGGTCGGTGGAGGATCAGATCGTCACCATCTACCTGGCCAGTAATGGCTACTATGACGAGGTGCCAGTAGAAGAAGTTCGACGCTTCGAAGAGCAGCTCATGAGCGAGCTACACCGCAATTCTTCCGACATTTTCGACGCTATCGACGGTGGAGCACCGCTGACGGACGAGGTCATCTCCACTCTGGTCAACGCCACCGAGGCATTCAAGAAGATCTTCCGTCTCTCCGATGGTTCCCCGCTGCGTGTTGAGGCTATGGAAGAAGACGCTGTCGCCCAAGAGACCCTGCAGGTGAAGCGCACTGCTTCACGGAAGGGCTAAGGCATGACGATCCGACTTCTACCAGGCAGAAAGGAGGGGAGTAAGTAATGGCAGATCTTAAAGCGCTGAAAGGTCGAATCGCTGCGACTAAGTCAAATGCGAAGATTTTCCACGCACAGGAGCTCATTGCGACCTCGCGCATTACTCGTGCGCAGGCCCGTACAGCTGCACAAGCACCATATACGCAAGAACTTGTCAATGTGTTATCTGCAGTGGCAGGCGCGACCAACATGACGCATCCCCTTCTTGCTGACCGACCTAACCCGAAACGCGCTGCCGTGCTGATTATTACCAGCGACCGCGGCATGTGTGGTGGCTACAACCACAATGTCTTAAAAGCAGCCGATGAGCTGTGCGAAATGCTCCAGCAGCATGGCACTGAGCCGGTGCTCTACGTGATGGGCGCCAAAGGTATTGCGCACCACTCCTTCCACAACCACCCCCTTGCTGGCCAGTGGTCTGGATTCTCCATGAATCCCGAATACGAGAACCTAAAAGTTCCGGTAGAGCATCTGCTCGATAGCTACCTACAGGGCTCCGACGGCACCTTGCCGGCCCCTGATGGAACGGAAATTCACGGGTGTGACGCAATCTACCTGGTCTACACAACATTCCGCTCTATGCTGTCGCAGGTTCCCACCGTGCGCCGCATGATTCCCATCGAGGCAGTGTACGAAGACGATCCGATTACCCTCGGCGAGGACATGCTGTCCGACCCTGCTGGATCAGACGCGCTGCCCCCCGAATACGAGTTCGAGCCCAATGCCGAAGAGCTCCTCGACGAACTGCTTCCGCGCTACATTACGACGCGCGTGTTTGCTGCCTCGCTCGAGTCGGCTGCGTCTGAATGCGCTGCCCGGCGTACCGCTATGAAAGCGGCCACCGACAACGCTAATGAACTCATTAAAGACCTCAGCCGTCTTGCTAATACGGCTCGTCAGGCCCAAATTACCCAAGAAATTACCGAGATCGTTGGTGGAGCTGGCGCTCTCTCGGAGAGTGCAGGAAGAGATTAAAAGATGACCTCAGCCCTGACTGATCAGAATGCAGCGGATACCGTCCTTGAAGGCCGCGTCGTCCGCGTTATTGGCGCCGTGGTGGACGTGGAGTTCCCCCGTGGTGCTATCCCAGAGATCAACAATGCCCTCCACGTTGAGGTGATGCTGAGCGGTGAAACCCGGCTCGTCACCCTCGAAGTTGCTCAGCACCTGGGCGACAATGTGGTTCGCACCATCGCCATGCAGCCTACCGACGGCCTCGTCCGTGGTGTGAAGGTGGTCGACACTGGTAACTCTATCTCCGTCCCAGTTGGTGATGTGGTAAAGGGACACATCTTCAACGCACTCGGTGAGTGCCTTGACGACCCCGGCCTGGGCCGTGATGGTCTGCAGTGGTCTATCCACCGCGATCCTCCTAGCTACGACCAACTCGAAGGCAAGACCGAAATTCTGGAGACTGGTATCAAGGTCATCGACCTGCTCACCCCCTACGTCAAGGGCGGCAAGATCGGTCTCTTCGGTGGTGCCGGTGTGGGTAAGACCGTTCTTATCCAGGAAATGATTACCCGTATCGCCCGTGAATTCTCCGGTACATCCGTCTTCGCAGGCGTTGGTGAACGTACCCGTGAGGGTACCGACCTCATTCTGGAAATGGGGGAGATGGGGGTTCTCCCCGATACCGCGCTCGTGTTCGGCCAGATGGACGAACCGCCAGGAGTCCGTATGCGCGTCGCTCTCTCTGCGCTGACCATGGCAGAGTACTTCCGCGATGTGCAGGGCCAAGACGTGCTCCTCTTCATTGACAACATCTTCCGTTTCACCCAGGCAGGTTCTGAGGTTTCCACACTGCTCGGCCGTATGCCGTCTGCCGTGGGTTACCAGCCGACCCTGGCAGATGAAATGGGCCAGTTGCAGGAGCGCATTACCTCGGTGAAGGGTCACTCCATTACCTCGCTGCAGGCCGTCTACGTCCCCGCAGACGACTACACCGACCCGGCCCCGGCGACCACCTTCGCTCACCTGGACGCCACCACCGAGCTTTCGCGTGGTATTGCCTCCAAAGGTATTTATCCGGCTGTGGATCCGCTGTCCTCCACTTCTCGTATTTTGGAGCCCGGCATCGTTGGTGAAGAGCACTACCGCGTTGCTCAGAACGTTATTAGTGTGCTGCAGAAGTACAAGGAACTGCAGGACATCATCGCCATTCTCGGTATGGACGAACTGTCCGAAGAGGACAAGGTGCTGGTTGGTCGTGCCCGTCGTATTGAGCAGTTCCTCGGTCAGAACATGCTGGTGGCAGAGAAGTTCACCGGTACCCCAGGTTCGGTGGTTCCGCTGGCGGATACCATTGAGGCCTTCGACAAGATCTGCAAGGGCGAGTTCGACAAGTACCCGGAGCAGGCCTTCAACGATGTGGGTGGTCTGGACCAGGTGGAGGCCAAGGCCAAGGCCCTTAAGGAAGAGTAACCACAATGGCCGACTTGGATGTTTCAATCGTCTCGGTTGATGGGGCCGTCTGGTCTGGAACCGCAACTAGTGTGACTAGTACAACGGTCGAAGGCGAGATGGGTATCCTCTACGGACGACAGCCTATCCTGGCCCAGATGGCAGACGATGGGGTAGTGACGGTGCATAGCACCGATGGTGAATTCCTCGTCTTTGCGGTGTCCGGTGGCTTGCTGTCCTGTACCGGAACTCACGTCGTCGTAATGGCGGAGAATGCCACGCCTGCTTCGGCTATTTCCATCGAGGATGCCGAGAAGAAGTTGGCGGTGCTTCCTGAGGAATCTTCCGAGGGAGAACGAGCACAGCTGAAGGCACAGATTCGTGCCGCGAAGCGGCTCGCCTCAGCATAGTAATAATTGAGTATTGAGGGAGCTGCCCCGGAGTTCGTTCGTGAGCTGGATAGTTAGCGATCAATAGGGCTTTCGGGGTAAGCTGCCTTCATGTGGTGGATTAGTGTCGTAGCCGTTGGCGTAGTACTTATTGCGCTGGCGGTTGCGTTGTATTTTTTCTACCGTCATATGACTGCATTAAAGGACAAAGGTACCGGTGTCCTCATGCGTGTTCTCCCGGCTGAGGGAGAACACGGATGGCGGCATGGGATTCTCGTCTATGAAGAGAATCGAGTACGTTTCTACAAGCTTCTGAAATTCGTTGATCGAAAAGCCTTCGATCTCAACCGCGAAGAAATCCGCATTTCAGCGCGTCGAAGTCCTCATGGGCTGGAAATCCGACTAATGGATGAGTCCACCCGGATTGTTGCGCTCACGGGTTGTGATCCGCAAGTGGAATTGGCGCTGAGCCCCTCCGCCCACGCCGCATTGCTTTCTTGGTTGGAGTCTCGGCCGTCGAAGCGTCTTTATCAACAAGGTCTATAGCACAAACCTCCCTGAAAATATAAGAGGAGGATCGTTTCAGTCTTGGACCTCCCGCTGGTGGTCCCGTTCTTCACGTTCAGCAAAGGACGCGACGACGGGGTTCTCTGGGCGGGCCAGAACTGTCGCATCTGAGCGACCGCGCAGCACCGTTGCTCCATCAATCATCCAGAAGTGCGCTTCCTCCGCATTGGCAAGGTTCACTGTCCGTTGGGAAGCCAGAATACGGCCTGGTTCGCGCTTAGCCAGCTCAGAAAGACGAGAGGCAATATTGACTGGATCTCCGATAACGGTGTACTCGTAGCGGTCTTTAGAGCCAATATTTCCGGCTACCACCCGTCCAGCTGAAATCCCGACAGCAGCTGCAATCTCTGGAAGCTCGCGATCGAGTCGGTTCATGACGACACGGGCGCAATAGAGTGAGGCACCTGCCGGATCAGGATGGTCATCCGGCACGTTGTACACAGCCAACACGGCATCACCGGCGAATTTGTTGACGACTCCTCCCGTGCGGTTCACCTCTTCCACCACGATGGTATAAAACCGGTTGAGCAGATCGACAACGGTGGAACTGTCGTATTCCAGGCTAAGTTTGGTGGAGCCAATGATGTCGATGAAGAACACCGACGCGTCACGTTGCGTGACATTTCGGCCGGCTGCTGAGGTAGAGAGTGCGCGGTCGGCAATCTTCGATCCCACATGCTTTCGGAAAAGGGTCTTCACATGCTGCTGTTCCCGGAGCTCATGCACCATATTATTAAATCCCGCTTGTAGCTCACCGATCTCTGAGCCGTCAAAGACTGCGACTTCAGTATCGAAATCGCCCATGGCCACACGTTCCATCCCGTACCTCACCCGGTTCAAAGGGGGAGTGATGTAGTTCGAGATCTGGATGTTGAGCACGGCTGAGAACAGTAGAATACATACCGCCATAATGACGATGAAGCGCGACATTTCTTGAATAGAGAACTCTGTGGTGTAGAGGTTAGTTGCCCCGACTAAAAGCAACCCCAACACGGGCAGGCCTGTTCCGGCGATCCACACGAGAGACATGCGGGAGGCAATGCCAGTCACAAAGCGGCTACGGGGCCCATAGTGAGAGAGAACTACTGATGCGGCAGGGCGCAACGCAAACTCAGCAGCCAAGAAACACACAGCGGTCATGATGACCGAACCCACCAGTACGGTGAGGACAATCCGCAACCCCATGGAGAGTTCAACCTGTCCATAGAGGAAACCGAAGATCACGGCCCCGATGAGCCATAGCGCCAACTGTAATAGTGCCAGGTGGCGGGGGCCCAGCAGTACCTGCCAGCGGTTTTTCTCAGTGGGAACGCGCTCCTCGACGAACCATTTGAGAGCGTGGTTGATGTACAAGAATGAGCTAGTGATACCAATGGCGTAGGCGATACCGATGAAGGCTGGAACAGCCTCCCACGTCAACACTGCCACGTCTGGCCGAAAAACACGATCTGATGGGACAATGCTGGAGATGATCAACAGACAGGCGATAGCGCCCGACAAGTGCGCACCGCTCAGCAGTACCCAGAGAATACAGAAGATGCGTGTGCGTGCCTTCCGGGGGGTCTCGCCGGCAGCCCCTAGGAGTGGAGAGCCAAAACGGGAATACTCTTTCCCTGGTTCTTCTCCCGGCTCAAATCCAAATGGGGTGATGTACCGGCGAGGGTAGGGAGGCCGGAGTGGTTTAGGAGATTCTGAGGTCATTATTGCTAAGCCTAAAACTCCAAATATGGTTCTACCAATGTCCAGGCTGCGAGGGCCTGTGCATCAGTAATCTGACTGTCCCGTAATGCAGTTTTTAGCTCGGTGACTGGCCACCAGCGCCAGCGAATATCTGCCTCGGTTTCCTCCTGCTCAGCCTCTCCAGCAGTGATGTCGCGCATAAGGAAGACATGCTGCGTCTGGTCCACGAAGCCAGGTGCGACATCAATCCATCCGACGTTATGAACATCAGCGGCGCGGTACCCTGTCTCCTCGCGAAGTTCTCGTTGTGCGAGTTCCGCAGGCTCCTGCTCAGCGAGGTCGGGTGCAGTGCCCGCGACGAATTCCCAGCAGCGTCGGCCTAACGCATAACGATATTGCTCTACCATGAGGACTTCCCCTGCAGGGTCCGATTCTGACTCTCGCCACGCCACTACCACGACACCCGTAGGTTTGTGAACAACCCCATAAAGGCCCGGAGAACCATCAGGACGTTCTAGGTCCGACTCCGTCACCACCATCCAGTTGTTTCGATAGATTTCGCGAGTGGCAAGCGTGGTGGGTTCACCAAAAAACGGTGGAGTAGAAGAGGTAGACGTCGAACCTGGCATACCTCCATTCTAGGCAAGGCACTCCCCATTTCCCGACAATCTGACCTATCGTAGGAGGGGTGCGATTGGTTATTGCAGACTGCCAGGTGGACTACGTTGGCCGCCTGAGCGCCCATCTCCCCATGTCCCGTCGTCTTATTCTCATCAAGGCAGACGGGTCCATTAGCGTGCATGCCGACGACCGTGCTTATAAGCCTCTCAACTGGATGACCCCGCCCTGCTGGCTC
The DNA here is from genome assembly GCF_947252745.1 of uncultured Lawsonella sp. NCBI lineage: Bacteria > Bacillati > Actinomycetota > Actinomycetes > Mycobacteriales > Lawsonellaceae > Lawsonella > uncultured Lawsonella sp. The sequence continues at coordinate 34,817 of NZ_CAMXWW010000004.1, read as the reverse complement.
GAAGAACAGGCTATTCTGGATGAAGATGACTGTCCCACCGGGGAAAAACTATGGGTAGTTGAGAATAAAGCGCGCGAGCAGCTTCGCATCCTCATTGGTGAGGTGGTACTTGACGAGGAGATTGAGCTGGGGCCGGACCCAGGGCTTGAGAAAGATGGTGTGGAGCAGCACCTGCAGGAGCTTTTAGCGGAACATATTGAGGTGTTAGGGGAAGGCTTTACTCTCGTACGCCGTGAATACCCCACCGCCATCGGGCCGGTGGATATTCTCTGTCGAGATGAGTCCGGTGGGACGATTGCGGTGGAGATTAAACGTGTGGGGGGTATCGATGGTGTGGAACAGCTCACGCGTTACCTGGACATGCTGAATCGAGATCCGGTGTTGGCACCAGTACACGGAGTATTCGCTGCGCAGTCCATTAAGCCACAAGCACGCACTCTTGCGGAAGATCGTGGAATCCGTTGCACAGTTCTGGATTATGACGAGTTGCGCGGTATTGAAAGCGCTGAGCTGCGACTTTTTTAGCAGCTGTTTAAACTGAGGAAGAACACTCCAGAGAAGTGAAGGAAGCACCGTGGAAAACATCGATCTGTCTGCCCTAAAAGCGGTCGCGGAGGCGCGTGTGGCGGAAGAGCAACAACGCGCAAAGGCCCACCGCGCTAGTTCCGCTGGTGATAAACCACGTTTTATCGCCAAAGATCATCCGGCAGATCGCCCTGCCGCCGGCTCCTTCGCCGCAGGTACTAGTGCAGCCACCGCTGCAGTATCAAGCACCCCGACTACTAGCGTGCGTAGCAGCAACGGACTTCCCGCCATAATCGAGCTTACCGAGGCCAATTTCGAGGCCATGATACAGCTCTCTAACTACGTACCAATCGTCATCGACCTCTGGGCGGAATGGTGCCAGCCTTGCAAACAGCTCACCCCTGTCTTGGAAAAGCTCGCTGCCGAATACCAAGGTAAATGGATTCTGGCAAAGGCGAACACAGAAAAGGAGCCTGTGCTCGCACAGGCCTTCAAAGTACAATCAGTGCCTACCGTGGTGGCGATTGCCAAGGGACACCCGCTAGACGCCTTTGCTGGCGCGCAACCGGAACCACAACTGCGAGGGTGGCTTGATGCGTTAATGAACGCAGTCAGCGGTCGTCTTTCCCCCATGCCTGCTGATGGAAATATTCCGGGCTTGGAGGCCTTTGGCGGTCCGGTGGCAACTGATGCGGCGTCAGATACAGCTCCCGCCACTATCGTCGACCAAGCTGAGGCACTCGCCGATACCGGGGATTATGCCGCAGCCGAGGCGCTACTGGCTGACCATCTGGAGCATAACCCGGGAGATCATGCGGCAGAGTCTGCGCTTGCGCTGTACCAGACGCTTGCGCGTGCCGCTTCCACCGATGAGGACACGATTGCTTACGCAGACGCGCATCCCGCGGACATCTCCGCCCAATGCGATGCCGCGGATCGAGAAATGACGGAGGTTGGAGCAGAAGCCGCTTTCACCCGTCTTCTCACGACGATTGCCCGCACGACGGGGGAGGAGAAGACCGAAGCACGCAAGCATCTCGTTAACCTCTTCGCTATGTGTGATCCCACTGATCCTCTGGTTATTGCGGCGCGTCAGCAGCTGGCCTCTCTGCTGTTCTAACGGATAGCATGATAAAGCAGGGAGAAGGATACGAAAAGATGGGGGCGGGTGTTCATACGAACTGTATGAACACCCGCCCTTCTCGTGCTTGGAGCGGTTAGCCTTCGTACCGCAGCCAGATGCCGGTATTTGGGGGAAGAGTCACTTCTGCAGAATAGGGTCGGTCATGCCAGCTCACGTCTTCAGTTGTGACACCGCCGAGGTTCCCGCCTCCAGATCCGTAGTAGAAGGTGGAATCGGTGTTCAGCACTTCATGCCAGAAGCCTGCAGCGGGAAGGCCCACCCGGTAGTGGTCGTGTTGGATGCCGGAGAAGTTGAACAGACAGGCCATGATTGATCCGTCATCACCGAAACGCAGGAATGTGATGACGTTATTGTTCGAATCGTTGGCATCAATCCAGTTGAAACCTCCTGGGTGATGGTCCTGAGACCAGAGGGCGCGGTTCTCGCGGTACACGAGGTTCAAGTCACGGGTGCACGAGAGAATACCGCGGTGGAATTCGCTCTGCCAGCCATCCAGATCGCCCCAGTCGAGGCCACGCTCGTCGGACCATTCTCGGCTTTGACCAAACTCCTGCCCCATGAAGAGAAGGTTCTTGCCCGGGTGAGCCCACATGTAGGCGAGGAAGGCGCGAAGCCCAGCTGCTTTAGCCCAGGCGTCGCCCGGCATACGTTCCCACAGCGAGCCTTTTCCATGGACGACCTCATCATGGCTGATGGGGAGGACGAAGTTCTCACTCCAGGCGTACATCAGGGAGAAGGTGATGTCTTGGTGATGGTAGTTGCGGAATAGCTGGTCGCGCCCAAAGTAACGGAGAGTGTCGTTCATCCAGCCCATATTCCACTTAAAACTGAAGCCCAGACCTCCGGATGCGGTGTCGCGCGTAACTCCCTGCCAGGAGGTGGATTCCTCTGCGACGGTGACAACACCTGGAAAATGCTTGTGCACGGTGGCATTCATTTCCTGAAGGAATTGCACCGCTTCCAAGTTCTCGCGGCCACCGTATTGGTTGGGTAACCACTCGCCATCAGAACGGGAGTAGTCCAGATAGAGCATGGAAGCGACGGCATCGACTCGCAGACCATCAACGTGGTACTCCTGTAGCCAGAAGAGTGCATTGGCTACAAGGAAGTTGCGGACTTCCCGGCGCCCAAAATTGAACACATAGGTGCCCCAGTCGGGCTGTTCCCCACGACGGGGATCCGGGTGCTCGTAGAGGGGTGTTCCATCAAATCGGGACAGAGCCCAGGCATCCTTGGGAAAGTGAGCCGGCACCCAGTCGACCAGAACACCGTAGCCCGCTTGGTGGAGGCGGTCGACAAGATAGCGGAAGTCGTCGGGGCTCCCAAAGCGTGCGGTTGGAGCATAGTAGGCGCTCACCTGGTAGCCCCACGAGCCGCCGAAGGGATGTTCCGCTACCGGGAGAAGCTCAACATGGGTGAAGTTGGTGTAATCCAGGTAATCGATGAGGGAGTCTGCCAACTCTCGGTAGCTCTGTCCCGGTTTCCACGACCCTAGGTGAAGCTCGTAGACACTCATAGGCTCGAGGTGGGGCTGGCGCGCCGGGCGGGCATCCATCCACTCGTCATCCTGCCATTCATAGTGGCTTTCAAACACACGGGATGCAGTTGCTGGTGGCACCTCCGTGGCGAAGGCGAAGGGATCGAATTTTTCGCGAATGACACCGTCCGCACCATGGATAGCGAACTTGTAGAGAGCACCTTCCCCAATCTCTGGGATGAAAATCTCCCACACACCAGAGGAACCAAGTGTGCGCAGTGGGTATTGCTGGGTATTCCACCCGTTAAAGTCGCCACACACTGACACACCGCGGGCATTGGGAGCCCACACAGCGAAGCTCACACCCGTGACTTCTCCGTCGGGGGTGGTGTAGGTACGGATGTGTGCGCCGAGTGATTTCCACAGTTCTTCGTGGCGGCCTTCTCCGATGAGGTACTCATCGAGTTCGTGCACGGTGGGGAGGAAACGGTAGGGATCTGCGACAATTCGGGTACATCCATCGGGGTAGTGGATGACAAGTCGGTAGTCAGCAATGTCAGTCATCTCCACAATGCCAGCCCAGATTTCGGAGCCGCGGCACTCCAGTGGATAGTCCACCCCACCGATGCGGACTGAAACGAGGTCAGCAGCGGGCTGGCGGGTGCGGAAGACTGTTCCGCCAGCCGCTTCCTCCTCGTGTGCACCGTAAAAGTGGTGGGGGTTCGAGCAGGCGACTGCGTCAAGTGTGGCGCGGTCGATATCCGAGATCATCGGATCGTAGGTCGATGACATGGCTTTCTCTTTTCCTAACGCCTAGTCCTCAGCAACATCTCGGTAGCAGAGATCAACGCGACGTTCTTGGGGAACCGTAGGTAGCACAAGAATGTGAGCAACATTGCTCCACGGTTCTAGTTTCACATAATTGCGTTGCGTCCAATGGAAGGTTTGCTGAGTCACTTCATCACGCACATCCATCTGGTCGTACCAATCAAGGCCTAGTGCAGGCATATTGAGACTGATGGTGGTCTCTTCGGTACCGAAGGGATTGAGGTTGATGACAACAAGAATGGAGTCGCCAGTCTTAGGATCGAACTTCGAATACGCTATGACAGCATCATTGTCACAGTGGTGGAAGACCAACTGACGGTTTTGTTGAAGGGCCGGATGTTCGCGGCGAATACGGTTTAAGGTGGTGATCCACGGTTCGAGGCTTTCGTGATTCTCTAGCGCGGCAGTAAAATCGCGGGGGCGCAGTTCGTACTTCTCTGAGTGGAGATACTCTTCAGAACCTGGAGCGACGGCAATATGCTCGTAGATTTCGAATCCCGAGTAGATACCCCAGCTGGCGAAGAGCGTTGCTGCCAGGGTGGCGCGGATAGCAAACATACCCGGTCCGCCGTGCTGCAAGCTCTCGTGCAGGATATCGGGAGTGTTGGTGAAGAGGTTGGGGCGGGCTTCATCGAGATGCCGCAAGGTTAGCTTGCTGAACTCTTCAAGCTCCCACTTGGCGGTTTTCCAGGTGAAGTAGGTGTATGACTGGGAGAAGCCTAGACGGGCTAAACCGAACATGCGGGCAGGGCGAGTAAAGGCCTCCGCGAGGAAGAGGACGTCTGGATCAGTGCGCTTAATTCGGGAGATGAGGTCTTCCCAGAACATTCCGGGCTTGGTATGGGGGTTGTCGACCCGGAAAATTCGGACTCCCTTCTTTATCCAGAGTCGGACGACGCGCTCAATCTCATCGGTGAGTCCGGCGTAATCGTTGTCGAAATTGAGAGGGTAGATGTCCTGGTACTTCTTCGGTGGGTTCTCCGCATAGGCAATGTAGCCGTCGGGGAGAACAGTGAACCATTCGGGATGGGCTTGTGCCCAGGGATGGTCTGGAGCGCACTGGAGAGCAAGGTCGAGGGCGACTTCCATACCGTGTTTTTTCGCGGCTTTGACGAGATGTGTGAAGTCCTTCATCGTCCCCAGCTGTGGGTGGATGGCATCGTGGCCACCACCTTTAGACCCGATAGCCCAGGGGCTTCCCACGTCTTCCTTACTAGTGGTGAGGGTGTTGTTGCGCCCCTTTCGGTTAATCTCCCCAATGGGATGGATGGGTGGGAAGTAGACGACATCGAAACCCATGGCGGCGATGCGGGCAAAGCATTTTTCTGTGCTTGCAAAGGTACCGTGTACTGGACGACCACGCTCATCGCGGCCACCAGTGGAACGGGGGAAGAGCTCATACCAGGAGCTATACATGGCTTTGCTGCGATCAGTCCAGATGCGGTGAGGTTTTCCTCGGGTGAGAAGGTCCCGCACCGGACGCTTTACCAGAATCTCCGTCACGTCGTCCGAGAGTGCCGGTCCGATGCGTTCGGAAAGTTCAAGATCGGTGTTGCGGAGCGCATCAATGGCTTCCTGCAATGTGGCTTTGATGACCTTCCGACTGTTCTGGAGAAGTGCCGCCTCGAGGATCCGTGCACCGATCTCAAGGTCATTCGCAAGATCTTGGGGTCCTTGTCCGACATCAATTTTTGCGTTGATGTCGTGGACCCAGGTTGCCCGAACATCAGACCAGGCATCAATGCGGAACGTCCACATGCCCTCTTGATCGGGAACAAAGCAGGCATGGAAGGTGTCATCAACTTTGCCTGGGGTCATGCTGATGCGTTGTGCGCGGGTCGCGCCGGGGCCCTTCACCCAGAGGGTGCAGGCGAGCTTGTCGTGGCCTTCGCGCCAGGCAGTTGCACTGACGGGAATGACCTCTCCAACGACAGCCTTTGCCGGAGAGTTTCCGCTGTCGACTACAGGTTGGACATCAGTAATACCGAAACGTCCGATCACTGTGACTCCTCCCAGAAAACGGGTACCAATCTTGTGTATCAGCATAGTAGATAAGCGCAGGTTGAACAGTGGAAATACAGTGGAGGCAGGAGATCGCATCTCCTGCCTCCACAATGTTTAGACCTTGTTCACACACTGGTGTGAACAGCGACAGTATTAGACGACTTTGAAGCTATTCGTCTTGCCCTGCCAGTGGGTCAGCTTGCCGCTCTTACTCTTGGCGTCACCACGCAACACAATGCGGTAAGTACCGGTCGGCTGGTTCTTCGGGATGTTCCAGGTGACGCGAGTGATGGACTCGGTCTTGGAACCATCCGGACGACGCCAGTCGAGGATGGTGTCGTAGTGGAAGTCGTCAGCGATGCGTACCCACTTGCCGCCCACGAGCTTCTGCACCTCATGGTAGGTGCTTCCGCGGTAGAGCTTGTTATTAAGGTGGGTTGCCTGGAAGTCAACATCAAGCTTGGCGCCACGCTTGACCGTGGCCGGCGGGGGCAGCAGAACGTCACCGTACTTCTTGCCCTTCGGCAAGGTGTCGGCGGGAACCGCAGGCAGCCAGCTGGGGATCCACATGTTGGCCTTGTAGGCGCGGTTCGTGGTGCTCTTGTAGGGCTTGCCACGGCCGAGCAGTTCGTCGCACATGGCATCGTAGTGCTTCAGGTGAGCGCCCAGGGTCTCGCGACCGAACTGTGTTTCACCGGCTTCGTACTGCATGGCCATGTATTCTTCCGGCGTGACGCAGTACTGGCAGTAGGAGTTGGTGTAGCCCTGGAAGATGACGTTTTCCATGGGGACACCGAGTCGTTTGGAGACCAGACGACGGCAGCGCAGACCGGAGACGATGGTGAACTCGAGAGCGCCACAGACGAAGACCAGCTCGCCCAAGCGGAAGATGGTGAGCGGGAGTTCCTGCGGGTTCCAGCCTTTCACTGGCAGGTAGCCGAGGGGGAGGAAGTTGAGCTTCGGGGACTGGTAATCCCAGTCGGCGTCGAGAAGCTGGTTCTTCCGGTCCCAATCCCAGAACTTGGTGAAGGGACCCTTGTTACCTTCACGGATGTACGGGTAGACGACAGACTCGTAGTTATCCTCTTCGGAGGATGCTGCGCCGGAGGCTCCCATCACGGTGGGAACGGTACGCCACTGCTTGCCGTCCACGGTGTACTTGCCGGGGACAACTTCGTGGGCGAAGTCGACGTAGCGGTGGGAGGTGGCGATGCCGGATCCCCTCAGCGGAACGGCATTGGCCCAGGCCTTGTGACAGGCATCGTACTGGCGCTTGGCAATGATGGCGTTGTTGAGAACGTTGTCACTGGTCGGGCCGGAGGGATGCAGCTTACGCAGCCACAGGTTGGGGGTCATGTCACCGGAGTTCGTCTGGATGAAGGCGGCGACGAAGGGATCCTTGGTGGTCATGTAGTCGACACCCATCTCGTCATGCTCCCAGATGTAGGCAGCAAGGCCCTTGTTATCGGGGCTGAGAAGGGTGTTGTTGTCAGTGAGGGAGGTACCGTGGGTGGCGAACCATGTCATGACACCGACGTCTTTGGTGCCACGCTTGATGCGGAGTACCCAGACACGCGGATCGATAGCGCCCGGCATTTCTCGCTTGTCATGCTCGGGGTTGAGGTTGAAGGCGCTGACAGAGCGGTTCTTCGAAGCGTTGTAGAGCTCAGAGCGACCGAGGTAAAGCTGTGCCGGTGCGATGTTGTTGTGGGCGCGGGCAATAGCTTCGAGGACGCCGTCCACCTCACAACGGAAGGAGTTTTCCTGGTGGCCTTTCGTAGCCAGTACGTAAGCGAGGTCACGGGATGTACCACCACAGGAGTTGTGGTTGTGGGTCGCGGTGACGATGACGTTCTTCTCGTTATAGCGACCACTGTAGGTCTTCTGCAGGCGGGAGAGGAGCTCGTCCATTTCGTTGGCGAAGAACGCGCAGGTGTCGACGGTAACGTGAACCAGTGGCGCGTTGGTCTTCTTGTCGACGAAGATGACAGCGCGAGCGAGGTAGCGCTGGCGAATACCGTGAGCAATCTGGTCTTCCTGAGCGAAGCCCATCATTCCCTGGCCGGCAGGAGCACCAGTTATGTCGGCTAGGCCGAGACCTACGAGCCAATCACCAGTGTCGTTGGCGAAATTGTTGACGGGAGCGGCGGCAGCCTTGGAGGGACTTGCCGTAGCGCTTAGTCCACCGCTGAGGGTGATTGCAGCACCACTGACAGCAGTAGCTTTGAGCAATGAACGACGTGAAAGTTGCAAGAGATTATCCTTCCGCTCTATTTACCAAGCGTTTAAAATTCTACGTTCATTAAAGGATGGAACCGATCGAGAAATTCCCTTATCTGTCGATGACTTCCTGGGTTGAACAGATGACCAATATATCAGCTTTGTGATTTAGCACCCATATACACTGAAAAGTGTTGCAGCAGTGGCGATGTCTCTTTTGGTGCCAGTTCCTTTTTATCGGTAGTTGTGGCATCAACCACGGATAAGTTGCCACGAATATAACTGGCAAGGGGAGGGTTGTTATTCATAAACACATGTCTATACCTGCAGTTTTCTCATCAAAAACTTGGATAGAGGACACCTTCGGATACTCGTTCGTTACATGTGTGTTAAACCAACAAAATGCCCAGGTCATTCGTCTAATTACAGATAATTGCGGCGCGACTACGCTGCTTACTGGATGTGTACATGTCCTAACGGGAGCCAGTCGTCTGTTCTCAGTGTCGCCCGGCCGGGTCCCCGCGTGGGCCCCTACACCGCTGGTAGCATCAACAGCTATAGAAGGAGGAGAGGTTGACCGTGGCAAGTTCCGAACGTGCTGGGCAAGAAGAGGTGTCTCGGCAGAATACACTCGTCATTGATACCCGCGACATTCTGCTCTATCGCGGTGACACCACCCTAGTAGGACCTCTCAACTGGCAGGTCAATGCAGGGGAGCAGTGGATTATTTTCGGCCCTAATGGAGCTGGAAAGACCTCACTGCTGCATATGGTGGGCGGCGATCTCTTCCCATCGAAAGGCACCTTGAGTGTTCTCGGGGAACAATTTGGACACACCGATCTCACCGAGCTACGCACCCGTCTGGGGGTTTCTTCCAACGCCCTGGCTCGGCGTGTGCCGGCTCACGAGACTGCCCGTGATGTTGTGCTGTCTGCGGGATATTCCATGATCGGACGATGGCGCGAAGAATACGATGCGGAAGATCTTGACCGGGCAACTGCACTGCTGGAGGACTTCGCCGTCATCCATCTGAAAGATCGGCCGTTTGGATTGCTCAGTGAGGGAGAGCGGAAACGGGTTCTCATTGCGCGAGCTCTCATGTCTGCCCCCGAACTCCTCCTCCTTGATGAACCGAGCTCGGGTCTCGACTTGGGCGGACGCGAAGATCTTATTGAACTATTGGAACAGCTTGCAGAGGATCCGCACGCACCCGCCATCCTCATGGTCACCCACCACGTTGAGGAGATTCCACGCGGCTTTACTCACGCGATGATATTGCGTGACGGCCGAGCCTTGCACCAAGGTCCGGTCAACGACGTCATCACATCACAGCACCTGTCCGAAGCCTTCGGTCAACCCATTGTGGTGAGTACCTCGGAGGGGCGCTTCTTTGCGCACCGGGACTATACACGAGGCCGTCACAGTGCCGGAGCATAGAACCCCAGTGACGGCAGCTCACACGCACCCATCTACGCTTCTCTACCTTGATCTCCAGCTTTATCGAGGTATTCTCCTCATTCGTTTCCGGAAATCTCCCTGGAATGCGTTTACGCTGCGTATGTGGGAGGAACTCGACGCCGTTGTCGCCGCTCTACAAGGTGATGACAGTGAGGGCACAGGCATAATGCTGCCTTCTTCGCACAGCACTCTCCGTGGTGCGGTGCTCGTGGGATCAAAAACTATGTTTTCGGTAGGGAATGACGGGTCACAATGGGCCACCGTCAGCAACGCCCATAGGCGAGCATGGGAGGCAGCAGCAAAAAGCTGTTGCGCACGCCTTGCTGTGCTAGTAACAGAGTTTCCTGTAGTCGCGGCGTTGAGCGGATACACCTGTGGTGAAGCATGGGAGCTGGCGCAACGTTGTTCTTACCGTGTCATGGGGGATAATGCCCGCCTGTACCCGTCACCAGAACAAGGATTCATTGGCCCCAGCGATGCACTAGCAGCGGGGATTGTGGAACGCCTCGCAGCACCTGACTTGGTACTCCACGAGGCACAGGAATGGTTGCTCGGTGACCTGCGTAACGGTAATCCAGATGATGACAGGTGACGTCATCCCACTTCCTCCAGTAAACTAAGGCCACCCTCACTAATAACAGAGAAGGACGACACGTGACCGAGGAACCCTCCTTGCACAGCATTCCACATCGCCAAGCCACAGCTGAAGAGGTGGAAGCCGCCTACCACGACAATAAAATGGCGCAGGTCCTCTACCACGACTGGGAATCGGAAACCTACGACGAGAAGTGGTCCATCAGCTTCGATGAGCGTTGCATCACCTATGCGCGAGGCCGATTCGACCAAGCCGTCTCGTCTGACATCCGCAACGCTGAGCTGCCCTATGGAAAAGCTCTCGAATTAGGGTGCGGTACCGGATTCTTCCTCCTCAACCTCATACAATCGGGAGTGGCGACATCCGGTGAGCTGACGGACCTCTCACCCGGCATGGTAGAAGTCGCTTTGCGAAACGGACAACAATTGGGACTGCAGGTCAATGGACGAGTCGCAGACGCAGAAACCATCCCCTATCCTGACAACACCTTCGACCTGGTAGTCGGGCATGCGATGCTGCACCACATACCTGACCCAGAGCAATCCCTCGCTGAGGTCATCCGGGTCCTCAAGCCAGGGGGCCGTTTCGTCTTTGCCGGTGAGCCATCCACCACTGGGGACAAATATGCGCGCGCAATCAGTACGTTGACGTGGAAGATCGTCACCACGGTGACAAAGCTGGGCCCAGTGCGGAAATACCGCCGCCCGCAGGAAGAACTGGACGAATCGTCCCGCGCACAAGCGCTCGAAGCGGTCGTCGACATTCATACCTTCACCCCGACCGAGCTTCGTGATGCGGCTCGGCGGGCTGGTGCAGTGGAAGTAGAAGTGAATGCGGAAGAGTTTGCAGCCGCGCTGGAAGGCTGGCCCGTCCGAACTTTTGAGGCTGCGGTTCCCACTGACCAACTTAGCCTCCGCTACCATTTCTTCGCCTTCAACCTCTTCAAAGCGGCGACGTGGTTGGATGAGCACTTCTTTAAGCGCTTCATCCCACAAAGCTGGTTCTATAACCTGCTCGTCACAGGGGTAAAACCATTCGTCACTGCCCGCCCACGACCTGCTGGACCTTCACGGCATCCGATCCCCACAGTTCGTTAGCATCCATCGTTGATCAGACCAGATGACGACTGAATAGTCAGCGGGGGAGAGATACAGTGGGTTGGGCAAATGGAGTAGGTGACGAATGGCAGTAGAGCTTTCTCCGGAGCTCGTAGCATGGTGGGCAAGCCCCGCCGGGCAAGCAGTGATCGCTACTGCCAGTACACTGTCATGGACTCCCGCGGACAATTTGAATTCGACAGCTCACTTGCGGCGTCTCTATCCGGATCTCTCACCGGAGCTGCTCAGTGGCACTATTGACCTCATCCAGGCGCGCCATCGTGCCGTGGAGAAACTCGGCCCGGAGACCGCCCAGTGGTTTCTTTCACTCGCAGCCGTGCAGCAAGCCACTCCACGCGCAGTAGCACACTACCGGGCACAGCGGCTGCTCTCTCTGGGACTCGGGGAGTCGGATAGCATCCACGACGCTACCTGTTCTATTGGTACTGAGCTGGCCGCATTGCGAACCGCAGGAGCCACAAGCGAGCTCAGCGGATCAGACACGGACCTGGCGCGGCTGGCGATGGCTCGGCACAACGTCCCCATCGCTACCTTCACTACCGCGGATTGTTTGATGCCGTACTGGGGCGAGGACACAGTAACCTTGCTCGACCCCGCACGACGCACTGCAACCGGACAACGCCGCTACCGAGGTCCCGATTCGACGATGCCATCCCTCACTTCTGTTCTGGAGGCGTACCGTCACCGTCCCTACCTTGTGAAATGCGCGCCGGGCATAGACTGGGGAGAGCTCTTCGCTGATGGTTGGGGGACGGGCCCCTGGCAGGGTGAAGTGGAGATCATTTCCATCACCGGTTCTCGCGAGGGGGGAGTGAAGGAAGCAGCCTTATGGTCGTCGCCCCTCTGCGGACGTACTCACTCGGTAGTGCCGGTCAAGCGGAGGGCAACGGTACTCAGTCCGGAGGGCAATGTAGTTGACCAGATAGCTGATGACCCTGTCTCAACAGCTGCTGCAGCGGATGTGAAGGAAGATGAGGTCGGCAGTATCCTCATTGAGCCGGATGGCGCCATCGTACGGGCAGGATTGGTACGGCAGTGGGCTGCACGCTGCGGCCTCTGGCAACTTGATAATCGTATTGCGCACCTGACAGGCGACCTCGCTCCCGCTGGGGTACCCTACTATCCCGTTATTGAGCAGCTGCGCTATCGCAGCGCAGAACTCAAGAAGGCGTTGCGTCGCCACCCCACCTCGAGTCTCGAAATTTTGGTACGGGGAGTGGACGTTGACCCCACCGCAGTGCGCCGTGCGGTCCTTCCAAAGCCTGTTGCCGGGGCACCCGCGCGAACTCTCGTTATCAGCCGGGTGGGTACCAGTGCCGTCGCCTTTCTCTGTGGAGCTCGTCTCGTTGGGTAGCATTATCCTATGACATCAATGTGGGGCACCCCCTGGAAAGACCGACGCGCCGCCGCCCGTCATCGTGATCCGCAGCAATGCCGTTTCCTCACCTGGGATTCGCTCAAATGGGTGGTTCGCCATAAGGCCTACTCACCTTGGTATCTGGTGCGGTACTGGCGGCTCTTCAAGTTCCGCCTCCGCAATCCGCATGTCGTGTTGCGTGGCATGGTGTTCCTGGGGAAGAACACGGAACTGTTGTGCCGTCCCGGTCTGGGGCGGATGGAGATCGGTCGATGGGTACATATCGGAGATAACACCGCTATCAGGTGCCACGAAGGATCTCTTCGCATCGGAGATAAAGCCGTCTTTGGGAAAGACGTCGTCGTGAATTCTTACCTCGATACTGAAATCGGTGCGAGCACACTGGTGGCGGACTGGACCTATATTTGCGATTTTGACCATGTCACCAGTGATGTCACGATGCCCATCAAAGATCAAGGGATTGTGAAAGGGCCAGTGCGTATTGGTCCCGATTGTTGGCTTGCGACCAAAGTTACCATCACGAGGAACACCACAATTGGACGGGGGTGCGTGCTCGGAGCGCATGCCGTCGCCAAGGGAAACATCCCCGACTACAGTATCGCGGTGGGCGTCCCAGCTCGACAGGTACGGAACCGGAAAGAAGAGTGGGAAGCGAGCGCTGCGGCCCGCGCCCAACATGAGGAGGACCTGGCCGACATCGAGCGGAAAAAGAAGCTATCAGCGAAGAGCGGATAGCTTTCTGCCTTGTATAGAGGCCAGCGACCTAGCGCACCGCATACCCAAGGAAGCATACCCACAGAGCAGTGTGCCCTTCACCTCTGGAGAGGTGAAGGGCACACATACCATCGCGCATTGAGCGGCTAACTCACGCGGAACGCAGGTGACGTTCCTACGTAGGACGTGATCTTTCCCCCCTTATCGCGGGATTCGCCCAACTGAACCAGACGATACGTACCGGCTTCCTGCCACGTGGGGATATTCCAGATGACGCGGGTAATGGATTCTGTCTTGGAATCCTTGGGGCGTTCCCAGTGGAACATGGTCTCGTAATCGGAATCGTCGTAGACGCACACCCAGCTGCCGCCCTTCTTCTGCTCCACCTTTGTGTAGGTGCTGTTGCGGCGAATCCGGTTGTTGGGGTGAGCACCGACGAAATCGACCTGGGCGGTCTGGCCCTTGCGGTAACTGCGTTCCGGCGGAACCAGTACGTCGCCATACTTCTTGCCCTTCGGGCAAGTGTCTGGCGGGACGGCAGCCAACCAGGTCGGGTGGAACCACTCATGCTTGAGAGGGCTGGGACCATGTGCAACCGTTTTACCGTCGCGCATCGCCTGCGCGAGCTCGTCGAATGCCTGGATCCAGGCACCGAGTGTCTCGATACCGTATTGGGTTTCACCAGCTTCGTACTGCGTTGCCGTATACTCTTCCGGAGTGGTGATGTACTGGTTGTACGAGTTGGTGTAGCCCTGGTAGATCACATCTTCAAGATGAATATCCAAAGTTTTTGCGACCTGTCGGCGTACTCGCAGCCCACCCGCAATGGTGCACTCGGATGAGTTCGCGCAAATGGTGAGCTGATCACACAGGCGGATAATCTGTGCTGGCACGATTTGCGGGTTCCAGGGGGTTGGGGGCAAGTAACCGAGTGGCAGCAGCGGCACCTTCGGGTACTGGTTGAGCATGTCCTCCCGGGGCAGCTCCGGGACCTTCTTAATTCCCATCTTCTTCATCGCGTCTTGGATAGACTTGATCTTCGGCTCGACTGCCGGGAACTGCCAGCCTTCGCGGATAAAGGGGATGTCCCAAGTGGGGCAGCGCACGTTGTCTTCCATAGAGCAGGCAGCGCCCGAACCGCCCATGATGGCCGGGCTGGTACGCCAGCGCTTGCCGTCGTGGGTGTACTTTCCATCGATGACCTGGTGTGCCATGTCAACGTACATGTAGCGGACATCGAGGTGCGCACCGGAAATGGGGGTAGCTGACTCGAATGCCTTCTTGCAGGCGTCGTACTGACGCTTGGCGATGATGGCGTTGTTCTTGACGAAGTCGGTACCGGCAGGACCGGTGGGCTTCATTTGCTTGACGCCCAAGTTCGGAGTCATGTCGCCGGCGTTGGTCTGCGAGAATGCCACCACGAAGTTTTGGTGTCCGCGCAGGTAGCGCACACCCTTTTCGTCATGCTCCCACATGTATGAGGCAAGACCCTTGTTATCGGGTGCGATGTAGAAATTCGCATCGGTGAGGGAGGTGCCATGGGTGGCGAACCAGGTAATGGCGCCCACATCCTCACCCGCCTGTTGAATACGGAGAACACGGACCTGTGGGTCGATCTTCTCTGGGTAGTAGGCCTTATCTGATTCAGGATTCCGCTCAAAAGCTACCGCAGAGCGGTTCGCAGAGGCGTTATGGAGTTCGGCGTGCCCAAGTAGTAGCGTAGCGGGGCGGATGGCGCGGTGAGCCTTGTCAATGGCTTCGCAGATACCTGCAACTTCTTCTTTGAAGCTGTTCTCCATAAAGCCTGATGTCGCAGTGTTGTAGGCCATATTATGCGACGTACCGCCACAAGAATTGTGGTTGTGGGTCGCAGTGATACACAGGTGCGATTCGGGGTAGAGCTTGCCGTACTTCTTCGCACAATGCTTGATGACTTCCTGATGGAGGGCCTCGAAGAAGCACGCCATATCGACGTTGACGTAGACCAAACGCTCCTTGGTCTTGTTATCGACGAAGATAAAAGCACGGGCGTAGTAGGGGCTGCGGAGACCTCGAGCCACCTGCTCCGGTTCTGAATAACCCATCATGCCCTGTCCAGCGACAGCACCCGTCATGCTGGAAATACCAATACCGACCGAGTAACCCTTGCCGTCAGCAGGCCCCGTGATCTTGTGGCGCTTCGCCGCTTGTGCGAAAGGTGCACCGGTGGATTGAGTGGCTCCCGAAGCTACTGCGGCTGCGACGCCCGTAGCGGCCATTCCCTTTAGTAATGAACGACGATTGATCTCCACAGTGGACCTCTCCTCGGTCTCTCGGAGGACAATTCGATCCAAGCGCTGGGAGCAAGGAAGAAATGCCCTTGGTACATACTTGTCTATCGTCTGTTACCTTAGCGAGGCTGTGACCAGGATGATCAGGCATTTGACCCAAAGAAAACACTGAGAAAATTGCAGTGGATAGGAAAGCAAAATGCGAGCTGCCATTGACTGGACGCTTGAGCACTGTTCAGCTGTCGACAGACAATGGCTCGGAGCAGTGTAAACATCCGCAGAAAACTATCTGAGCGGAATACACAATAGTTGCGCGGCATCAATTTGGGGAGAAGCGGGCAGGGGAGGGTACTACGGTTGTGGAACGGTTGTTGCCACATCGACGGGAGTCGTCCAATCCCGCTCAGGAAGCGGGCGCAGCGGTATCAGCGGCCGGGGGAGAGCCAACTGGGCTCGCCGAGTTGAACCAGCGACAGCACACTCGTAGACCTGCACCGTCTGCTGAGCAATATGGGTCCAGCAGAACCGTTGGGGAAGCTGTGCACGGTTTGCGGCAGCCCGACGATTCCGCTCTACCGGATTTTGTAGAGCCGCATCGATGGTCTCCACCATTTCGTCGATGATGCCAGGGGAGTAGCTCCAGCCGGTCTTACCATCAACAATAATGTCAGCGAGCCCCCCAGCACGCGCAGCTACCACAGGAATCCCGGCAGCGGCCGCCTCCAATGCGACGATGCCGAAAGGCTCATAGCGGGACGGTAGTACCGCCAGATCGGCAGTAGAGATCAGCTCCCGCAATTCATCCTTTTTCATAAAACCGGCGAAGTGGACAGGGCCGCAGAGACGGTGCCGGCACTGTTCAGACTCGAGCCATTCCCGCTTCATCCCCTCCCCGGCAATGGTTACGTGAATACCGGGGTAGCGGCGGCGCAAGAGCGGCAGTGAAGAGAGAATATCGTGAACGCCCTTCTCCCACTCCAAACGGCCAAAATAGATCAGGTGTGGGGCAGTGGTAGCGCGCGCCGGGCGATGCGGAATAGTCCACCCGCGAGTATCAATGCCATTCGGGATAAAACGCAGCGGAGGTAACCCGGGAGACCCACTGGCGGGATCTCCGAAGGCTGCAGAGACTTCGTCCACCATCGGACGCGAGCAAGCAATGAGATAGTCACAGGAGTGGGCAAACCACCATTCAGCCGAGTGAACGTGGCGGTTGAGGGTGTGAGACAGCCAACCGGAGTTACGACCAGCTTCAGTAGCATGGAACGTTCCCACCAAAGGGAGCCCGTACTGTTCGGCGATAGCACAGGCAGGTACCGCAACGAGCCAGTCGTGGCCATGGATAACATCAGGCTGCCAGGCACCATGCTCGCTGCACGGCCCGGTGCCGTGGAGAAGATGCTGAATTGCCTGCGTCATGGCGGTCCCCATGAGCAGTGTCCACGCCATCAGATCGCTCGTGAAGTCAATAGCTAGCGGAGTGAGCGGAACAGACACCACCCGCACCTTCCCCCGCATCTCATCGGTCGTTTTTGCTACAACTCCAGGAGAGGCGGCGGGAGCACGCGTCACCACTACGACCTCATGTCCTGCCGCTGCTAACTCTCCCACAAGACGATCGACATGGGCACCCAGGCCACCCACCATCACCGGGGGAAACTCCCAGGAGATCATCAGCACCTTCATATTGTATGGACTCCTCACAGCACCGGAAAGAACAGTTCGGGATCGTTAATCTTCCTCATCATAGGCGTTTCGTAGCAGCCGAGCGTCCAATTGTGAGAAGGGCCCATCGGCGGCCTGCCACGCGCCGAGCAACTGTGATTCCTGCTCCCGCCAATGATGGCGCCGGGCAGTAATTAGTTCGCGCATCGCGTGGGCATGCAGATAAGCGCGGTTCCGTGCGTAGTCTGCCGCCGTGTCTTTCGAAATGAGGAACGCCCAGTCAGATTGCAGCGCGAGTGCTGCCTCTCGGACAATCTGGTCGCAGTAGCGGTCACGCGGTCGGACGGGGGTGGCGTCACTGGGGACAAACTCCCACAACGCCGTCGCCAGCTCAGCACTGATCTGTTGGTTAAGCTCCACGATGTCAGCCACTTGTGGTCCCTCCCAGACGCGCCAGTCCTTACCAGAACCCCATGAACAGTCACCCAACTCCACGGGAGTGCCCACATAGCCAGCGGCGCGCGCCGTTGCCAGAGAACCAACGCGAACACCCGCAGCGTGCAAAGCACGGATAACTTTCCCGAGCCACTCGGGCCCCTCGTGCCACCAATGCCCAAAGAGTTCAGTATCAAATGCCGCCACGACGTGTGCGGGGCGACCACATCGCTCAGTTTCACTCTGCAAACGGCCCACAACAGTCTCCACAAAGTCTGCAACATCGTGGTCGACACGTGCTGCAGCACGTGTCGGATTATAAGGGGCTTTATGTTCTGGGGAGACAGAGCGGCCAGTGACCCGCGCCGGCTTAAAACCAGTCTCGTGGTGGTACGTGTGAAAATCACGGTAATCAGCATGGCCAGGGTAGCCCGCCTTGGGGGACCACACACGATAGCTGACGGTGAGATCGCGGCCAAACGCCACAACATCACTTGCGCCTACCGGACGGCCGCACGCAGTGTCCCCATGGAGTGAAGGTCCATCCACCATAAAGTGAGTCACGCCGGCACGCTGGTAGTCCACTTCCATACCGGGAGTGAAGGCGCACTCAGGAGCCCACAGACCAGCCGGACGGGTACCCCTCCGCAGTTCGCTGTCGGAAAGACCTGACTCAAGAAAAAAACGGCGCAACGTCTTGGGGAGGAGCGGCTGGAAGGGATGAGCGAGTGGTCCCCCTAACATTTCGACCACACCGTCATCCTGCAACGGGCGGAACACTGGTGAACCACCGCTGGTCCAACGAGCAAGGAAGCGTTCGGTGGCCCAACGAGCTGCTGCTTCCTCACGGCCTCCCATGGCCCGAACGGCATCAGTGCCATGGGCTGAGGCGGAGTCCACCGTAGCAGCAGCAGTAAAGCTAGCCGCTTCCGCCGCCCGCATCTGCCAGTTTGCCAGCCACTCGTGCATACCACGGAGACAGTAGGGATCGTCTAGCTGGGCAGCCACAATGGGAGTGATCCCGAGAGAAAGCACATCGCGGTAGCCTTCTTCTGCTAACCGATAGAGCTCTTCGACGACAGAAATATAGGCGTTCCCCCACGCTTGATAGAGAAGTTCCTCGCCCACCGGCCATGCCCCATGATGAGCAAACCAGGGGAGATGACTATGGAGAACCAGCGTAAAAAGACCAGGCACAGTGGGTGACATTGTCATCGTGGTTTCCTCCCCACAAAAACAAGATCCAAGCTGTCATCGAGAGACGTAGGGTCGTCTAGCTTCCCTAGCTCTACCTCGGTTGGCGGACAGCTGCGAAATTCAAAATCGATGGCGGTGATGCTATCGACATCCGCCCGCAGCTCCGCAGGCCAGGAACGGTTCTCCAAATAGGGTTGCAGTTGCGCATGAATAAGGCCACCCCACTTGTTATCGAGGGAACGCAGGTGTGGACCGTGATACACCCCCAGCGTCTCCACCAGCTCAAAGCCCGGCTCAACCAGCAGGTCAGCTAATTCGCGCGCGTTAAGCTCCCGAATGTGGAACGGGTTAATAGGTTGGCCGGTAGGCGTAAAGGTAATTCGATTGGGAGTTGCAACTAAGAACACACCACCCGGTCGCAGCACCCGGAAGCACTCGGCAACAAACGCTTCTTGGTCGGGGAGATGCTCAATGACCTGGGAATTAACGATGACGTCCGTGCACTCGTCCGCCAACGGTAATGCCCCTAAATCCGCCTGGGTAAAGGTGAGTGGGCAGGGAGCACCAACCCCGTATTTGCTCGCCGCGTGCTGGCAGGCCAGCAGATCGTAATCCATCCCGTGGAGAGATTGGGCGTAGGGTGCCAGAATACCCGCCCCATAGCCTTCCCCAGCCCCAGCTTCAATAATGTCCCTGCCGCGACAGTGCTCCCGCCACGCCAGATACACAATTTCGTGGCGGCGGAACCAGTAGTTTTCCTGGTCGGTATCCGGGGCCGTACGCTCACCTGTCATGGGGAGTGGCACAACCGTATCGGGGTCAGCGGGGAAGTCCTGGTTACTCACCTTTTCACCCTATCCTGTCCGCGAACAACAACCACTATAACTAGGTAGAGAAAGCTATTCGCGTTACCATCTTTGCAGGCACATTTCCGCCTGTGTACCCTCAACCAGGAGGTTTCCATGTCAGCCACCGTCGTCCTCGTGAAGCAAGTTCCTGACTACGAAACGGACAACTCGCTCACCGACGATTTCCGCCTCAATCGAGAGAGCGTCGATAAAATCTTGGACGAAACCAACGAGCATGCGGTAGAGGCGGCAGTACAGCTCAATGACGTGCTGGAAACCCCCCATGAAATTATCGCGCTCACTATGGGGCCAGCCAGTGCAGTGGAGGTCCTCCGCCGGGCAATGGCCATGGGGGCGGACCGCGGCATCCACATCTGCGACGATGCCCTCGTCGGTTCAGACGTAATCCAAACCGCTTGGGTACTGGCCAACGCCCTTGGCCACATCGCTGACACCAAACTTGTGATCTGTGGCGACCAATCCTCCGATGCCGGAGCAGGGACTGTCCCTGCAATCATTGCCGAGTACTTGGGCATCCCCGCTCTCACTAGCGTGAACTCGCTCACAGTGGAAGCAGATGGCACGTTGAGTGCCGAACGAGCCACCGATGGGTTTACCTACCAACTCACTGCCGACATGCCAGCATTGGTCTCCGTTACAGAGACCATGAACGAACCGCGCTTCCCCTCCTTCAAAGGCATTATGGCGGCCAAGAAGAAGGAGGTCACCGAGTGGAGCCTTGCAGATATTGGAGTGCTGCCCAACCAAGTCGGGCAAGCCGGTGCAGGTACCGTCGTCGTCAACACCACCGAACGCCCCGTCAAGCAGCAGGGAGAAGTATTCGCTGACAATGGTGACGGCGCACAGCGCATTATGGACTACCTCGTCTCCGAGAAGCTTGTATAGGAGAACACGACAATGACTATCCTTGTCCCCATCTCGTACACCGGTCGTGGTGACCAGGCACAGCCTACTCAAGCGAGCCTTGAGGCGATCTCCGTAGCCCGCACGATCGATACCGTCCACGCTGTCGTTTTGTGCGAGCCGGGTGTTTCCACCAGCCTCGCCGCCGCACTTGCCCCCTTTGGGGTGGAGGCACTCCACGCTGCCGAAGACAAAGACGCTTTCGCCTTCTTCGCCACCCCACTCGTCGATGTCCTCTGCTCGATTGCGGTGACCGAGGAGGTAGCAGGAGTGCTTCTTCCCGACAGCATCATCAACCGTGAAATTGCTGGGCGGGTAGCCGTCCGTCTGGGATCCGGTCTAGCCTCCGATGCTGTCGCCCTCACCGATCTCGCGCACGTCACGCATTCCATCTTTGGCTCGCAACGTGATGTCGCTGCCGAGGTCCGTGGCCGCTATCCAATTGTTGTTCTTCGTAACGGTGTCGTCGAAGCCACAGAGGCAGAGACAGCAGACCAGCACGATGTTGATATACGTACCGTGGCTTTGCCTGATCCCACCATTCGACGCGGCGTCCGCGTTTCGCAACGCATCGAAGACACCCCCAGCGATAGGCCTGACCTCACCCAGGCGAAGGTAGTGGTAGCCGGTGGCCGCGGTGTCGGCTCCGCAGAAGGCTTCCACGACTACGTGGAGGGACTTGCCGACCAACTCGGTGCAGCAGTCGGTGCAACTCGCGATGCAGTGGACCTCGGATACTGCGCAGGTGCCCTCCAAATCGGCCAAACGGGTGTCACCGTCAACCCAGACCTGTACATCGGACTAGGTATCTCCGGAGCAATCCAGCACAAGGCCGGAATGCAGAACTCCAAGCACATTGTGGTCATTAATAACGACCCGGATGCACAACTCTTCTCTATTGCCGACCTCGGTATCGTGGGCGATGTTGAAGATATCGTGCCGCAGCTCATTGACCTAATGAAAGCCCGCAGCTGAAGTCTCTTACAGCACAGAAAGACCCCGCATGCTCTGTGAATCCCCAGAATTGCTAGCCGAGGCAAGCTACTTCGATCACGCCGCGATCACCCCACTGCGGGAAGAAGCTCATACCGCAATGTGCGAACTGGCCGGCGACATGGGGAACCCCTCCAGTGTCCACTCAGTAGGCCGCCGAGCACGCTGCCATGTCGAAGAAGCCCGCGAATCCATCGCAGAACTCCTCGGTGCACGCCCCAGCGAAGTGATCTTTGTCGCATCGGGAACGGAAGCAGACAACCTGGCACTAAAGGGCATGTCCCTAGCGCGCGCCGAGCAGGGATACCGTCGTCTGCTCCTCAGTGCCGTCGAACACCACTCCGTCACCGATGCTGCCACATGGTTAGCCAGCTACCGGCACGATGTGTTCGGCGTGGATCTGGACGTACTGCCCGTGGACCAGGCTGGACGTGTCGAGCTCAGTGTCGTCCGCGAGCGTCTCCACCAGTCGGACATCCCACTGCTTATGACTGTAATGGCTGCCAACAATGAGGTGGGAACGGTACAACCCGTCGCAGAGCTAGCCGATGCAGCCGCGGCAGCCGGTGTCCCGTTCCATGTGGACGCGGTACAAGCCGTCACTCATATGCAGCTTGATTTTTCCCACCCTGGCATCACCACTATGTCTGTGGCTTCCCAGAAGTTTGGTGGCCCCACTGGTATCGGTGTGCTTTTAGCGCGACGTGATGCCCCCCTCGTCCCGCTCTTCCACGGCGGCGGACAGGAGCGTGGCCTCCGGGCAGGAACGCAGAATGTGTTGGGTATCGTCGGTATGGCTGCGGCGTTGCAGGCAGCGGTAGCGCGTCAAGCCGACGAAACTGCTCGGTTGGTGGCACTACGTCATAAGCTCATCACCGGTCTGCACAAGGTCTGTGACGATGTCATCATTAACGGTCCGGAGAAAGCCACCGAGGGGGCAGATAGTCCCGTCCTTCCTGGAATTGTCTCTGCGTCCTTTCCTGGATGCGAAGGGGACGCACTGCTTATGCTTCTGGATGGGAAAGGAATCAGTGTCTCTTTGGGGGCGGCATGTACAGCAGGCGTCGCACATGCCTCGGAAGTCCTCCTTGCGATGGGAGTTCCCGAGCCACAGGCGCGAGGTACACTTCGTCTTTCCATGGGGCACACAACAACTCCCCAGCATGTTGACGATCTATTGCAGGCGCTGCCGGAGGCTGTTGAACGTGCCCGTCTGGCAGGGCTGGCTTAGGCTATATCTATGCGTGTTTTAGCTGCGTTATCGGGAGGTGTCGATTCCTCTGTCGCTGCCGCCCGTCTGGTCGATGCAGGCCACGACGTCGTCGGTATTCACCTGGCATTGTCCAGTGCGCCTGCCACTCTGCGTGCGGGTGCACGCGGATGCTGTTCTCTGGAGGATTCTGGAGATGCCCGCCGAGTTGCGGACCACCTGGGAATCCCGTTTTATGTATGGGATTTCTCTGAGCGTTTCCGCGCCCAGGTCATTGAGGATTTCGTCGATACCTATGAGTTAGGGGAGACCCCTAACCCCTGTCTACGATGCAATGAGCGCATTAAGTTCGACGCACTTCTCGAGCGTGGTCTAGCCTTGGGCTACGATGCCGTAGCGACTGGCCACTATGCCCAAATTGTTGATGGGATGCTGCGACGCGGAGTCGACCAGGCAAAAGATCAGTCGTACGTGTTGGGGGTTCTCAACCGTCATCAGCTCGATCATTCTCTCTTCCCCTGTGGTGATACGGAAAAGCCGCAGATCCGAGAGGAGGCAGCAGCACATGGTTTTAGCGTGGCCTCTAAACCCGATTCCACCGACATTTGCTTCATCCCCAATGGAGACACCCGCGGTTTTCTGCACTTAAGGCTGGGCGATCGGCCTGGGCCGGTCATCGATATGGTGACAAGGAAAATTGTTGCCGAGCACCAAGGCACCTACGGATTCACCATTGGACAGCGTAAGGGTCTGGGTCTAGTAGGCCCGTTACCAGATGGTTTACCGCGCTATGTGGTGGGCTTAGATGTGCGACGTAATACTGTGCTGATCGGTACACGGGACATGTTGGAGACGAATTACCTGCGTGGGTGGCCAGCTAACTGGTTATCGCAAGAGCTGGCGGAATGTGCGGCAGCGGGGGAGTGCCACCAACTCCGGTGTGAAGTGCAGGTGCGGGCACATACAGTACCGGTGCCGTGCACCGTTGAGATGATGGGGGAGACCGTTACCATTCACACAGATGTTCCCTTACGCGGGGTGGCGTGTGGTCAAAGCGCAGTGCTCTACCAACCCGATCCAGCAGGCGACATTGTGCTTGGGGCGGCTACTATCCACGCGACAGCTGAGAGTCGTGATGCCCTCGTAGGGCAGAGTAGTGCGGAGATGACGGTATCTTCTCCACTCAATGGGGCCTCGGAATCCTCATGATGGTGCATGCGGAGGGGTCGTTACCCGGCACCGATATGCGTTCCACTCTGCGGATAATTGCGGGGGAGGCAGCGTCTGCGTTCTTTCTCCCCGTGCTACCTGCGCGCGGTTTGCCGGCCAGTTCTGTAGGGCGAATGACGGCATTCCTGCCGGACATGGTGTGGGGCTACGGTGTGCGCACATTTGTTTGTGGGCCTCAGGAAACGCGTTTCCATCGCGCTGCACGCTCCCTTCTTGAGCAGGATCTGGATCTGTTGGAGGAGATTGTCGAGACGACAGGTATTGGCAGCGGGCCGCTTACCGTGGTGGTGGCGGGTCCTGTCGCATGTTTATCCCATGTGGAGCTTTCCAACGGGCATTGGATGCTGACGGACGCAGGCGCTGTCCGTGACATGATGGAACAGTATTCGGAGATGGTGGCACAGCTGACGCGTGACCTATCACGACGAACTGGGCGTGACCCGTGGATAGTGATGGATGAGAGTGACGCGGGGCCCGCACTGGGCGGGACATTGTCGGGGGCACACCAGTGGGACTACATTCCCGTGCCGGATCAACAGATCCTGCCTGCACAGTGGAGTGCTGTGGGGGAGGCAGCGACTGGCCGGGTAGTGCTTCGCCTTCCTCACGAGAGTGCCCAGTGGGTGCGCCAGTGTGCGCCGGCGCTACGAGCGGGCACGCTACGAGTAGCACTCCCAGTCTCGTTGCAACCATCGACTGCACAGCGGGATGAGATGGGAGAGCTCTTCGACCAGTGGGGACGCGGGTTAGAGTGTGTGATGCCGTTAGCGGTACCACTGCGGGAACGTCGACGTCAAGCCCATCGTCTTGCTGTTCTCCTCCGGGATGTGGCGGTGGCACCGCAGGAGTCGTCACTGCCCATCTTTCATGACAGTGCGTTGTGCTATTCAGCGCAGAACACCCACGGCGTATCGCAGCACAGTATACAAGAGCGGTTGGGGTCGTTCGTGGAGATGCCTGAGTTAGTGTTGGACGAGTGGCCCCAGTAGCGGCCACTCTGTTTCCACGGAGTGGGAATCCCGTCCTACCCGCTCTAGGTACTCCCGGAGACTCTGTTGACGCTCACGGTGCCATTCAGTTTGCAGTGCCATGAGATCGTCTGCCGGGGTAGTCAGCAACTGTGGATAGACATCTGCTAACCGCGTGGCAAGCTGTGCAGCGCTCCAAGCGTCCGCATCAGAGTTGTGCGCATTGTCTAGTGAGACCTGGTAGTGTTCACACACGATACCGAGGGTGCGCTTACCCTTCCGGTATTTGTCGAGAGCACGATCCACTACATAAGGGTCAAGCACTAGCCCCCGTACCTCGAATGTTGGTTCCCAGTGTTGCAGAATGGTGAGATCAAACGAGGCGTTATAGACGATGAGAGTGCGGCCCTCCTCCCAAGCAGTATAGAGATGCGCGACAGTTTCCTTGACGACCTTTGCATGGGGGCTGCCTTCACGCCGCGCTTGTTCCGTCGAAATACCATGCACTGCAGTGGCTTCAGCGGGAATGTCACAACCCGGATCGGCGAGCCAGTTATGCGTAACAAGATGGGGTTCCACGCCTGTTGATGAGGACTCTGGGAGGTCGATATCAAGACAAGAGGATGTGACGATGCGTGCCGTCCGAGGGTTGGGGCCCGTCGTCTCTAAATCGAAGGAGCACATATGGTGTGGGGTGAAAAAAGAGTCTGACACGGGATCTCCTCGTGGTCCACGGCGGGAACATAACCCTTTCGGTGATGTTGTCCCCAGGTTACTCTCCGACAGTGACAAATTCAGTGTTCGGTTGGCGCGAGACGCTAGGCTAAAGACGTGATAACCTCGGATATTCAGCAGCGCTGGACTGAGCTTGCCAGTGTTGTGCGTGACCACCAGTTCCGCTACTACGTGATGGATTCTCCTATCATCACCGACAGCGAGTTTGACCAGCTTTTTCATGAGCTGGTGGCGTTGGAGGATGAGTATCCTGAATTGCGTACTCCAGATTCCCCCACGCAGCTGGTAGGTGGCGGTTTCGAGACGACGTTCAACTCCGCCGAACATCCCGAACGAATGCTGAGCCTAGAGGATGTGTTTAGCCCGGAAGAGTTGACGGAGTGGCTCACTCGCCTAGAGAACGAAATCGGTCCGGACCAGGAATACCTCACCGAGCTCAAGATTGATGGCGCGGCTATCGACCTGGTGTATCGAGAGGGGGTACTGGAACGAGCTGCCACCCGAGGAGACGGGCGGGTCGGGGAGGACATTACACTCAATGCGCGCACTATCGCGGATATCCCCGTACGTCTCACGGATCATCCCGACTATCCGCTGCCAGCGCTTCTGGAGGTTCGTGGGGAGGTGTACTTCGCTCTTGATGACTTTGCCGAACTCAATGCGCGGATTGTTTCGGAGGCGGAAGAAGCGGGTCGAAAACCTAAGCCGTTTGCTAATCCACGCAATGCTGCAGCCGGCTCGCTGCGCCAGAAAGACCCTGCTGAGGTGGCGCGACGACATCTGCGTATGATCTGCCATGGTTTGGGGAAGACGGAGGGGTTCCAGCCTGCCACACAGTGGGATGCCTACCACGCCATGGCAGCGTGGGGGCTTCATGTTTCCGATAAGACAGAGCGAGTGTGCGGCATTGCGGCAGTGCTTGAGAAGATGCGCTATTGGGGTGAGTATCGTGCCGAGGTAGAACATGAGACAGACGGGTTAGTCGTTAAGCTCAACAACATCGCGGAGCAGCGGGATCTCGGAGCAACGTCGCGGGTGCCTCGTTGGGCAGTGGCATACAAGTATCCACCGGAAGAAGCCATCACCACCCTAGTAGATATTCGTGTGTCAGTGGGGCGTACTGGCCGAGTGACTCCCTATGCATTCATGGAACCCGTTACAGTTGCCGGATCAACAGTGTCAAATGCCACCTTGCACAACCAATTCGAAGTTAAACGTAAAGGTGTGCTGATTGGTGATCAGGTGGTTATACGCAAAGCTGGCGAAGTGATCCCGGAAGTATTGGGACCCCTCGTCGACGCTCGTACTGGGGACGAAAAAGAGTTTGTTTTCCCCACCCATTGCCCAGAATGTGGGGCCCTGCTCGCCCCCGAAAAGGAATCCGATCAGGATTGGCGTTGCCCCAACACACAAAGTTGTTCAGCGCAGCTCCGGGAAAGGCTGTTCTATTTGGCCAGTCGTTCCGCTTTAGATATTGAGGCTCTGGGAGAGAAGGGCGCACGCGATCTCTATGAGCGCGGGATTCTGCATAATGAGGGAGATCTTTTCACCCTCACTGCTGATGATCTCCTTCGCACATCCCAATACACCCGAAATGCTCCCCGCCGTATCGATACCGATCCTCGTTATACAGACACACCTGTTGGGGAGGTTGATGGGAAACGGGTCATTCTCTCAAAAACCGGAGAGAAGCTGCTCCAGAACCTTGCGGATGCGAAAAAGCGCCCCTTCTGGCGCGTCCTTGTGGCGTTATCGATCCGGCATGTCGGTCCGACTGCGGCCCGCTCCCTAGCTGCGACCTTCCACAGCATGATGGAGATCGAACAGCTGGCGGTGCAGGGTGACGCTGCTGCCTTTGCTGAAGTGGAGGGAGTCGGTGGGATTATTGCTGACGCCTTGGTGGAGTGGTTTTCGGTGGACTGGCATCGGAACATTGTGGCGAAGTGGGCTGCCGCGGGCGTGCAAATGGAAGATCGGCAAGAATCTGTCCAGCGGCCTACCCTGGAAGGTCTCACTATCGTCGCTACTGGTGCGTTGGAAGGTTTCACTCGTGATTCAGTGAAAGAGGCGATTCTGTCACGGGGAGGTAAAGCAGCGGGGTCTGTCTCGAAGAAGACAGACTATGTGGTGGCTGGGGAGAATGCCGGTGCGAAGCTGACCAAGGCCGAAACGCTTGGTATTCCCGTGCTTACAGAGGCACAATTCGTCACCCTGCTGCAAGGTGGGGAAGCTGCACTGAAGGAGAGAGACAGATGAGCGACCTGTCACCTGATGGAGTGATCATTCGCGCTATGCAGGAATCTGATCTGGTGGGGGTAGGTGAGATGACGTTTACGACCTACATCCCCTATGAGGAACCAAATTCCCCCTACCTCGACATTCTGCGCGATGTGGCGCCTCGCTTTCGGGAAGCGACCGCACATTTCGTAGCGGAAGATGCAGCAACTGGCGAGATTCTCGGGGCGGTTACTCTGGCAGCAGGGGGTAGCCCGTGGGCGGCTATTGCTGCCGATGATGAGATTGAGATGCGGATGTTGGCAGTAGATGAGTCTGCTCGGGGCAGAGGAATTGGTACTTCTCTTGTTCGGGAATGTCAAGAATTTGCTGTTCAGAATGGTTATCGACAGTTGGTGCTGTCCAGTCAAGACACTATGACGAACGCCCACCGCATCTACGAAAGGGCAGGTTTCAAGCTGGAGCCCTCTCGATTCTGGGACCCTATTCCCGGCCTCACGGTTCGCTGTTACGTGTGGCTTGTTCCTACTGCAACGCGGTAGCATGTGCAGCGTACGACTGCATGCGCACAGTACAACCTCGAAGGAAGGTGCTTCAGTGGACGGTATTACCCGTGACGATGTCGCTCACCTCGCCAAGTTGGCGCGTTTAGCGTTGGCGGATGACGAGCTGGATGAGTTGGCTGGCCAGATCAAAGATATTTTGCAGCACGTGAATGTCATCACGGAGCTCGATACTGAAGGTGTTGAGGCGATGAGTCACCCAGTGGCGATCCAAAACGTCGCTCATGAGGATGTCATTAAGCCGTGCCTTTCCCAGGAAGAAGTGTTGAGCCAAGCGCCCGAGGTCGAAGATGGCCGCATCGTTGTTCCTCAGATTCTGGGTGAAGGAGGGGAGTAATCGACATGAACGCTCTTCGTACGGTTCCGGCAGATTCCATCCTGTCTCTGGATGCCTCCACCCTGGCTCAGCGCATCCACTCTGGCGAATTGTCATCGGTGGCGGTAACGCAAGCATTCCTCGATCGTATTGCTGAGGTAGACGGGGAGATCCACGCCTTCCTACACGTCGGTGCAGAGGAAGCTTTGGCGACTGCCCGGCGGGTCGATGAGGACATTGCTGCGGGGAAACAGCCAGCTTCCCCATTAGCTGGTGTACCTATCGCCCTGAAGGATGTGTTTACTACTACGGACGCTCCGACGACCTGTGCCTCCAAGATCTTGGAGGGGTATGTGCCGCAGTATGACGCTACTGTCACGAAGAAACTGCGGGAAGCGGGCATTCCGATTCTCGGTAAGACCAATATGGATGAGTTCGCCATGGGCTCCTCCACGGAGAACTCTGCTTTCGGGCCGACCTTCAACCCGTGGGACAAAGAGCGTACGCCGGGTGGTTCTGGTGGTGGTTCAGCAGCCGCACTGGCATCCTATGAGGCGCCGTTGGCGATCGGTACGGATACCGGTGGTTCCATCCGACAACCTGCTGCTCTTACCGCTACGGTGGGGGTGAAGCCGACATACGGCACTGTTTCTCGTTACGGCCTAGTGGCATGTGCATCTTCCCTTGATCAGGGTGGTCCGTGTGCACGCACTGTGCTGGATACGGCTATGCTGCACAACATTATTGCGGGACATGACGAGCATGACTCGACTTCTCTGGCAGTCGAGATTCCCGATATGGTGAGCGCTGCGCTGGAAGGGCAGGAGAGAGATCTCTCAGGCGTGAAGGTTGGCGTCATCAAGGAATTCCTCACGGATGAAGGATGCCAGCCGGGTGTCGCGGAGTCTTTCCAGAAGGCAGTGGAAACGCTGAAGGGTCTGGGGGCAGAAATCATGGAGGTATCGTGCCCCAACTTCCCGCATGCGTTGGCTGCTTATTACCTCATTCTGCCGTCTGAGGTCTCGTCCAATCTCGCGCGTTTCGACGGTATGCGCTACGGCTTGCGGGTGGGTGATGACGGTACCCATTCTGCGGAAGAGGTCATGTCGCTAACTCGTGCTGCCGGCTTCGGCAAGGAAGTGAAGCGCCGTATTATCATTGGCACCTACGCACTGTCGGCTGGCTACTACGACGCGTACTACGGGCAAGCACAAAAGGTGCGTACCCTCATCGCTCAGGATTTCCAGAAGGCGTATGAGAAGGTCGATGTGCTTGTCTCACCGACTACGCCGCAGACTGCCTTCAAACTGGGTGAGCGCGTAGATGATCCTGTATCCATGTACCTCTTTGACCTATACACGTTGCCGTTGAATCTGGCAGGAATGTGTGGCATGTCTGTACCAGCAGGAGTGGCCTCGGATTCCGGTATGCCGGTTGGCCTGCAGATTATGGCACCGGCATTGGAAGATGCTCGTCTCTACCGGGTGGGTGCTGCTTTTGAAAAGGCGCGTGGTCCGATCGGGGAGTAATCCGCTGGTAGAGAGATTGAGAAGTCGCTAAGAGATCCTCCTCTCGTCCGAGAAACCGGGGCGAAGGGGAGGATTTCGGCGTAGCCTGGTTACATAACCGCTGAAGCTGCGGTAGTTCAGATGTACCTGATGCTTGATCGTTTAAGTTTTCTTGAGTTTCTACCGGTACACTGCATCTAGAAGCACTTTTCCTCGGAAAAGCGATAGAGAAGGATTAGTCACATGGGTCTTCGAATTGGCGTACTGACCGCCGGCGGTGACTGCCCCGGTCTGAACGCAGTTATTCGTGGTGTCGTTCGTACTGCTAACAGCTGCTACGACGCTACCGTGGTGGGTTTCCACGACGGATGGAACGGTCTGGTTAACAACCTCCGCGTGCAGCTCTACGACAACGAAAGCATCGATAAGATTCTCGGCCAAGGCGGCACCATTCTGGGTACCGGCCGTATGAATCCGCGCGAGCTGGAATCTCGCTTAGACGACATCAAGGCCACCCTTGCCGACAATGAGATCGATGCTGTTATCCCCATTGGTGGTGACGGTACTTTGCGCGGTGGGCGTTGGCTCATGGAAAACGGCATCAATGTCGTTGGCGTTCCCAAGACCATCGACAACGACGTCGCCAACACCGACTACACCTTCGGCTTTGACACCGCGGTGTCCATCGCTACCGATGCCATTGACCGTCTCCACACCACCGCAGAATCCCACCAGCGCGTCATACTGGTGGAGGTGATGGGACGCAACGCCGGGTGGATCGCCCTACAAGCAGGCATGGCCGGTGGTGCCCATATGGTCGTTATTCCAGAAGTTCCCTTCGACGTGAACCAAATCGCCAAGCTCATGGAGCGTCGTTTCCAAATGGGCGAATCCTATGCCATCTGCGTCGTTGCCGAGGGCGCACTTCCCAAGGAAGGCACTATGGAAATGCGTTCCGGTGGCATCGACAAGTTCGGCCACGAAATCTACACCGGTGTTGCACAGCAGCTCGGTGACGAACTTCGTAGCCGTCTGAATGACCGCGACATCCGGACTACCGTGCTGGGCCACATCCAGCGTGGCGGTACCCCCACTGCCTTTGACCGTGTCCTCGGTACCCGTTTTGGTGTGAATGCCGTGCACGCCGTGGCTGAAGGAGACTTTGGGAAGGTCGTTGCTGTACGCAATGACCGCATCGAACGTATCTCCCTTGACGACGCTGTCGGCCATCCCAAGAAAGTTCCGATGGACCGTTACAAGGAAATGGAAGCTCTCTTCGGATAATCCCCAACTGGCAGGATGCGCTACCCTCTTCACCGTCTCCCATCGGTAGAAGCAGACGCACCGGCAATATTTATCCCCTCTACAGTGAGTATCGGCTCGACACCGATGTTCCTGGCCGTCTCGGCTAAGAACGAAGTGTCGGGCCGATACTGCAAGAACCGTCTCACTCACCTAAACTGGAAAACATGACTAGCGCCCGTGTAGATGACATCCTCGACTTCGACGAGGTAATTGCGAAGTACGATCCCGTCATGGGATTGGAAGTCCACGTAGAACTCTCTACAGAGACCAAGATGTTCTGCAATAGCCCCACTGCCTTCGGGGCAGAACCCAATACTCATGTCAGCCCCACCTGCATGGGGCTACCGGGTGCCTTGCCGGTCGTCAACCAGCAAGCTGTCGATTGGGCCATCAAGATTGGTTTGGCTCTCAACTGCGAAATTGCTCCCTATTCACGTTTCGCTCGGAAGAACTACTTCTACCCCGACCAGCCGAAGAACTACCAGATCAGCCAATATGACGAGCCCATCGCCTTTGACGGCTACCTGGAATTTGAGCTCGCTGATGGCACTCCCTTCCGTGTTGACATCGAGCGCGCCCACATGGAGGAGGACACCGGAAAACTCACCCACATCGGTGGCGAAACTGGTCGCATCAACGGTGCCACCCACTCGCTCCTCGACATCAACCGTGCCGGCGTACCGCTCATCGAAATCGTGACGAAGCCGATTGAAGGAGCGGGGGAGCGGGCCCCGGAAGTAGCCCGTGCGTACGTGACGGCGCTCCGCGATGTGATTCGTTCGCTCAAGGTCTCGGACGTCAATATGGCGCAGGGGTCGATGCGTGCCGATGTCAACCTTTCGCTCCGCCCTGTGGGGACGACCGAGTTCGGCACTCGAACTGAAACCAAGAACGTCAACACCCTTAAATCCATCGAGACCGCGGTGCGTTACGAAATGTGCCGTCAGGCCGCTGTGCTTGAAGACGGTGGAGAGATCCGGCTCGAGACACGTCATTTCCTCGAAACCACGGGCACCACTGCGGCAGGTAGGCCTAAAGAGACCTCCGCCGATTACCGCTACTTCAACGACCCAGATCTTGCCCCGGTTGTTGTATCGCGTGAGCGAGTCGAAGAGATTCGCGCTACGCTGCCAGAACTTCCCTGGGTACGGCGAGCTCGGCTCCAGAAAGAGTGGCAGCTTTCTGATGAAGAGCTGCGCGATCTTGTCAACACCGGAGCAATGGATCTCGTTGCTGATACCGTCGAGGCAGGAGCGTCCTCCGCAGAGGCACGTAACTGGTGGGTGTCCTATCTGACCCAGCAGGCTAATAATCGTGGTGTGGAGCTGGAAGGACTCCCGATTACTCCCCGGCAGGTGGCTGAGGTCATCGGTATGGTGTCTGAGGGGAAGCTCACTAATAAGCTTGCCCGACAGGTTGTTGATGGGGTTCTCGAAGGGGAGGGAGATCCTGCCGACATTGTCGAGAAGCGTGGCCTGGCAGTCGTCTCTGACGACTCTGCACTGCGCACTGCGGTGGAAGAGGCCCTAGCAGCTCAGCCTGACGTGGCAGATAAGATCCGTGACGGAAAGGTGCAGGCAGCAGGTGCCATCATCGGTGCAGTGATGAAGGCGACACGTGGGCAAGCAGACGCTGCGCGCGTGCGTGAGATCGTCATCGAGATCTGCTCGTAAACCTCTTTAACCGGACATCCCGGGTTGTCGCCCTCAGCGACTCACCCGGGATGTCCTGCATTTTCACAGGATAAGCCGTTATCCTGGACGCATGAGCGAAGACGTAAACCCCGCACCTACCAACGAGCCTGAGCCCACTTTGCCGCCGCGGCGAGCCGTCCCCGAGCGGATTGAACCGATCACCGAAGACGATCTCCTTATGGAGGATCTGCTAGCGGATGTTGACACCATCTCTGTGGCACAACAAGAAGAGCTCGCGGGCGGAAATCTAGCGGGGGTGTCCTCTGATAATGAGCCTGCGGAAGACGAATCGATACAGATCGAAGACTCTGCGCAGGATGATGAACCTGCAGTGAATGATGAACCTGCGCTGGAAGCGGAGGGCGCACTGCGGGAGCTCGATGCTCCCGAAATGACTGACGCCGACAGTCAAGAGGAGTACATCCCGGTCGCAGAACAACCTATCGCCTTCAGCGACATGGCAGAAGGGGAGACAACGGTCATCACACCCGTCCCAGAGGCAGAAGAGAGCTTCTACGTACCGTCAGTGGAGCCACTTTACTCCGCTGCAACCGAGACCGCGGTATTAGCGCCAGCCCCAGTTGTGGCTGCTCCTGTCCCGGACAATGGTGAGGGTGACGAGCCCGACGCCGACGAGGACGTTGCTCCGCGCTCCGACCGTGGCACTATCGACTTTGGTCTTTTCCTTCTGCGTGCGACGCTCGGCATCATCATGGCACTGCATGGTGCAGATAAGCTCTTTGGTCTCTTCGGTGGGTCTATCGCTAGCACCGAGCAGCTCCTGCATTCTATTGGCTTCACCAACTACACCGAGCTTCTCGCTATCGGTGCGGGTGTCACAGAGCTGGTGGGCGGCGTCATTGTGGCACTGGGCCTTTTTGCTCCTGCGGGTGCATCCGCACTGTTGGGAGTGATGGGCATGGCTACGCTCACCCATCTCACACTCGGCGACACTGCGTTTCTCTCGAGCCAAAAGGGCCCCTACGAGATCATCACCCTGATCGCTGTGATGGCGGCAACCGTCATTCTGGCTGGCGCTGGCCGATGGTCGGTCGATGGTCGCTGGGGATGGGCGACTCGCCCCAAGTGGGGGGCACTTGTCTGGCTAGTCGTAGGTATTATCTCAGCACCTGTGATGTGGGCAGTTCTCAACACTCAAGGTTTCCCCTTCTGAGAGAGCCTGACCTTCTGACGACGTTGTCTGTTCCGGCGATGGGCGAAATAGAGGCGTGGCCCCACCATTATCGGTGGGGCCACGCC